>JAHKKZ010000131.1 GCA_029856685.1 Candidatus Njordarchaeota archaeon
ATTTTCTAGTCTATGTCTAGTTATTTCTATCTTGGGGATTTCCCACATCTAGATTCCCTCTCCAATATTAGGGGACAAGTATTAAAGATGTGAATTATCGTTAATAATAAACGTGATTCGCTGGTGAATAACTGCGATGGCACCAATAGGAATTATTGGTGGGAGTGGTTTCTATAAGCTTGTTGGCATTAAAAATCCACAGAGGGTCTATGTGGATACACCCTTCGGCGCCGTCGTTATGACTCGTGGGATCCTGGCAAAGAAAGAAGTAGTATTTTTGCCTAGACACGGTGAAGGCCATACAATTCCTCCACACAGAATAAACTATCATGCTAATGCATATGCGATGTACAAGCTTGGTGTCGAAAAGGTCATAGCTACTAGTGCTGTGGGTTCTATAAGAGACGATCTTAGACCAGGTGATTTTGTCTTACCAGACCAGATAATAGATTTCACGAAGAACCGGAAATATACATTTTTTGATGGTGATTTTTCTATAAGGCTTAGAAATGGAGAAGTGCGAAGAGGAGTGTATCATGTCGATGTAACTGAGCCTTATTGCAGGGAACTTAGGGAAATAATCTATGAAGTTGGTAAGGAGATGAGTATAGCGATACACTTTGGAGGGACATATGTGTGTACTGAGGGGCCAAGATTTGAGACTCCAGCCGAAATAAGATTCTTCAAGATTATCGGTGGGGATATTGTGGGAATGACAAACTCACCTGAAGTCTTTCTGTTTAAGGAACTTGATATTTGCTATGCCCTAATATGTGTTGTTACAAACTATGCTGCAGGGATGCAGAAGAGAATCACCCAAGAGGAAGTCTTGGAGGTATTTAAGGAGCGTTCTGAAATATTAGCTGAGCTAATAAAACGTGTTGTTGCTAGGTTATAGCCTGATGATATTTAAAAATGAAGTGTAGATTTTGTGGCAGAGATACAAGGAATAGAAATAGGATATGTGAATACTGCGAACCGTTTATATGTGAGATTTGTGGAGAGGCTCTCTCAAGAGGGTACTGTGCGATCTGCGGCAAACTTGTTTGTGACAATGATTCTAGACTAGTCGGATTCGCACGTGTTTGTACTAAGTGTTTGCAGAGAAACCCCAAACTTGGTGATTATGACTACCTAAAGAAGACAGTGCTCATGGAGGCTAAACGTTTTATTTCTCCTCCAAGAACAGATTTCATCAAAATTCTAGAACTAGGAGATCTTCCTAAAGGAAAAGAGGTATACGTGCACATAGGTCTTGATGATTTTGACTCCCCTTACGGTCTATGCACAACATATGCGGCGGCAAGAATAGCATATATGGTAAGAAAAAGTTTCGATGTGAGATTTCTAGATTTCCCTTTGCTAGTTAGACTTAACCCAAATATACCTCTTAAAACAAGGGGAAACGCGGGAACAGCAATCAGAATAAGAGTTCACATAGAGGATCTGAATAACCTAATAGAAAGCGTACCTAAACTTGTAAGCAAACTTTCTCATGGATTTTTTAGGAAAACACAACCCGCCTTGGCAATGTACATGACGGAAAGATACGTTGTGGACCAAGTTCTAAACAGGGCCTATTTCAAATCTGTGAGGTCTGTGTATCCCCCGAAGGTTCTCCTCCAGGAATTAAGAAGCATGAGGACAGGATATTTAATCGTGTACAGCTCTAAACAGAGCATTCCCCGGGGAATAGTAGGCGCCGTAGCGGCCATAGGAGCAACATTTGATGACTATACGTTTGAGCTTCTAGCATATAGGCAAAGAAAAAACATAGGCAAGGAAAGGGATATAAACATAAAATCCGTTTTCCAGATGAACAAAGAATTATTTCCCCTAACGTTTGGAAATGTTGATGGAAACCGAATACTCATAGCACCAAAAGGCCCAGACCCCGTCTTGTTCGGCATACGCGGAGAGACCCCCGAAATTGTTTATAAGGCTTTCCAAATGATAGAACACGAAGACATAGAACTTTGGGCAATATTCAGAACGAATCAAGCAACAAGCACCCATATACGTAGCATTAAAAACGTTGAGGAGGCCCACCCATACGAAACAGTAATGATCGAGTGCCAAGTAATATCCGCCGATAGGAAGAACGATAAGGTATTCCTAAAAGCGTCTGTTGTTGGGGGGTATGTCGAGGGCATAGCATATAGACTTCAGAGAACGCTACAATCAAATATCCTAAAACTGAGACCAAATGATAAAATAAAGCTTGTTATCGCGATTACGGAGAAAACAGGGAACACTATAAGGGGGAACATCGAAGAATTCGTTCCTATTACACTGGAACCAGAAACAATAACCAAGAATTCTAGATGTCCCCGTTGCTGCGCAAGATTGAAGAAAAAATCAAAAAATATAATGTACTGTAAGAAATGTGGATTAAGGATCCAGGGAGTCTTCAAAATCACAATCAGAATTCCTAGACGGGAGCTCAGCATAGGTAAGAGATACTTACCGCCCCCCAAAGCGTATAGGCATCTCACAATGCCCAACGAGAGAATATATTTCCGAGCAAAGAAACTATTTGGTAAGGTTCAGACATATCTAACTGAGCCCCTATTATCAATAGAAAAAGAAGTAACACTGATTAAGACGGAGACCATAAGAGAACCAGAAACCATATGAAGCACATAGAAATCATCCGCATTACTAAAAATCATGCGTATCTTAGAGCCATACAAGCTTCTCAACAAAGTTCAGATAAATTACAAATAAATTTGTAATATTATAATGAAAAATATAACATTTAAAAATGGTTATATCAGCTTATCTATAATTGGTAGGTGAGAGAGAATGGCAGTTGGAGTAAGAAAATTTAAATGCTTGCAATGCGGTAAGGAGTTCGAAATACCTGAGAACTTACCTGAACCAAACTTCTGCCCATACTGCGGGGCTCCTAAAGCCAAGATAGTCCGTGTATATGAGACAATACCACAGGGCGTTCCTTCATTACCAACGCCTCAATATCCCACGGGACAGATGAAAAGATTTTTATGTTCGCAGTGTAATAACATTATAGAGGTGCCTTATGGTCAACCAAAACCATCATCATGCCCATATTGTGGGGCACCAGGATATATGATTCATAGATTAGATAAGCCTGGCTGGGGAAGAAGATGGGGTCCTTAGTGGATGCGTAGGGGGTCTTTATGTCGTCTCTATTTAATATATTTTTAGAAACATTCTCATTGGAAGCATATGTGGTTTATCTGGTGTTTGTGTTTTTACTATTCATCATAGTTATATTAGTGTTATACTATTTCCTGTTTAGGCATCAATATGATTCCTACATATACAGAAATGACGTAAGCATGAGTCCTACAACTACGAAAAGTTTTGCCTACCCGCAGAATCCTCCCAGGATAAGATATGCTCCATATTATAATCGAAGATTTTTTATTGGATGCCGAAGGTGGTGGTATAATCATTGGAGGAGGCGCAGATTTTGTAGAAGGAGGGGTCGGTGGACAAATGCGTAGGAGACGTAGAAGATGGAGGCATAGAATCCCTGAGCCCTTCCAAACTACTGGTCTGCTCAGTGCTCTGTGGGGGATTAGGTGGCTTATCTTAAGAATCCTAGCAAGTGGAGAAAAATCTACTAATGAAATTCTCAGCGAAATTCAGATCAAGTATAATGTGGCGTTTCCTAGAACTCTACTCTACTATCATCTCAACGAATTGGAGAGATTAGGTGTTATTGGGATGGTAGGCTACCGAGAAACTGGTAAGGGTGGGGCACCAGAGAAAGTATGGAAGCTAAAGATACGTAAGATAATTGTGGATATTCCCTCTGGGGATGTCTCGATCGTCTCTATGGAGGAATGAGAAGGAAATTATATACATCGATCACATACTTATTCTCAGTTTATAATACATAAAGCTGCATGATTTATTGGTTGCGGTGGCACATAGAAATGCTGATTGGGTTCCTAGTGTTTCTAATAGCATTTCTAGCTGCGTTGCTAGGACCGATATTCGGCATCGGCGGGGGGACAATA
>JAHKKZ010000132.1 GCA_029856685.1 Candidatus Njordarchaeota archaeon
ATCTTGTATGGATACTTAACCAGCCCTTCATCTATCATAAACCCCCGAAATGGTCTCTAAGTAGGCAGAAATAGATTTATAATGTCCCTAGGATATACCGCCTAATCAAGGTCTTTCCCAGCTTTTTATAGCGCTTCAGAAAAAGATATAGGTTATGAAGAGATCTTTGATTTTCTATAGAGAATAAGAGATAGAGGAATCCCCAGCGCGTAGAATGCTACGCCTATTCCTAATATAATGGCCATGAGTTCAAGATTAGCTTCAACATTTATCAGCTCAGAAATTAAGCCACCTATAATATTACCTATTGTTTGTAGTACCATGCCTATTAAGTTTCTCACAGCGTGTGCCTCAGACTCTCTATTCTCTATAGAGTACTCTGTTGTCAACGAGATTAATTCTAGCATTACTATGGGCCATAGAGGCGTTATCCAAAACAGTATCGCTATCCATAAGTCCCAGCTAAATACCATCACAGCCATGAATAGGACTCTCACGATAAGCGCCCAGAACAATATTTTTTCTTTGTCTACACTTTCACTAAGCTTCCCCACAAAATATGGTACTAACATGCTTAGGAGACCACTAATACCAGAGAGGAGTCCATACATGGTTTTTGATCCAACAATCATATAGAACTTTATTACGAATACTAAGAAGAATATAGCCGCTCCTATGTTTAGGACAGCAACTATTATGAAAAGATATACCAACAAATTATCCTTACTCGGCAAAGACAACGCCCAAGAGTCCTTCAGAGCACTCCTTAGGGAAATAGGTTTCCTAATAGTCTTCTCATGGTAAAACCCAATAGTAAGAAAACCCAGAACTATCACAAATATTGACACAATTAATGTTAGGCCCATCCCAAAGACATCCACAAAAGCGCCCGACACAAAACTACCTATAGTCCAACCTAATGTATCAGCCGTGACATATAGACCCGTAGCGAAGCCTGTTCTCTCTCTACTAAGCGACGTTGTTATCGCAGCAGCAAAAGCTCCACTACCAATTGCCCAAGCGAGCCCCATAAGTGCTGAGAAAGTAGATATTGTTAGCACATTAAGGGAATCCGAATACACACATAAATATAGGAAAATGTAAGCTATAAGCAAAACTACTAGCTCTCCAACAATAAACTTTTTTCTTCCAAGACTATCAGCGAAAATCCCCAATAGTCTTGAGAATAGTATCATAACTACACTCTGCGAAACATAAACAATTGCTATATCCAGAAAACCAAATCCAAGATCCCACATATAGGGCGGAAGTATTGTCCAGAATATTGACGATGCAAATGCTATTATCACAGCCGTAATAGACAAGCTCCACAGATTCCTATCCAAACAGTATCACCAATATGATTCGAACCCAACAATAGCGTTGATTCAACCAGATTTTTTGAGAAGAGTTAAGGTATAATCGACTTACGTATTATTTTTATTGCACAAAAATATTCTTGAATATTTAAATCGGTTAAGAATAGGACTAGTCCTAAAAATTCATCTGGTGTCGTTCATTGGAACAGGATAATATAGTATATCCATTCGTAGCTTTTGTTGGACAAGATCTACTGAAATTAGCTCTTCTCGCTATAGCCGTAAACCCATCTATAGGGGGGCTCCTCATCAGAGGTGAGAAAGGAACCGGAAAAAGTGTTGTTGTTCGGGGTCTTGCCGATGTTCTTCCTCCAATAGAGGTTGTTGCTGATTGTCCATTTAATTGTGATCCACATAATCCGCTTCTAATGTGCTCAAGATGCCGTGAGCGATATAGTCGTGGCGAGAAATTACCAACAAAGAAGGTAAAGATGAAAGTTGTAACCCTTCCTATCGGTGCTACTGAGGATATGGTTCTAGGAACAATAGATATCGAAAAAGTCCTTAAGGAGGGAGAACGTGCTTTTCGACCAGGGGTTTTAGCGAGAGCTAATAGAAACATATTGTATATAGATGAAATAAATCTCCTTCCCGACCACTTAGTAGATATTATTTTGGATGCTGCTGCGATGGGTTGGAACTATATCGAGAGGGAAAATATTAGTTTTTCCCATCCAGCCAGATTCATACTCGTCGGCACGATGAATCCAGAAGAAGGAGATATTAGACCACAATTACTAGACAGACTATCATTATGTGTTGATGTGAGAGGTATAAACGATCCAGAGCTACGAATGGAGATCATAAGGAGAAATATTGAATTCCAGCAGGACCCCCTATCATTTAGGGAGCGTTACAAGGAGCGGACCGAGAACCTCCAAAAGCGAATAATATACGCCAAAAACATAGTGAATGAAGTCACAATAGATAGTCCTCTCCTATTCCTAATCGCAGAGCTATGTCGCATGCTTAGCGTCGACGGGCACCGCCCAGATATAGTTATAGCTCAGACAGCAAAAGCACTGGCAGCTCTGGAAGGTAGGAGAGAAGTCAGATCAGCTGATATACGCATAGCAGCATATATGGCGTTGGTTCATAGGACACGTAAGGGAGGTCTCTTGGAGCCACCTACATTAGAGGAAATAGAGGAGGCCTTCAGAAAAGCATTGAAAGAGGTAAAATCTAAGTTTAAAATCAAGGTTGAAGCGAAACATAAAACTGCTAAAGAGTATATGGATAACATATTATCAGGCCCAATAATACCCGAAGAAAAAAGTAAGGTTAAGCTAGAGGGAGAGCAACGCTTTTTTCGCTGAGACCCAAATACCAGAACGGATAAGAAAAATACCGAAAAAATCAGAATCCTTCTACGAGCTTAGGGGCAGAGGTGAAAAATTAGCCAAAGAAGTAGCGAAAGACAAAACTAAACGAAAAATGCTTAGATCCCTCCTCAAAACAAGACTATTGGATCATCTCCGACATGTAATACCCTTTCGGTCGAAAAAAAGTTTTGAACCTGACGTAGAATATTCTATGTACGCGAAAACCAAAAAAGCACGACTAGGATTAGCGAAAATAAAAATACACAAGGAATTGTTCCCAACATCCGAAAAGATAAGTGTAAGGGATCTCTTACCATCCAAATTGAGAATAAGCCCTAGAACAAAACCACCTAAGATCAGACATATACGCCCCATTCATGCCGAGGGAAGCTATTATGGCCTAAAATCCGCCACAACATACGGTTCAAGAGGATACTATGTATCTTATACTCTTACCAAAAGGGCACGAAGCAGAATAGCGCTGATACCAACTATAATATCAGCGGTGATAAGAAACCCATCTAAGAGAAAGATAGGAATAGATGACATTAGAATGGAGCTTAGAAAAGGAAGACGAAGGCTACTATTAATGATCGTTCTAGATGCAAGCGAAAGTATGCAACCATTCATACCAATAATCATACGCACACTATTAAAATTCCATGGCAAAGCATGGAAACTAAGAAGCCTAATAGGTCTCATAGCTGTCCAAGAAAATACTGCTAAGATTCTGACATATCCAACAACAAACATAAATAAGATTATAAGTGGTTTTCTTAAAGTCGAATTTCTGGGAAAAACACCACTTGCCCTGGGCCTCCTCAAGGCGTATAGGCTAATATTATCCATGCGGACAAAATACCCAGATATAATCCCTAGAGTGCTCATATTATCCGATGGGATAGCGAATATTCCTCTCAATATTCCCATCGACAAAAACATAAGAGACTACTTTGAATCCGATGCTCAAGCAGACGTCATAGCCATTGCCAGACTACTAGCAAAAAGAGGAATAAAGCTAATAGTAGTAAACCCATGGCACATCGAATATTGGCCAGCCAAATATATACTCTCCCCAACCGAACTCCTCAAACTAATCACAAAAATATCTGGAGGTATCTACCTCGGCTTCAACTTCGAACAGCAACCATCAGGATCAATACTACTACCAAGAATAGTATATATTGATGATATCACAGCGGAAGAACTAGCAGAAAAAATACTCGAAGCAATATTCGAATCCATTTCCTAAAGTAAATAACAAAAAGAGAAACAATATCGGAG
>JAHKKZ010000133.1 GCA_029856685.1 Candidatus Njordarchaeota archaeon
ATCATTTCATTTAGTACCACAAACATCATCGCCCCTGCGCAGAAGCCAAAGAAGTATGGCAGTAACCCACGAATTGTCGATGCTAGAACATATGCTACAAACGCATTTATTGGCTCTACTAGACCACTTAAAATCGAGAACATAAATGCCTTTTTTCTGGGATATTTTCCTATCGCTATTAGTGGTGCTGCTACTGCAAATCCCTCTGGGATGTTCTGTATTCCTATTGCTAACGCCACTTCGATTCCCAGTGCTATACTTCCTGAGGCGAAGGCCGCACCAACAGCCATCCCCTCTGGGAAATTATGTAGTGTTATTGCGACAAAAACTATTAGTGCTCTATACATAGTTGTTGGCTGCATTTTACCGCGTAGCTTATAGTAGAAGACATGAATCCTATCTTTTAGGAGGAGAATGAAAAGCATACCGAGGAGAAAACCAGAAATTATTGGTACTAAGCCCCCTATTTCGAATCCAGGAAGCAGTAGGCTGAAGATTGAGGCTGCAAGCATGAGTCCTGCTGCGATACCATTAGCTATATCAAAGCTTCTTCTGTGGATCCTCTCCTTTATAAAGAGTATCGGTATTCCTCCAATAGATGTCGCTATAAGACCTGCTAAGATCGCCGATACTATGAAAAATAGGAACATCATTCCCACCGCATTGATTTTTTGCCTTTTGCTTGTTGTCCTTACAGCTACAAATGAATATTGCGAATATTAAATATTTTTATTCTTTTTTCGAACCATTTATTATATATTTCGTTATTTAATGTGTGATTCTTTTCTATTATAGTATGGTGATCGAATATGAGTGAGGAAGTAAAAAGAATTTCAATTCCTGTTCTCGGCGAGAAGATGCCCAGTTTTGAAGCTCAGACAACACATGGTATAATTAGATTCCCAGATGATTACAAGGGTAAGTGGGTTATCCTATTCAGCCACCCAGCAGATTTCACGCCAGTATGCACCACCGAGTTCATAGCGTTCCAAAAAAGATACGATGAGTTTAAGAAGCTTGGTGTTGAGTTGATAGGCCTATCAATCGACCAAGTGTTCTCTCATATTAAGTGGGTTGAGTGGATCAAGGAGAATCTTGGTGTCGAGATTAAGTTTCCGATAATAGCTGATGACCGAGGAAAAATAGCACAGCTACTAGGCATGATTCATCCTAGTAAGGGTACCAATACTGTGCGTGCTGTCTTTATAGTGGATCCAAATGGTATCCTAAGAGCGATTCTCTACTACCCACAGGAGGTAGGTAGGAATATGGATGAGATCCTGAGACTTGTTAAAGCACTCCAAGTTTCCGATGCTAATGATGTGGCGATACCCGCAAATTGGCCGAACAATGAACTCATAGGAGATAAGGTCATAGTTCCACCAGCCTCCGATATAAAGACTGCTGAGGAGCGTCTTGAGAAAGCAAAGAAGAAGGAATTAGAGTGCTATGATTGGTGGTTCTGCTACAAGAAACTTTAGTTTAAGTATCTCCCTATATTTCATTTTTCGTAATACTATATGGTGATCGTTGTGTCCTCCCTCTTCAAAACGGCAGACTGGAAAACTGAGAAGCATGTTCCTGTGATTGAGATTTTGGGGAAAGCTAAGAGGGGCGAACCAATCACTATTAGGGTTTCTGTTGGGAAGGAGATTCCACATCCAAACACTACTGAACACCATATAAGGTGGATAAGGCTTATTTTCTGGCCTGAGGACTCAAACTTCCCCTATGATATAGGTTTTGTTGAGTTTAATTCTCATGGAGAATCTACCCAGGGACCCAATACCAGTGGTGTTTATACCGAGCCTATAGCGACATTCACATTTAGGACCAAGAAACCTGGAAGACTTATTGCCTTCTCATATTGCAACATTCATGGTCTCTGGAACTCAGAGAAAGAACTGAAACTATGAATACTTGTTCGCCATATTTTTTAAAATTTCTGCTATTCAGAATTTCTCTTAGGTATGCTGGTTCTTCTGCCACATTTACTATTGTCGCTAAGGTTAAGCATATTCCCCGTGAGCCCATAGATACGTCTAGACCTAGACACAAAAAATATCTATAAAACCTTGGAAAATTTCGGACAAGAAAAGATTTTCTGTTTCTGCGGCATATAACAGTAGCCAACCACCTAGGCAGTTTATTAGGTTGGTTTCGCCGCGGGAAATAGTGATTCCTATAACCATCATTCTCCAATAATACCAATTTACTATTCTCTTTTTCCAATTATCATAGGTTAATCAAATCTAATGTATTTACATAGCTTTAGAGTTCTAACTCCATTATGTAGGCGTCTTCTCCATCTCTATAGTAGCTTTTTATCCGTTTTGTTACTCTGAATCCAAGTTTTTCATATAGTTTTATTGCCGCAATATTAGAGACTCTGCACTCAAGATATATTTTCTGAGCTCCCCGCCGCTTAAGCATATTTATTGCCTCGATCATAAGAGCTGTTCCTATACGCATTCTTCTGTATTCTGGGTGGACAGCTATGCTGAATATATGGCCCAATACCTGTTCTCTTCTCTCAATAACCCCACAAACATAGCCCACAACTTTTCCCTCTAACTCAGCAACCAAGAAAACGTGTGAGCATTGCATAAGATATCTGAGCAGAGAACGGGAGTATGGAGTCTTGAAGCTTAGTCTTTCTATGAGCCAAATACTTTTAAAATCCTTAGGATCTACAGGTCTGATCTTCACCCTCATGTCTATTTTATCTCTCCAAACCAAACAAAAAAGAAAAAACGATTTATTTACCAAATATTCTCTCAGCCCAGCTTGGCCAGACAAAGCCAGAGTATATCAATATCGCTGAGGATGCAAGGGATATAAGCTTTATACATGTTATGGCGATCATAGCTACTTTTGCCCACTCAACTCCCTTGCCAGCTAGTGTTGCCAACATGCCATGAGGAATCATTAGGAATACAAGTATAAGCATTAGAATCAAACCCCAAGTGACTATTTTGATCCTTTTTACACCTCCAGGGGCCTTCTCTAATTCTAGGCTAAGTTTAGTTTTGAGAGTTGTGTAGAACTTGTAAACAGCGAGGATCCCAACTATGAGAAGGAGTATACCAGTGATGGGTTTCGTGTCGAAAGCTCCTTCGGGCTTGATCATGTGCCAGAAATTGTATGGGTTTAGGCCGAGTGCAATGCCCAAAAATCCAAGTGCGTAGAAGACATTGTCAGATGGTTTTTTCTCCTCAAGCTTGTAGACACCATATGTGTAAACAAGCATGTAGAATGTGAATATACCCATAACACAGAGGCTTGTCACTGTTGGATAGAAATAAAATACTACATTGGTGTCCAGAAATATTGGAACTCTCGAATCATTCGTAATAAAGAACATAATTTCTCCAAGGGCATGAATAGTGTCAAAGAAAGCCACGATTAAGATACCAGTCCCAAAATATTTATATTCTTTCCTCCGCGGAAACAGCTTATATGTCCTCAAGAATAGGAAACCTATCAGCCACATTGTCAGCAAATAAATAATAGATACAATAAGTAAGGCGACGAACCCCCATGTACCATATGGGAATTCGCGGGGTAGAGCATCTTCCCACATAGGCCAGGGCAAAACGAGAACCATAGATATCACCAAAGAGCAGTAGAGCTAATATGATAGATCGATACTTGGAGGTCTAAATTTATTTTATGAAATTGCAATATAAATGAGTAGTGGTATAGGTGTGCAGGTTTTGTCTGAATCTCAGAGATACATCACCATTAAGGTAAAATGTCCATTCTGTGGCAGTGAAAATGAGATCTATGTGGACAAGGAGGAAATAGCGAAGGATCCCTCGGGTATTGTTAGGATTCCAATAGAGCATGATGTGCCTCAGCCACACATACTTGTCGTAGATGTGGATTCGCATGGACTTATAAGGAGTGCGTATCTGATTAAAGGATATGCTGTTCTAGAAAGAATACCTGTCTTCGATATTATAGATGCTGTGGG
>JAHKKZ010000134.1 GCA_029856685.1 Candidatus Njordarchaeota archaeon
GACGATAAAGTAAAATCGACTGGTAGGCCTATGACCAAAGCTATAAACCCACCAATTAGCACCAATAACCACGGATAAACATATGCAGATCCAAACGCGAGCATATCAAACCTAGGAAAAAACACACCATATCTCCTTATACCCCTCCTCGTCAAGAATTTATCGACAACAACTGCTGATATCGAAGGTATAAACATGAAGGCCACCAGAGCGACTAATAACCACAATGAGTCTTCCTGTACTCCCATCAAATACAGCATAAAACTCCCTAAAGCCATAAGTCCAATGCTCAGAACGGAATATACCGCTATATCCTTAAATCTCCCCATACTGAATCACCAATAGAATAGAAATCAATCATCATATTTAAATATATCGGAATTCGAGGTATATCATAATTAGAGGTATCAGCTAGATTCGCAGTAGATAATCAACAAACAACATAAAGAGGGCGCTCAGAGAATGGGTGATATGCTATTTCTAATCATCTAAGAAAAACATAGTCTCATCAAAGAGAAAAAAAATACCTTCAGAAGAAAAACAAAACTCTGATTACAGGTAATAGGTGCAAAAAGAGATCATTCGTCAGTGTTGATTAGAGAAGAGCTTATAAGACAATATCGATATTTTGTCTGTGGAGAATCCAGCCTTATACTACGCTTCTGTGACTCCTTGGCTTAATTTGTTGGCGATTTTCGATCGCTTAGGCTTTAGTATTGGCGAGGAGTTTATCGCTTACTATTATCAGGACGTATCTCGCTATGCTATATTTTGTGGTAGGACCTAGAAGGTTTCTCCCATTTGATTGATGCTAGGAATAATGGTACCTCCTTCTCTTTTAGTAGGAATATGTCTTTGAGGTGCCTTGGTTTCCTCCATTTCTTCGGCCCCCATTTGACTTCGAAGCCTATGTATCTGTTCTCAAGAACACCGATTATGTCCACTTCTGTCCTGTTTCTCCATTAGTAGACATCGCACATTCTCATCACGTGTCCAAGTACCGTTGATTCGACGACCTGCTCCTCATATACCTCTGTTCTTGCATAGTGAGCTAGGACTCTATACATGAAGGGATCTATTATATGTACTTTCTTGTTCTTCCTATAGTAGACTCTTCTACCCACAGGGTCGTATATGTGAAGTACCTTTGCTACAAGCATATCTTCGAGGGTTTCGATATATGATCTAATCGTGTTAGGAGAGTTAACTGAGGTCTCATTGGCTATGTGGAGCCAGCTAATTGGATTCAGTCTTAACTTTATAATAACGCCTATGATCTCCTTCATGTACTTGTCGCTTTTCCCAAGTTTTGCCCAGTCATTTTTCAGCCAGTCTAAGTACACCTTTATAGAGCTTATCGTTACGTTGCCCCTTTCAAAATATTCTCTTATTGGTATTGGAAAGCCCCCCGTTTTGAGGTACACTCTGAAGTATTCTATCAGCTTGTTGCTAAAGATGATATTCGCTTGCATTGCTTTTTTCCATGATTCTATGTTCTCAAACTCGCCCTGCTTTACAGCGATTCCAGTAAGAATCCTTACAAATTCTGAGAAGTCTAGTGGGTACATAACTATGTCTTTACCATTTCCTCTCCTGCCTGGGAATCTTTCCCTCTCCTTCAGAACTTCGATGCTTACTGAGCCTGATATGAGGATAATGTCATTCTTAAAAACATTTCTGTCGATTCTAGATTTTATTGCTCGCCACCACCCCTCAACATATGTTATCTCATCAAGGATTATATAGGAGCTCCTAATCCCCCCACTCTCTTCTAGCACTGAGGTAGGTATCTATAATCTCTCCAAGCTCCCTATAGTCACTCACCTCATCACAGGGCAAATAGAATATCGCTTGGGGCTTGAGTTTTCCTATCAGTCTAAGGTGAATGAATAACATTATTGACATAGTCTTTCCAACTTGTCGAGGCCCCACCAGAAAATTCAGCGCAAAAGGCTCGGAATAGAATTCATCAATAATTCTTGGAACCCAATGAATCTGATACGCTTTCCACTCAACATACTTAGGATGCTCCTCACCAAACCACCAGGGGTTGTGTTCCTCCATAAAGACGCCTTTTTTCAATAATAATGCAAAATAATATTTAAATAATTTGCAATATAAATGCAAAATAATGGAAAATTCAGAACTCATATTGAGAAAAAGAACCCCTTAGCTATCCGCCACATTAGTAGAGTATTCTAAAAGTGGGCACTCACTTAAATCTAACTACTTCATAATGGGCAGACTCTACTTCGATATTCTTCCGATAGCATCAATACATATTTACGGGTAATTCATCCTGTGAATGTTACAGGCAGTATCAATATTTCTCTGAAAATAGAATTAACGAACATACCAGCGGTTGTAGTATTTTCTCTACCAAAGTGATTCGTTCATTAGAATCTATATGGATTCTTTTTTTATCTTCTTATTTATTAATTGTAAGATTTGAGTTAGATGGTGAACTTACTTGCAGACTGTGGTGAGAGTATCGAGCAAAGGTCAGATAGTTATTCCGAAGAGAATTAGGGAGAAGCTGGGCATACGTCGAAATTCTATTTTGAGGCTTAGAGTTGTCGGAAAAAAGATAATTTTAGAGCCAGCTTCCGAGCCTCCGCCTGATATCTTTGTTGAGGCTGGTGAGAAAATAGTTGATGAGATCCTAGAGGAAGTAAAGAATGATGAAAAAGTGCGTCGCTTACTGAGGGATCTTGGTATTGAAGACTAAAATTGTGATTGATACAAGTGTTGTTATA
Organism: Candidatus Njordarchaeota archaeon; assembly: GCA_029856685.1. Lineage (GTDB taxonomy): Archaea > Asgardarchaeota > Njordarchaeia > Njordarchaeales > Panguiarchaeaceae > Panguiarchaeum. The sequence continues at coordinate 2,757 of JAHKKZ010000134.1, forward strand.
GAGTATATAGATAGGGCAGGGCCATGGCATAGGCTCGCTAGAGCTATATTTAATAGAATCGTGAGAGGACAAATAATAGCATATATCCCAGCGATAATCCTATCAGAGGTCCTCTATGTTGCGAGAAAAATATATGGGAAAGTAGGGCTTTCAAACCCGAAGGACAAGGCAGTTAGGCTTGTCAGATGGCTATACCAGCATCCGAACATAAGGGTTGTTGGGAGGAATCTAAGATTGATAGTACTGGCTGGATTGATTAAGACAAAGTACCATTTAGCAATGTCAGATTGTTATGTGCTAGCACTAGCAAAGCTTTTAAAGGCAAAACCACTGTTTAGGAAGAAAGAGAAAGAAATGATGAAACATATGAATACATTAAGAAGACTCTACGGAATAGTATTTCTAGAGGATTACTGATCAAGCGATATATTCATGTATCCAATTTTATGGTGCTTCTGAAGCCTACTTTTCTTGTATAGTTCTAATACTCTCTATTAGGTTATCTACAATCTCACTGAATTTTTTGGATATTTCCGTATCTTCCGTGATGAACGGTTTTCCTTCGTCTGTCAACTCAACTATTCTTGGGTCTAGTGGTAGTTCTCCTAGAAACCGTATCCCCAATTTCTCTGCTGTGATTCTTCCTCCGCCCCTACCAAATATATATGTTATCCTCCCGCAGTATGGACACCTAAACCCACTCATATTCTCTATTATTCCGAGTACTGGAACACCAACTATCTTCGCCATGCCCACAGCCTTCTTAGCGTCATGAAGAGCTATTCTCTGTGGAGTAACAACGATTACTAACCCCGTCAGATCTGGAATATTCTTTATCACCGCCAATACTTCGTCCCCCGTACCTGGCGGGAGATCTATGAGAAGAAAATCAAGTTCTCCCCACCTAACCTGAGCAAGAAACTGTATTATCGCCTTAGCCACAAGAGGTCCCATCCAGACAACGGGTGAGTCTTCTTCTGGAAGAAGAAACTGTATGGACATAACAGATATTCCTAATGGCCCCTTAAACGGGATTATCATTTCGTTTTCGACCCTCGGTGTTTTATCCTCTATTCGGAGA
>JAHKKZ010000135.1 GCA_029856685.1 Candidatus Njordarchaeota archaeon
CTTAGAAAGATGCTACCAACAACCGAGATATCGCACGCCGAGTTAATAAGAGAGAATAGAGATGAGAGATAAACGTATTGTCTTAGATTCCTCCATTATTGTTGCCCTGCATTTTCCAGAACCATTCAGCGAGTGGTACGAGAAAATCATAGAGCAATACGATGAATTCTATACTGTCGATATAGCATACTCTGAGATAGCCAACGCCGCCTGGAAGAGAATATCCCTATTTAAGAACCCTAGGCATCAAATCCTGACAAACCTTAATAAAGCCCTCCAATTCATCGACAACCTATGCACAATTCTCAGGTCAAGAGACCTCATAACAAGGTCTATCAGTATCGCTACTGATTGTGGCGCCACCGTTTACAATGCCCTCCTCCTTAGTATCGCCATGGAGCAAGACATACCACCTGCCACCCTAGATAAGGCCCTCGTAGGCAAATTGCGTGACACAGAATACATAGATATCCTCCTACATCCATACACATAGCTCCTATAGACAGAAACTTTCCAATCAACAAAAGAATCGTACCCCCAAACTCTAAGGAACAACATAGTATAGGCACTCTTAATTCATCAACCATCAAAGAAAAACCCAATAAGGAGAATATTTAATCACAGAGACGACAAAATCTGCAATCCTCCATACACCCCCACAAATCAAAGCCAAAAGAAAAACATCACAATGCACAGCATTGCATAACCTGCAAACCGCCAAAAAAAGCACCACGACCCAAGAAAAAGACGAGCAGCCACCCAGACAAGTTATATTGTTTCTGGTTGATATAAAACGCGACGAGAAACGAAAGAATTTAAACAAGCTTCAAGCAAGGGGTAACATTTTTAAATGGAATACAACACTATAACAATATAGCAATATATCCGGTGTATGGGTGTGTCTAGATGAATAGAACATCCAAGATCATCGGTCTCACCCTATTGGGGATCCTGCTCGCCCAATCCCTCGCTTTCCCCCTAGGGAGCGCAACAGCAAAACCAACAAACAACAGATTCGCAAACATATCATATGAAATAATAAGGACATTCTCATCCAGAATCCTCACAAACGCAAGAATAGACCTAATGCCATCAGCAAGCCACTACGACTGGGAAAGATACAAAAACCCAATATTCCAAGCACAACTAGCACTAGCACAAGGACAGAAGGTCTACCCGATAGTGGCGGGAGACAAGGTAATAGACTATGTGATAGTGCCAGACTACGACAACATAAAGCCAAGATACTTCATCGATTGGGATCTCATAAGGCAAGTAGATAAAGACAGAAACAGGATATACGACAAATTTGAGGAAAACATAACCAGGTACTCTGAAGAGGAAGTTAAGATAGTGGTAATGCTAACAACAGAAGACCCAACAGCGATAGAGAAGTTTAAATCGCTAGGAGGCACGATAAAATATGTCTACAGGTACGTGATAAAGGGATTCGCAGGAAAAATAAAGGCAAAATACATACCAATACTAGCACAACACCCCACCGTAGCAATAATACAACCAGACATGAAGGGAGAAGCAATGCTGTACTTTTCAACAAGAACAGTAAGAGCAAACACGTATGCATGGGACTACCTGGTAAACCAGCTAGGAATACAGAGCGCAAGAGACATAGCGGTAGCAGTACTAGACTCAGGAATAGATCCAAACCATCCAATGACATACGGATACAGCGACGCGGGGTCAGACTCAGCAGTATGGAACGACGACACATACAAAATAGTAGGATGGAAAGACTATGTGGGGACAGGAACAACGCCATATGACGACAACGGACACGGTACTCACTGTGGGGGAATAGTAGCGGGATATAATGTAAGTGCAACAATAGTTGACAGTCAAGGAAGACTTGTATTCACAGATGGATTTGGCCTGAAATATGAATCAAATAATTTCGGAGAGAATCCTGGAGATTATTTCTGGGCACCAGACTTATACGTCTACGTGGATGACCCAACGAAAGAGGTCGAGATAGAATGGCCATACTTCAAGGACATATCGCAGAACACTGCTAGAACGGATCACTATAGTGAAGTCAATGGAACGTTGGTTTATGCCCCCAATGGAACACGTGTCGCATGGTTCATGGATAACGGTCCCGAAGACCTAGACTCAAACGCAAACGCTATGCACATAAAGTTTACGCCATCCGACTATGCTAATCAATCTGGGGTATGGAGATTCAGATTTGCAATGCACTGGCACGTAGAGGGGTCAGCAGCACTCTTATGGGATGGTCCTGGCTCAGCATATAGAATATATGTGCATGTATATTATCCAACACAGACATATGGGACGCTCTCTGGTATGGCACCAAAGACGAAACTTGTTGGTCTAAAGGTGATCAACGAGTGGGGAGGAAATAGCGAGTTTAGTAGTGACATGGTAGCCGCCATGGATTGGTTGGTGGCGAATAGGGATACGTATCACGTCATTGCAGCATCGATGAGTGTCGGTCAAAGCGATGTCGATTCAGCTATGAACAACGCCGTCAACAACCTTGTTCAGAATGGTATAATTGCGGTAGCTGCGGCTGGAAACTCAGGTCCGGATTCAAACACGATATCGGGAGCCCCAGGTTTTGCTGATGGGGCTATAACAGTAGCGTGGGCACATGCGGGGGTGGATGGAACCATAGAAATAGACGATTCTTCTTCGAGAGGCCCCGGATCGTCTGGTGGTACTGGAAATACAACAAAGCCAGATATAGCGGCGGTAGGTGGGGATTATTATGAGGGGACTGTGATGTCCGCCGACACGTGTTATGATGACGAAGTAGAAATATATACCATTGGGTCAACTGGAGCAATTACCAATATAGAAAAATCATCTTTTGGATGGAGCGAAACTTGGACATACGACTTACCAATATGGCAAGGTACTTCAATGGCTACGCCTCATGTTTCTGGCGCTGTTGCTCTTTTGATTTCTGCAATGTACGGTGGATGGGTGAATTGGCCAGCTACGTCTGCTGCTGCAGCACAAATAAAGGCTATATTATGTGCAACAGCGTGGGAAATCGATCAAAAGGACAGAGGAGGAAAAGATCCGAATGAAGGATTTGGGCTTCTTCAAATTGACGCTGCTATAGATGCCGTAAAGAAGCAGTATAGCATGGGAACATATGTTGCGGAAGGTCTTACTAATGACCCATTTGGCAGGCATGTATGGGCCAGAAAGGTATATATGTATGCTGGACATACATATACATTTGAGCTTACGGTACCATCGGGGGCGGACTTTGATATATATCTATGGTCGTGGGATCCAAAGCCTGACTCATCATCACCATATGGTACATGGGGAGAACCACTACTGGTAGCGTGGAGCAACAACACGGCCGAGGGTGCAGACGAGCACCTACAATACACACCATCAAGTGATGGATGGTATATATTGACAATAAAGCAGATAAGTGGTGAAGGAACATTTCAACTAGACTCAGTAGAGCAGGTCAACCCACCAACATGCGAAATTGTTAATCCAACAAGCGGCTCTGAGGTAAGTGGAACAATAACTGTGCAGGTCTCAGCAAGTGACACATCTCCAGGGTACGTAGAATATGTAGTCCTTTACACAGATGGTGGAAGCCCAGTAAACATGACATATAATAGCGGATCCGGATACTGGGAATACGACCTAGACACAACAACGCTAACGGAGGGACAACACACACTACAGGCAAAGGCGGTAGACAACGAAGGAAACTACGGATGGTCAGACGTAGTAGAGATCTACGTAAACAACTATCCGGCAAAGGTACTACTAGTAGACGACGATGCGGGAGGATCATTCGAATCATACTGGAAAGAC
>JAHKKZ010000136.1 GCA_029856685.1 Candidatus Njordarchaeota archaeon
GTCGATCCCTAATAAGTTCTGATACCATTACTCCAAACTCAGCAAAAGCTAGTGGGCCAAGAGAATATACCTTTATCTCCGGCACGTCCTTTATCGCTGGTATACTAAGCAACCATTTTCTTATTGTCTCCTCCATAGTTTTCGCGATCTCCTCACGTCTCAGATACATCCTTATGTTCCTTATCTTCCCAGGAATAGGCATAAAGGCTATTAGCAGTGTTAGAAATCCCATATATGGGTCAAGTGAGGTCACCCCAAAGAACGCTATTGCTGGGCCAATCATGGCGAATGCCGACACATAAACAACATTTATGTAGTCCTCACCAAGGAACCTTCCAATCCTCCAGTATAGCTCTGGGGTTATCTTCTCCACAATTTGATTTGCAAAATATCCTAGGATTAACAGTATTAGTAGTCCCAATGTGGCATACCCAGGCTCAACGATCTCAGCAACGAATTTTCCTGCAAGCAGGTAGTATATCTCGAACACCAATATTCCCGCAGACACAGCGACAAGGATAATAAGCAACACTATGTATGGAAGCGAATTTCTCCGTAGTTTCTCAGAACAGACGAACAGTGCAGTAAGCGTATTTGTGTACGTTATCAAAGACACTGCAATAATAGCAACAACGTTTGGTGTTCTGGTGAGTAGGTATAGCAGTGTCGAGAAAATGAATAGTACTGAGCTGAATATGAGCGCTATACCAAGCGTCTTCTTAGGGAGGACATCAAATATTCTTCTCTCCATCCCTCTCACCTATATAACCAACATGCAACATGCCTATTCTTATCTATCTCCATAAGGTCTGGCTCCTTGGTCCTGCATATAGGCATAGCGTATGGACATCTAGGATAGAATCTACATCCCCTAGGAAGATGTATCGGTGATGGAGGCTCACCCTTCACAATCATCTTTTTCTTCGACCTTGTGACGCGAGGATTGGGAATCGGTATCGCCGAGAATAACGCCCTTGTATATGGGTGAAGCTGCTCTTTGAACAGCTCATCGGAATCTCCTATCTCTACGATCCTACCAACATACATAACTCCTATTCTCTGGCTCATAAATTTGACTACAGCAAGGTCGTGAGAGATAAACATCCCCGTCAAATTAAATTCTTTTTGCAGTTGCTTTATCATATTAAGTATGCTTGCTTGAACGCTCACATCTAAAGCACTTGTAGGCTCATCAAACACGATGAACTCGGGATTCATAGCCAGAGCCCTAGCAATAGCTATTCTCTGCTTCTGCCCACCAGAGAACTCATGTGGATACCTATACAGATGATATTCTTCTAACCCAACCTTCCTAAGCAAAGAAACTACGAACTCCTCTGGATCGCCTACATCAATCCCATGGTAGCGTGGCCCCTCAATAATAATATCAAATATTGTTTGTCTCGGGTCAAGGGAGGAGTATGGATCTTGAAATACTATCTGCGCTCTTCTCCTGAACTCCTTTAGCTTCTCCTTGTCATACTCAAGAATATTTTCCCCACGATAGTATATTTCACCAGCAGTAGGCGGTATAAGCAGGAGTATTGTTCTTCCGAGTGTTGTTTTTCCACATCCAGATTCCCCGACGACACCGAACATCTCTCCCTCGTATATGTCGAATGATACTCCATCAACAGCTTTAACATAATCCTTAGCAAATAGGAAGCGTCTAACAGGAAAATACTTCTTCAAATTCCTAACAGATATCAAAGGCTTACTCATGTCCACCACCCGCATATAACCAACACTCAACAAAATGCCCTTTAGAAACCTCCACACGTGGAGGGACTTCCCTCTTACAGATATCCATGGCTTTAGAACATCTCGGCCAGAATCTACATCCCTTCGGAGGATTTATTAGGTCTGGAACTGTTCCAGGGATGGGGTAAAGCTCCTTTATCTCTTTAGTTGGGTCAGGGACACATCTTATAAGGCCCTGTGTGTATGGATGCAGCGGTTCCTCAAATAGTGTGTATACATTCGCTATCTCAGCTATCCTACCTGCGTACATAACGGCAACTCTATCAGCCATCTCAGCGATGAGACCCATATTGTGGGTTATAAGCATTATGGATGTCCGCCTCAAATTCTTCAGCTGATGTAGCAGATCTATTATCTGAGCTTGTATCGTGACATCAACATTAGTCGTCGGTTCATCAGCAATAAGGAGTTTTGGCTCATTAACAATCGAAGTACCAATAACAACTCTCTGCTTCATCCCTCCGGACAACTCATGAGGATAATTCTTTACACGTGCCTCCGGATCTGGTATAAGAACACTTCTTAGCGCGTCTATCGCTTTAAGCCATGCTTCCTTCCAACTAACTCTGTTATGTGCAATTATTGTTTCCGCCACCTGATACCCAGCAGTGTATAGTGGGTCTAGTGCGCTTGATGGGTCCTGAAATATGTATGATATCAGACTTCCCCGAATTTTCCTTAGTTCGCTATCTGGTAATTTTAGTAGGTCAACCCATTCCGAATTTATCCTGAATAGAACTCTCCCACCCTCAATCCTTCCTGGATCTGGTATTAGTCTTGTTAGAGCTCTACTTGTCACTGTTTTTCCACATCCAGTCTCGCCGATAAGTCCAAAGACCTCCCCGGAGTATACCTCAAATGATACTCCTTCAACAGCTTTTACCACACCTGCATACGTATAGAAATATACTCTTAGATCCTCAACCCTGAGTATCGGCTCACTCATCCGACTCCCCTCCTCTTACCTATCTCCTCAGAGATCATACTGAGGATAACCCCAGCTAGGACTATTAATCCACCTGGGAACAATGAGGGTAAGAATATTGATAGGATCTTTATCGACCAGAGATACGATGCTATCCCTGCTATATGTCCAACATAGAATTTCCCTAAGGTCCTTATGGCGTTCAGACCCTTCCAGACAACGAATAATAGTAGTACTGGTGCTGAGAGTATAACCATTCCTGGAGCATCACCAAATACCGCTACTACTGTAACAAAGCCAGCAATAATAGTTATGTTTCCTAGTAGCCCAATGACATCGTGTATCATGATGGGCCTCTCCTTGATTCCGAACTCTATGCTTCTCCTAGTCTTAGGATCGAAAATATCTCTTAGACCATCACCAAGAAGATTCCATCCCAAACCGACAATGAATAGGAAAGCTCCTGGAATTATTATTAGCCACCACGCTGTCGGCCAATATGCCCTACCATCACTTATAAGCCTACCTATCTCTGGGAGAGGGGGCTGTGGTCCGAGTCCTAGGAATGATAGTGCCGCCTCGAGAATAATTATGGATCCAAGATCTATGGTTATCATAACAAGTAGTATTGATATTACATTTGGTAGGATATGTTTGAACATTATGGTGATGTCAGAGAGACCAAGGGCCCTTGCAGCTTCAACATACACTTTTTCACGCTCAGATAGAGCTACAGCCCTTATCATACGAGTATATCCAGGCCACCAAACAATGGCCATAGCTACGATTATTGCGACTGTTGTTGCTAAATATCCTCCGTGCTCCAGTCTTATCCCAAATAACCCTATCAAGAAATCTTTTAAAATTGGAACCTGAGTTAGCAGTATGTCTATTCTCGATGGTAGTGTTGCCGATAGAGCAATAGCCAACACCAAAGCTGGGAACGAATAGAATATGTCCACTATCCTCATTATGACCTCATCGACTTTCCCTCCATAGTACGCTGATACGAGCCCAAGGATTATTCCTAGAGGAACACCAAGGACTATTACTAGTATTCCAATGATAAGAGAGATACGTGCTCCCCACAGAATCATTGAGAATAGATCTCGTCCATAGTAATCAGTACCAAATATGTGATATA
>JAHKKZ010000137.1 GCA_029856685.1 Candidatus Njordarchaeota archaeon
CCTGGGGATTTCAATGTAAGGATTTTAAGGAAACCAAGATATGTTGATGAAATGAAGTGTGTTGCTTGTGGGAACTGCGCTGAGAAATGCCCAGTTAGTGTTCCAAACGAGTGGTGGTTCGGTCTTGGAGAGAGAAAAGCAATATACATACCTTTTCCCCAGGCCTATCCAAATTCATACGTGATAGATCCAGATGCGTGCCTAAGACTACGGCTTAGAAGGGATGTATGTGGACTATGTATGCAGGCATGTGATAGAAATGCAATAAATTTTGATATGAAGGGGGAATTCATTGAGGATAGGTTCGGCGCAATTATAATCGCTATTGGTGGTGAGCCCTTCGAACCATCTAAGATAGGTGAGTATGGCTATGGAGAATTCAAAAACGTGATAACAGGCATCCAATTCGAGGTTCTTACCAATGTCTCCGGCCCAACAAAAGGAGAAATCCTTTGCCCAAAGACGGGTAAGAAGCCAAAGACACTGGTTTTTATACAGTGTGTCGGTTTTCGGAATGAAAACTTCAACAGATATTGCTGCCGAACTGGCTGTATGGCCTCAATAAAACATGCTATCTTAGCGAAGGAAAAATTAGGTGATGTTGATATATACATATGCGCACCTGAGGTAAGAGCATTTGGTAAGGGATATGAGGAGTTCTATAAGAGGGCCAGAGAGGAGGGAATAAAATTTATTAGGGGGCTCCCATCCGAGCTTAAAGAGGAGGAAGATGGAACGATAATCGTTGAGGTATATGATCCGATATCGGATAAGATACTCAATATAAAAGCAGACCTAGTTGTTCTTAGCACCGGTCTTCAGGCATCAGAGAACCATAGGAACCTCTCCCAGATTCTTAAGGTACCTAGAAGCCCAGATGGTTTCATTCTAGAAAAGCATCCAAAGCTCGATCCCGCGGCCACTCCTATTGCTGGTATATTTGTTGCTGGTGTTGCTCAAGGCCCAAAGGACATACCAGATTCTATTTCTCATGCCGAGGCCGCAGCCGCTAGGGTTATGAGCTTTTTAGCTAAAGACGAATTGGAGCTGGAGCCATTTAAAGCAGAAATAAATAATGAGCTTTGTTCTAAATGCTTGATATGTATGCATACATGCCCATTCAATGCTATATCTATTGCCGAAACAGACTCCGAGGTCAAACTCATTGTCGATGAGGCCATATGCACTGGGTGTGGTGTCTGCGCATCTTCATGTCCGACTGGGGCAATAACAATACCTAATATCTTGCCGAAGCAAATAATGCTTGAGGTCGAAGCAGCATTGGAGGTGAGCACATAGTGTTGGGAACGGAGCTCAAGAAGCTTATATCTTGGATACAACCAGAAGTCTGCTTTGGCTGTAACAAATGTGTTTCTGGATGTCCTGTTGCAGAGATTCATAATGAGTATAGACCTAATAGAATTGTTAGACTTGCATACCTAGGATTTGTTGATGAACTCATAGAGTCTGGAGTCATATGGTATTGTACTCAGTGTCTGAAGTGCAGTGAGAGGTGCCCAATGGAGGTTTATCCTGCTAGCGTTATTGTTGCTCTAAGGAACATTGCTTCGAAGAGAGGTATGACTCATGAGGCCTGGGTTAAGATGGCTAAAAATGTTTCTATCTACGGTAAGATTCTCCCAGATATGGGTGTTATGAGCAAAGACAGAAAACTCCTTAAAAGAGAGGATTTGGGCCTAGTTACTCCTGCTATTAGTAGAGATCTCATCAGGAGATTATTTAAGGAGTCGAAACTCCCGATAGATATTGGTGAATAAGATTGGGCTATATGCTCTATCAGGGATGTATGGTTTGGTCATCTCAATATCAATATGAGATCTCAGCAAGGAAAATTCTGGATACCTTCAGAGTAGATTATAAGACTTTTCCAGAACAACAATGCTGTGGAAAACCACTGATGTGTGTAAACATAGATACCTGGCTAACACTTGCTGCCAGAATTATCGCTATTGCTGAGAGGGAGAAAAAAGATATTATTACGCTATGCAATGGCTGTTACCTCTCGCTGAATGAAGCGCGAAAGATCCTTCTTGAGACTCCAGAAAAATTGGAACTAGTAAACAACATCCTCAGCAAAGAGAACCTAAAGTTTACTGGTAACATTAGGATAAGACATATAGTAAGCGTGATTTGGGAGGACATAGGTGTTGATAGGATATCAGACAGAATAAAAATCAGACTCGACAATCTAAAATTGGCAGTTCATTATGGTTGTCACGTATTAAGACCGAAGGAATTCGCAATAGATTCGAATCCTGAGAGACCACACATAGTTGAAGATATCATCCAGACACTCGGCGCTGAGAGTCCATATTACCCAGAAAAATTCGATTGCTGTATGATTCTCTTGTCGAATGCTGATGTTAAGGGCGCAGATATTATCAGAGGCAAAAAACTCCTCGCTATTCAGAGAAGAAAATTCGATGCTTTGGTGACGATATGTCCTCTCTGCCAACAATCATATGAGACTAGGCAGAAAAGAATAAGCAAATTGATTAAAGAAAAAATCTCCGTCCCAGTAATCTACCTTACCCAGCTCATCGGACTTGCCCTTGGAATACCACCCAAGGAACTAGGACTTCATCTTAATACTAGCCCAGTAGAGGTTATTTTGAAGAAAATTGGTTATGAGCACATATAGGGCAACGCTGGGCGGGAGAGGCTTTATACACATGTTTTTATAGTTAATCACAGCATCCTTTTAACGCATATATAGGTACCAAGACTGCTTATCAAGATAAGATTTACTCTAGGTTTTACTGGAATTATATGAATACAATTTTTGTTGTGTTTGTTTTTTCGCATACAGCCATATACATGAAATCTAAATTACCAATTTTTTCTTATAACTGGGTGGTTTATTCTTCTAGGGTGCTATAAGTTGGTTGATTGGAAAGCTATCAAGGCTGAAATTGCTGAGGCGATTGGAGCTGAAAAGGTTAGAGATGACTTAACAACACTTGTGGCGTATTCTAGGGATTGGTCACCTAGGCCAGGAGAAGAGCTTATCTTGCCGAATCTTGTTGTAAGACCAGAAAGCACGGAGGATGTGGCTAAGGTCATTAGGATTTGTAATAAGTATAGGGTTCCAGTGATACCCGTTGGAGGAATGACAGGGATGGGGGGTGGAGCGATAGCTTTCTATGGTGGTGTTATTATAGATACGAAGGGACTTAATAAGATCCTTGAGATCGATACGGAGAATTATACTGTTACCGTTCAGACAGGAATTACAATCAAGGGTCTTAATGATGAGCTTGCTAAGTATGGTCTATGGCTACCTCACGATCCAGAGTCTAAGCCTACATCTACAGTTGGTGCTGCAATAGCTTGTGATAATGACTCAACATTTGGTGTTAGGTGGGGCAAAATGATCGATCATCTGCTTTCGGCGGTCATTGTGACTGGAAGTGGAGAAATTGTTCGTGTTGGGTATAGAAAGGCTTATTGTTCCTCTTCAGGACTCAAACTCCATGCATTACTTGTGGGTTCGGAAGGGACACTAGGCATCGTCACTGAGGCTACTCTCCGTGTCGTTCCATTGCCAGAGTATCGGTGGGTCGATGGAGCTTTCTTTAAGTCTATAAAGGAGGCTGTTAATGCTGCTAGGAGACTCCTAACTGCGGGGCTTCCCATAGACGCCATAAATATAAATGATAGATTCAGACTTAGATTCTACACGCATGCGTATAGAATCAAGCATGGACGAGAACCAGAGGTTCCTGAAGGCACACAGGCAATACTATTTTACTCCTTGTCTGGAGATAAAGAGTTTGTTGAATATTCTAAGGACTACGCGAGAA
>JAHKKZ010000138.1 GCA_029856685.1 Candidatus Njordarchaeota archaeon
GAGCTTAATGCGATTAGAAAATGGGATTTTGTAGGAATATTTGGGACAAGCAGATTTATGACGCGTCTTTTAGCTCCTACAGAAGCCGTTAAGTTCACAATTCTAAGCTCATACAAGATAATTTACGGTTCAGACCCCTTCGATGGCATTGAAATAAAGAATCCTAGCTATAAAGAGATCATTAGAAGCTTTCTAATGAATCTCCTACTAGCATGCGCATCTTTCATATTGCTGCCTCTTCATAGGGAGACGTATAAATTCATCTATGAGGCGATAAAATGGTCTTTATTTAACTATGCTTATGTGACCCGGCAGAGACCTAAGATAAAGAAGCTCTCAAGAATATTCTATGCACCACTGCGTAGAGGAATAGAAAACTTTATTACGACAAGAAGGAATGGTAGATTAAGCCCAGGCCTACTTATATATGCAATACCATCTATTCTCAAGATTCATATATGGGCCATCAGAGAACTTAAAAAGTATAGAGAGATGCAGATAAGCCGTTAATAGATGAACCAGAAATTACCAGATTTCTTCCAAGCCTTATCATTCTTGTAGACAACACTTATTTTGGCTCCGCAGAATTTGCATCGTCCCTTTTCTAGGTTCCACTCTAAGATCTGGAAGCCATATCTTCTTATGAGAAGCTTCCCACACTCTGGGCAATAAGTATTGTCGTATGCATGGCCAGGGGTGTTTCCCAGATACACATATTTCATTCCGAGCTCTTTTGCCAACCTATAATGCTTCTCTAGGGTTTTTATCGGTGTGGGTGGTAGATGCGACAGCCGATATTGAGGGAAGAATCTAATAAAATGTATAGGTACTTCGGGGCCAAGGTTATCATAAACCCACCTGATAAGCTTTTTAGCGTCCTCTAGATTGTCACCTATCTCAGGTACAATAAGATCTGTGATTTCAATGTGTATTCCCTTATCCCGAAGCATTAATATTGTATCGAATATTGGCTGGGTATCTGGGACACCAGCGTATCTTCCCAGAAACCTCGGGTTTGCATTACCTTTCACATCAACAGTAGCAGCATCAAGAAACTCCGCTAAATAATTAACGGATTCTTCTGTCATGAAGCCATTAGTCACAAAAACATTAAATAGGTTTCTCTTCTTTGCTAAAACACCAATATCATGTGCATACTCCATGAAGATCGTTGGCTCGTTATATGTGTAGGCTATACCATCAGAATTATATCTTATTGCAAGGAAAACCATGTTTTCGGGGGGTATATCTACGCCTTCTATACGTTTCCTCTGGGACATATGATAGTTGCAGCAATATGCACATAGCCAATTACAACCAGTTGTACCGAAACTAAGAACCCAAGAGCCGGGATAGAAGTGATATAAAGGCTTCTTCTCAATCGGATCGACATTCACCGCATAGGCTTTCCCATAGACAAGCAGATACAACTTCCCATCGATATTTTTTCTCACACCGCAGAGTCCTAGCTGTCCATCTTTTAGCCTGCATCTTCTAGCACACGCAAGACACATTACCTGTTTATCACCAAGATTTTTATATAGAACTGCTTCTTTCACAAATCAGCACCTCTCACTAATATAAATATACCACTTAGTCTTGAAGATAATAATGTTAACAATTACCCAAAAAACATAGAAACTATCCCAGTCCGCATCCGAAAAGCAAATCAGTTCTAAAGAAGGTACAATATCATTCGGCATCCCTGCAGGAAAAATCTTAGGATTATTTGTATTCAATATAAGAAAACCTATTAGGAAGGCTTAGAAAGCCTCATGCGAATACTCTAAATGCTTAGCAACTATTTTAAGTGCTCTTCTGGGCAGTTCTTCTAGACTTCGTATTCTTATTATATGGGCGCCTTCATACCTTAGACTTTCAAGAATACTACTCTTCATTTCTTCGGTCTCTATATGGAGAAAATAGAGAGTATGTATCCGTGATAGACGCCGCAATAGATATTCAGCTTCCTTTCGGTTGTATATTGCAGCGTCGCTCAAAACTATAATTAATACATTTCTCTTACCTTTCAAAACACTTAGTATTTCTTCTACGGGCAGATACGTACCGCCGTTCTGGTGTATCATCATGGTTTCTTCTATTTTCTCCCTATCCCGCGTGAATGGACAAATGTATCCCTTATCGGAGAAGTTCACCACTCCGATAAAACTACCCATATTCAAGGCACATTCAACGATTCCGAATGCTGTTGTGAGTGCTATATCGAATTTCGATCCTAAGACATATTTTATTTTTAATCTCTTACTTATCAATTTCTGTTCTTCTGTGGCCTCCGGTAGAACACCTCCTGGTAGACGACTCATTGAGCCTGAAGAGTCTATAACTATAAGAATATCTGGGGCTATTCTATGTACTATCTGTGGTGATGTCTCAGCAATTTCCCATTTCTTAGTTGTGTATCCTGGCACCATTACTGGGGAAATACTTGTTGAGAGAAAAACATCAAGTTTTTCAATGGGATCTCCCATCTCCCATGTTATTGGATAACTAACTCTTTGACGCTTCTCAACATATGTGGAACCAATAATTACTCTTACAAGTTCCTTGGCTCTTTCGCGATACCAAAAACGAAGTATTTCGCCGGGAGTAGAAGCAACAGTGCTTAGTAGAGCTGGTGCTGCAGATGATATGTTCCCCTTGAATTTCTCGTAGAATATCTTTAGAACTCTTTCTATAATCTTCCCCCCCTTACCGATCTGAACAACAAGAGACGGTATTAGTTCTTTGGAGTAGTCATATATGAAGTAGTGTCTACGTGAAGTCTCTCCAATTGCCTCTCTGACATGCTTTATGTATCTTGCTAAGTCACCAGCAATAGTCGGCCAGGAGGAAGGATCCATAACATTTCTAGCGAATATGATTTCGTACATATTCTCTCCAATTTCCCGGGATTTTCTGTCAATTCCAAAGAATACATTCTCTCCAAGCATCAAGTTATATGTATGCATTACAGAACGAGACAATTTGCCAAAACCTAGAAACTTCTTTCTTAAAAACTTTAGACCTCTGAATAATGTGTTGAGATCTATATGAGAGATATAGAAGTCGGCGAGAATTTCAATTAGTATTGTTGCGGCAGTGATCCCAGAAATAAAATCTGAGTTTTTTATGGCTGAGATAGTAATTTGTGACGCTCGAACCTCATTTATTGGACAAAAAGCTTTATATGCTAGAACCTTCAATAAAAAATATTTGAGCAATACTTCTATTCTCCCTTCTCTTAATCCCTCAAACCTATTTATCACAAGTTTTAGACGCCCACTTTTCCGGTCATACATAAATTTCGTAGGACTAAAAAGGGAAAGCTTAATTTCTAAAGGGAACTCGAATCTAATCCCTATATCCTCGAAGAGCTCATTTTTTATTCTACTTACCAATCTATCGAGCCGTCTTTGCGTTAAGAGACTTGGCATTGTCCTCCCAGCGCATTAGTGATTTTATCTATAATATCGTCCCACAAAGTATACACATTTATTATCACAGGAGCATTATCCCTATCATCTATCACTATGACTTCTAGTATCTCTGATTTTCGGTCGATTCTAGTAGTTGTAGGAGGATTAAGAGTCCCAGACAAATCAGCATTTAGTACCTTAGAGAGATCATCTAGATGTTGTCTCCAAACACCAAACCTCGTTACTATTTTCCTACGGTTTCTTCGCAATTTCGAGACATAGAACCTTATTAATGCTGAGTATTGGATCGGGTTTAGCTCGCTCTTAGCCTTCTCTAGAATTTCCTCTATTTCGGTTCTTTTCTGCGATTCTATACTTGATTTCAGCTCTCCTAC
>JAHKKZ010000139.1 GCA_029856685.1 Candidatus Njordarchaeota archaeon
CGCTCCGATCATAGCAACAATATATTTCTACGCATCAGGAAAAATAGCTTATTATGTTAGGAGAAACAGATTTACTTGGAAAACAATCCTACAGGAAGTAACTATAGCTCTAGGAACAATGGCGATGAGAGAAATAGCCAATATAGCCATGAGAGAATTCGTATCAAAGATATTTGGAGGAAAGAAAAAATGAGGTTACATGGATTTGCCGTCAATACAAAAAGAGAAGAGAGATCTAAGACCAAAGCTATTTGACAAGCTTTGCTACTTCGTAGAAAGCGAGTGCGTCGACTATATATGATATTAGATCTAACAGCTCAACAGGATGACCATCGTAGTATAGTCCATATGCCTCAAGATACGCGAAGGAAACATCATAGACGATGATGAGTAGACAGCTTACGAGGAATAGCAGTAGGATTCTGCCCATTTTTCCTCTTATAACAATGAACCCAAACACAATGACTACGAGGAGTACTGCGTCCAGCAATACGTAGAGTATATTCAATATGAATTCATCTAAAGGAATTATTTCTCCAGCATACGAGGCAATTGTCATAATCCAGTATATCGCACCAACAATAACACCAGCACCAATAGCTGAGGATATCCCCGCCAGAAGCTGTGTGCGGGTAAGCTCAAGCTTTATCGTTCTATACAGATAGATTATGTAGATTGCCAGTCCCATAATTACTGGGAAGTATGCACCAACATAGAAAATATCAGCTATGGATGGATACGGATTTCCTAAGCCATAGTATAGGTTATAGTACCAACACCATATAATTTCTCCTACAAACCAGATTATTGATCCTATCCACTGGAAGACTATCATCACACTGAACTTATCTTCCCAACTAAAGCTAACCTTCCTTATGCTCACCAGATACACTACCACAGGGATAGCGGCGATAGCTGGATATAATATTGCAGATACGTTCATCGCAAATTCTGGATAAATATTAATGTACACATATACACATATGCTAAGCAATACAAGACCTATCGAGTATAAATAGTAGGGATCTTCAAGCTCCTCAGCCAACCTCATTTTCTCTCACCCCTTCTCCTAATACCCACCCTGAGAGAAACTATGGATAATACGCAGAGAATTACAAGCAAAATGATGCTGAGTAATATAGCATGTCTCCATATAATATTCGTTTCAACGAGACTTAATGATACCTCACCGATCACCGCATATAGCGCCACTCCTGTTCCCATATCGACTAAGATCTCAGCATCATTCAGATGAACAACAATAGTTTTTCTTGGAGAGAAACCATACATAATATCTCTGTACTCAATACTACTTATATTATAATACTCCATGGCTGTCCTATTTTCCTTTGCGTATTCTAGGAGAGAAGCATTCCACCAAAGATAAATTGCGAAATCTGGCAAGGAAATGTTAGCATTCTCAAGCAGCAACATAACATCTTCCTCCCATGTCAAATTTACCTCAAGGGGGACACCATCGGGCCTCGAAGAGTCTCTGTAAGTAAGATAATACAATGTGTAGTCCTCCTCAACATGCATGTCGTCAACGGAGATGCTTATCATGGAAATAGCTCCGCCAGAGATAGACCATCTGTAGTAGGCTCCTACCTCCAGACCATTGAACCAAACTTCCTCTTGTGATAGGACACCCATCCGTATTCCCAAGAATATGAGTATTATTATCATCGACATCCAAATAAATTTTTTTGGATTCATCAGGAACCTACCTCCAAACAGAGTAGACACTAATGCTGGAAATAATACTATTAAAAACCTATATGTTTTTGTGTGTTCAAGTCTAATATTATTTAAAAAAGATATGTTATTTTCTTTAAGCCAAATATTATTGCTAGTGAGCCCTTATGTTCACGAAAGCGCTTCCCTCGCTGGTTGCGATCGTGGACAAGAGTGGTATTCCCATATTAACAGTACCAGATAGCGATCAATCAATCATAGTCGGGAGTCTAATATCAATAGCGATGAGTATGTCTGAAGTTATTAAGAGTGGCGATATTGACTATATACTTGTGGAGAATGGAGTTATGTTTGTTAAGCCCATAGGAGAGAAAGGCTATCTTCTTATGTTTTTCAAGGAGATAAAAAATCCGGCTGATATTGCCTGGGTAGCTGATCTCTTTCTTAATTCAGTTAGAGAGAAAATAAGGAACTTTGTGGACGGATTCATAACGGATAGAGATGTTGGAGAGGTCACCAAGACTTATGATTGTCTCAGCAGAAAGCTTGAAGAGATATATGATTACTTAGGGAAAATCGATGAAGTGATACAGCAAAGTGAAAAAATCCAGAGAAAAGTGCGAGATATTCTAGCAAAGTGCTCTGCTGGCTTAATACTATATGATGATAACAACAATAAGATTTCCATTAGTCATATCATGATAAAGAATAGGGGTATAGATATTGATGTCTTTCTAAAAATCCTCAAAGAATGTCTTAGAAAAATGAAATTTTAAGTGATGATAGGATTGGCCGAACTGGAGCAGAAATTCGCCGTTGGGATTATAAGAGGAGACAAACTGCTGTATCTTTATCCAAAAACACTTTTAAGAAAGGAGCTTCTAAGGGGGTTTCTTAGTACAATTATTCTCCTCGTGGAGAGCGTTGCTGGAACATCAAATCGCATCATATTCAGAGTTGGGGGGAAGATCTATGCGGTTTCTAGGATAGACTCCAACATAATTTTCTTCAGTGGTCCACCTGAAATGGATGATAGCTATGCAGCGGATATCCTTGAGGATATCAAGACATATCTGTCGAAAGGTAAAGCTCACTATGAGCCACCAATAGGCGATTTAGAGCTGTTTGACAGATTCGTATCCGGCCTCATAAGAAGGACATATACTACTCTAAGGGTAAGGAAAGTACACCCCGCAAAAATATTTGTCGTGTCTCCTCTAGGCATTGACGCCTTGAGAAGCGGGGAAATAAAGAAGATAGGTATATCGAAAAAATGTATTGAGATTCTTAAAAGCTTCTCGCCAGAAACATTTCTAGGTGATATCATCGAAAAAATAAAGGTTTCCGATAGGGAGATATCAGACTGTTTGGAGATCCTCTATAGGAGGGGATATATTGTCGAGCTACCAGACATGTATGTGAATACAATGGCCATACTAAAAATGCTGAATATAATAACTAAAAGGGCCGCAGCACTGATGGGTCGTGCTATAGTTAGAGATGTGCTACATGAGATAGTTAATAGTATGCCCAATGAGCTAAAACTAAACATAGTTTTTGATGATAAGAAGCTTAGGATTGGGTGGGTTTACTCAGAAAAAATAGCTAGGGATATAGGGAAAATAGAAAGCATTAAGGAGGAAGACTACGTAAATAGCATAATGGCGCTTAAACTTATTATACATAGGCTCCTAGAGAAATTTGAGGATATCCTGGGTAAAGAGCTAAGAGAACAGCTAAACAATGCTATCAGAAAAGAATTAGAAACAAAACTGAGGATATCCATCGCATAGCTTATAGGTCTAGGAAGCGTATGGAGAAAGGAGCTTTATATGGAAATTTAGAAATATTTTACTAGTTAGGTTATGAGGAAGAATGATGAGAAGGAGAAGTGCCGACCGATGAGGAGGGCTCTACGGTCTGACTTACGGCCTCATTATTGTTGTGGTCATTATGCTCAGAGGTCTAAAGAAGCTAAAGTATTATCTTATGGTGATTGGAAATACGCTACGCATTGTCATCTTTTTGTCTTCTCTCTCCCTTGTCCTAACCTTGCTTTCTGGGATCGAACTTTCGGTTAGAAA
>JAHKKZ010000014.1 GCA_029856685.1 Candidatus Njordarchaeota archaeon
AAGAAGAACGTGGAATAGCACCATAGCGGATCTAGGCATATTCGGTGGCTACTCTCAAGTAGCCCTAAGAAGTCCTTGGAGAATCATAGGAAAATACTATCAGAGCGCAAAGAGGGAGGGAATTTATATCACTGGTAAGTATTAATTACCAATACTATTTATATTGGTGGACAATAAAAATTGAAAAGTTGATGCATTTTTTGATAGGTGTTCTCAAAAAATCTAAATCATGAAACCATATGCGGATAAGTCCTTCAACAAGGAAAACTTAGATATACTAGGCATATATTTCCATAGCTTCTGGATTAAAGTGGAGTATGAATCTTATGGGAAATCCTTATTTGTATTGTTGCGCCGATGACCTTCTTCCTGAGCTATAACTTGCTACCAAAATTATACGCTTTTTTAACATGCAGAATTGTCGGAGGAAGAAAGAAGAGCCAAGGAGATAATCACCACCGTAAGGCCAACAGCAAAAACAGGGAATACCCAAAATTGGCTAACGAAACCGATTTTAGGATGCTAAGTAATACAAAATTATGAAAGTATGTCTTAAGCGAAGAGACTGCTACTTGAAAAATGCAAGAAACTATTCACAGGAATGGGGGAACATTGGAAGCGTATTCTATGCACTCCTATGTATCACCCCCTTTTAATATGCATATCGTATTAGTTATCATGCAATGATCTAATCAAAGCTAATACTTGGGTTCTGCTTATGATGACAATAAGAGATATAAGAAATCTAAGTTTCATCTTCATTTCTATGTTCATCTTTGGCTATCCTATATGGATCCAACACATATATATGCTCACTGTGGGATTCGCCCTCATCCACGAAGCTGGAATCGAAATATCATTTGTGGCTCTCTCATATAACCCTCTATTTGCACTGAGTATTATCATTGTTTTCTTCTTCGGTATAGGCCTCTACAAGTTTGGGATCGAACTCAGCGAGAATACTCTTCGGGTGGGAGGAATATTTCTAAGCATCTCTCAGCTCTCATTTTTCTTCCTAATACAGATAGCAACAAGGATTAAAATAACAATACTTCTTCCAATATACATTGCCAATATACTCGTGCTCATACTTGGATCCCTATCAGTGATATTGATAATGAGCGGACTAGCAAACCTCTACGAATTGTCTAGGAGACCTGAGTTTATTGTTGCGGCAATAATATACTATCTCCTTCCTATGATAGCACTACCTATGGCTGGTATCGGAATACTTAGAAGCATAAAAATCGCTAAGAATATTCCTGAAGACAAACTAAAAATTATAAAGGAGAAAGCAAAAAAAGTAATATCATGGAAATATTTATTCTTAATGAACCTTCAAAGAGAAATAGGCCTCCCACCACTAATCATCTGGATAGCTATGAAATCCTAAGAGAAAACGAAATAACAATTTTTCAAAATTTAGCGGAGAAAACATTAAACTCTATGTAGCATGCCTTCCGAAGTTCTACTTTGAAGGCTTGAGATTTATTATTGAAAAAACTCTGTAATTATTAGTATTGCTATTGCTATGAGCATTATCGCAACTGATGCTGGCATCAGTAATGATATGTTGATTACGGCGATCAACGCTAGGATAAATCCGACGATCCCCTCGCCACCCATTATCCCAGATACCGCAAGTATTCCGCTTCTTTCCGTCCTCTTTCCTTTTCTGCTCAGTAGTATTCTTATTGCTCCACCAACAGCTATTAGTATCGCTAGAGAGAAACCTAGGAAGACGCCAACACCGAATGCTATTGTGCTTAGTGGAGGTCTCTTCATACCCTTTCTCTCTAATATCGCCATTATGGTCTCTATGAGCAAACCTATTAGTATTCCCCCAACAAAGAACTCAGGATATATTTCTCCCGCAAGTGCTAGAGCAACAAGCTTTGATTGGGCCGCTGTTGGGTATTCTAGGGATAGAACCTCTGGATGTGCCCTAAGGATGACTACTAGTGCTAGGGGAGCAACAATGCCACCAACAATGGAAGCTACCATATCTCCATACGTTATGTCAATCGGTCTTGTACCGATAACCTTAGCACTTTTGAAATCATGTCCTATATCCCCCGCTAGAGCAGAAGCTATGGAGACAAAAGCTGTCAATAAGATTGCTTGATTCAGATCCATGGTCACGCCTATAAATGCAAGGAAATACATAGCGAATAGCCCTACGAATAATCCAAACTGCTCCAGAGGATCAATATTTGTTTCTCCTGTGGTTTTTCCTGCTACTGAGCTCATTATCCAGGCTCCTATAACACCCAAAAGAGCACCTAGCGGATGAACACCAATTGCTACCAACACGAAATAGCTTATAACAGATAGAGCTAGGGGAAGACTCATGGCGAATGATGATGGCTTAAAAGTGAGAAATGCTTTATACACCTTTCCTGAGCGTGGCAGTGCCTTGAGGAAGAAAAATCCTAAGCCAGCACCAAGAACAATTCCCATACCAAAATTGAAAACTGGTAAGCGGAAATCGACAAATCCAAGTGTTTGGAGGATAGGCATAACTATTACCCATCCAACAACAGCACCTAGGAACCAAGAGAAAGACGCTGAAGGCCCCATAATATATCCAGCGCCTACCGCTACAAGTAGTGGGAGAAGCTCCACAATTATCACTACCGACAATACATGTATCTCCCATGAGAACTTACCTATACCAAGAATTCCTCTGCTAATAGCCGTAAAGATAGCAGCAAAAACGCCAAACATCAACACTAATCTCGCTCCTCGCTCTCTCCTCTCAATAGCCAATAAGACCTCAGCCCCAGCATATCCGCTTGGAAATGGTAGGTCTTCCTCATCTATTGTGATTCTCCTAACAGGGAGTGAGAGGGTAATGCCAAGGAGAGCGCCAACAACACTTATTACAATAACTATGTATAATGGGGGCATATTCAAAGCATAATTAAAATTCTGAGATAAGACTAAATATGCAGGTATCGTAAATGCAACACCAGCAGCTATCAGACCACCAACACTACCACCAGCCTGAGCAACATTTGTTTCATGCTCATTATGGCGCCGACCTAATGTATCTAGTGCCCTGAGAACAGTATACGAAAGCACAACGGATAGAATTATAGGCCATGGAAGACCAGAAAGGAATACAGCAATATAAGCCGAAGATACACCAACAAATAGGGAGACTAAAGAAGCAACAAAAGTAGATCTCCAACTCAAACCGCACTCGCCTTCGAATTCGGGCCCCTTTTCCATCTCCAACACCCCCTAAATAACCGTAAAAATTTGATATAAAGCTCATTGCAATAGAATTCATATTGTTTCTGCATTCGCAGTGCTATCTGAATATTATTATGGATTTGGTTGTTGCTAGGAGGCTACTATGGAGATTATCAATGTTGTTAGGTAGAAAAACATCACAAAATAGGTAGCAATAAGTTTTGAAACAACACTTCTTATTTTCTGTTCTAGCTTCTCTGCTATTTCCTTTGTGAAGAATGCATCGTAAAGTTTGATCTTAATAATACTTTTCTGAAAGTGTTTTAAAATGTGATTTGAGACGTCATTAGTATTCCACCTATTATTATCAAGTTAATAATATACGTATCTTAAGAAAAATTTCGCACTCAAAGAGAAACTATACATGATATTTTCTGATGTATAATTTCAGTGTTCATTCTTGTGTAGATTTGCTCCTCGATGTTTCTATCTTTGTCTAAGTGGGTTATTTATTTGGAATATTTTAATGCATTATCATTAAATTTAATGAAATTTCATTAAAATTGTGGTAACTCGCTAATGATTTTGGAGAGGAGATCCTAATTGGTTTTTCTCACCATAACGTTAATATGTTTTATTGTGGGTATCATAGGGTTTATCATAGGCGGAGGATTCGGTACAATATTGACTCCGATTCTTGTTCTGCTGGGATTTGATATTACAGATGCTATCTTTACTGTTTTGTTCGCGCAGTTCTTTGGCGAAGTTGTCGTAACTATTCTACATCATAGGGTAGGCAATGCTAATTTTAGCTATTGTTCTCAAGACACCAAATATGGATTGTTATTCGGAATATGTGGTGTATCGAGTATTCTGGGGGTTTTCTTAGCATTATCTGTGAATAAAGAGTTTCTGATCCTATATAATGTGGCAGTATTATTGTTTTTAGGAACCTTAGTTTTGATATCAAGGTTCTCTAGCAAACGTATGTTAGCTAGTAAGAAAGTACTTTTGGTGGGAGCCATAGCTGCGATTAATAAAGCCCTTACAGGGGGAAATTATGGGCCAACGATTCTTGTAGGGTCACTTTTATTGGGCGGCAACGTAAAGAAAATAGTAGCAATAATTTCTCTAGCTGAGACCATTACTTGTGGTGTAGCACTAGTAGGCTATTTTCTTGGAGGCGTAGTTGTGGATGGGCAAATTTTATTCTTCGCGGTCCTAGGGACATTATTGGCCAGTACTCCATCCGTATTTCTAGTAAGAAAAATACCAAGAGAGAGGCTTAGAAGGCTTATAGGAATCCTAATGATATTATTAGGACTTATGCTTCTAATTGGTAGGGGACTCATATAGCATTACTCAAATCTTGCTGATAAAATTGTTTTTATGAATATAATTTATGCTCTTCGTTTGATATGCCATTGGCGATGATGTTTTGGTTAGAATTCTCTACTCATCAGCTACCCAACCACTATGGGATCAAATACCGTGGAAAATCGGCCAGATTTACAAAAATGATGATTGAATAGCTCAGAACTAAAAAAGTGTTGGCTTGTTAAAAATTTTAAGATTAGTATTCTGTTTTTCCTAGCATAATATTTATCATCACTTGCGCGATATACGGGCCTATTATGAGCAGTGCTATGGGTATCGCAACTATTATGAATGCCACACTCTGGAAGATGGGTACTGTTGAGAATGCGCTTAGTCCTAGCAGGCCTAGGAATACAAGCATTTTAATTCTTATCCCCCCAGATATCCTTCTCAGCTGAAGCCTCATTTCTCTCCTAATTATGTCTTCGGGCACGCCCTCCTGCTGGAAGACAGCTATTTTTCTTGCCGTAGTTCTTATGTCTCTGTATGAGTTTATTATTAGTGCTGTGTATACGGTAATGTATGCAGTCATGAAGCTTATAGCTAGGGCTGGAGCAACTATCGGTCCCCAGCTAGCTAGGTTCTCCAACACATATTCCTGTGTCCACTCAATGTATCTACATTGATCAAGAATATATTTCAGTGTTATTAGCGGTAGTAGATACATAACCGCATTGAGTACTAGGCGCGATCTCTTAAATCTCGCAGCTAGGAATGATTTCACCGCATCGATATATATGAGGACGCCATACAGTACTATTGAAAGAACAAGAGCGGCTATCAATATTAATATGTTTGTCGCTGAGTCAAAGAAGAAATATCCATATTCTACTGGTAAGACGCCGGAGAGCAATATCAGTCCCATGTTTATTAGCAGAAGAAAACCATAGATTTTTTCTAGTCTACCGATTCCCTTCTGCATGGAGACTCTCATCTGCTTCATCAACCTATGATAAACTATAGATACAAGGGCTGTGAATAATAAGACTCCTAGAGCAAGATACATGTAGTCTTGAGCACCAAGTGTTATTCTTGGAATAGCACTATGTATATATATCTGAATAGTTTCTAGCATTATTTCCCAGTCTATCGTTTCGATACAAATAGCAAATGTATAATAGCCATGTCTAAAACCTTTTGTCAGTATTCTAATTGCATAGATCCCAAGTCCAACCTCCTCAGCCTCATAAGACGCATAAACATTTTTGCTTCTATCAATAATATTAGCAACTATTCTCAGCCCAGAAATTGCCCGTCCCTCAACATCTGCAATCCTAACAACTATTTCTATCTCCGAATTTTGATAGCCACTCTCAGGAGCATCTATACTGTAGATAATCTCTCCTAAATCCACAGTCAAATACATTACTTTGGGTGTCTCACTACTTATCATTAAGTAGGTATTGCTGAAGTTTGATGGTAGAGTCGCATTATCCTCTAGTATGTATATCGTTACTCTATACTCACCATATGCTACGAGACCAACATCTATGAATCCACTCTCATTAGGCACTAAACTCAGTATTGTAAGCTCTTTTTCCAGATCTAAGATGATGTTGTTAAGCAGTTCTCCCTCAATATTCCTCACACCTATGGTTAAGTCTATAACATCAACATTCACAATAACGGTTCTATCCACACCCGTCATTATTTCTATATAATCCGATGTTATAGTCTCCATGGCACCAACAAGGGATATCTGAAGACTAGCCAGTTCTGACGAAGGCAATTTATAGAAATCAGCATATCCCAGAGAGTTCGTTCTCGCATAGATGGTTGTAGCGCTTATTATCAAACTAACTGTTGCATTTTGAAGAGGCGTTTCGTCATGACCAACGGCATATACACGGAGATCCGTCAAGGAGAGTGTCATCATATACTTCGTATAGCTATCGTTAAAGACTATATCCATCTTTGTAGCAGATGGGAGTCCATATGGGGTTTGATACTCGCACACTAAAGTCACACCATATCCCACGGGCACATTGTAGAGTAGAGCCGAACCGACATTTAGTAGCTCTATGCTTATTATTGGAGGCCCAAGTTTTTTGGGATCCACATGTAGTATTCCCTCCTCTATAGTTACGTTCTTGGGCCCTTCTAAGCCTTGATATGAGAAGTATATTTCAGCGACACCAAGCGGCATATATAGCTTTGTGATCCTATCAGCTAGACTAAGAAGCGTAGCATTGTATATCTCTAATGTTGACATCCTATATGAAGCCTCCGCGGTAATGTTATCCAGCCTAAGACGAGACTCATTCACAAGAATTATTGCATCTTTCGCCGGCATATCATCAAATAGTATGGACCCGCTAGAGCTAACACCTATAATATTAAAGTCCAATATTTCCCCACTAGCACCTATGTAGAGTCTAACGAAGACACCATCTAGGGGATCGCCAATTAGATTTCTAGTCTCCACAGTATAGCTGGATACTGAGAGAACAAACGATAATTCTTGCAGAGGCTCAGTTATGTTTCCCTCAAAACTATCAACAATAACGATACCCCAAATACTGAAATGCCGGAATCGTATCTGATAGTATCCCTGAGGAACCACATCAAATGTCGCTCGACCACCATCAATCCTTTCTTTTAGAATCGTGATAGGAGTAGCTGCAGATAGATATACCAGATCTAAATCCGCACTAATAGGCATGTTTTCCGTGTCATATATGTATACTGTTAGCTCGGAGAGTTTCTGAGGTATGCCTATGGTGAATGAATCCTGAACACCAGGTAAGTCTATTACTATGCTTGATTGGATATCAACTCCCCTAACACTGCCACTGGCATTTATTTTAAATGGTGTGAGACCGTATAGAGATGGTATAGGAAATTCGTCTAAGACAGCATCTCCTCTTTCTCCCGCGAATATTGTGCCTACTGGCGTCTGATTTGCAAGTATAGCAAAAGAGAAATCTGCTAGTTTCATACTCTCATTATACTCTGGATACGCATATATTATTATATCTGCAAGATAGAACATTCGGAGGTCTAAGGAGGCCTTATCTATTACAATTGTTGTTTCGTTGAATATGTAGAAATAATATTTAGTTTCGATAGTCACATTGAGAGTAAAATTATATCCAAATGGCGCCTCACGGACTTCAATGAAGCCAATAATACTATAGAAAGTATAGCTTACATTAGTAGCCTCCAAGGTTATATCGACTCGATAAATATTATCGATATGTATGTCCATCCCGTAATAATACTTATAGATATCTATCCTAGCTAGAGCATACATAGGAATCTGTATATCCACAATTCTATTTCCATCCAAACCGGGAATAATAGTGTAGTTGTAGACTTCGAGACCCCAAGTGTCCAGCCACATGGAGATATTCAGTTCTATGCTTGGAATATAATCTCTAGCCGGTACTTGTTGAAATATATAGATTGGACTTCTCGAATAATCGTAGGTCCAATTCATGTTTGCATGTTTATAACCAATTTTAAATGTTGAGATTTCCCTACCATCATATGTTATGACATGAACACTAAGGGAATGCATTTGAAGGGTTATGTTGAAAGAAACCACATAGCTACTATGCTGATAACTAACAGTAGAGTTATACACAGTTACGTTAAAATTTTCTGAGAAATAAGATACATTAATCACATAATAGTTTCCAGTCCTATTGTATAGGGGTATCCCAATAATCTCGGCATATCCATCTGGACCAGTTTTCACTATGGATGAATGAAAACCAGCATTATCTACATAGATCTCTGCTGGAGCCACTGGATTATTATTCCTATCAATAACTCTTGCTTTTAGTCTGCCCAGATCTGCTATCGTTTCTATGTAGCAGTTTGTCCCCCAGTCAATTGTAAGGTCCTTCTGCTCGTCTATATCCGCACCCATTACTTTCTGGGTGATATTGAAATATACGGAGTAATTTCCATAGGGTAGATCTCTAAATACTACTTCTCCAAGCCGGAAATCCTTTTTTAGGGCCGCATTAGTGATATTTATGTAGGAGGAATTTATCAGAGTTAGATTTACGTAGCCAGGGAATTCAAAAGGCTTTGATGAAACGCTGGGATCATATTTGATTGCAAACAGATAATCACATATAGGCATTTCGATGCTTATGTTCCCTCTCTGAAGATCCGCTGATGTTACTACCCTTGTGACTATATATACTACGTCTCCAAAGGCAGTCTGGGCGCTCAGCGTGATGTTATATGTCCCATAAACAATTGGCTTATAT
The DNA here is from genome assembly GCA_029856685.1 of Candidatus Njordarchaeota archaeon. Classification (GTDB taxonomy): domain Archaea; phylum Asgardarchaeota; class Njordarchaeia; order Njordarchaeales; family Panguiarchaeaceae; genus Panguiarchaeum. The sequence goes on from JAHKKZ010000014.1 coordinate 8,799, forward strand.
ACATAGACTGTATATTCTTGTTTTCCAGATGATAAAATCATAACATCGAAGTATGGTATCTCCATCTGGTCGTGAAGAATAGTAATATTGGCCGTTATGTTAAGATACGCTACAACCCCCCCATCTGCCGGTACTACCTTATATGCCCAGACATAGAGAGAGTTATCTCTTGACTGTATTTTTTGTGGTATACCACCAAGTTCTAAATATTGTGGTGCATAATAAAATATTTCTGTAAGATACCTAGCATACTCATTGAAGTCTATGGTCGCTGATTCTGGATTTATTATACTCAGTATCTCGTTTAGATACAAATAGTTATCCGCTCCCATAATAGCAGAGAATCTTGTTGTCTTTCTCACAATTATAGGGGATACTAAGTCTAATCCTATAGTGCCGAACATTCCATCGTAGAGATATTCAATATCGGTGCTTATATTCGCATTGATGAAATACGATCCCTGCTTAGTATATGCTGTCGCGTTCATCATATACTCTTTTGTTTCTATAATGTATGCTATAGCTTCTGCCTGTCCCTCCCTCCCCAGACTATTAGGTGTCCAGTACATATAGGCACACTCAAAGGAATTTATATTCTGGGTTCCATATCCATATGGGAGGCCCATAGCATTTCCCTTGGAAATATATTCATTTCCACTAATCTGAGGTGGTTGTCCTAGGTCGTCGTACCAGCTGAAGAATTGGAACATAGATCCCCCTTCTGATGGGGACACGTTGAATCTGTTATATTTCCAAGAGTATATTGCTTGTGTTAGTGATCCATGATTTGGATCCCTATCATAGATTTGAATTTCCCTGATGTAGCCATTATATATGGAAATCTCTTTGTGATACCAGTTCTGTCTTGAAAAGAATGTATATGTTATGCTCTCAAGAATATTATACTTTGCGGTGTAGTTTATGGGCGTTGTATTCTCCACGTAGAAATCTAAGATAGATGCATTTATAAAACTAATCCTGCAGAACATGGGGCCAAACTCACCTATAATCTTACTTCTCGACAGGTCTGGGGCTGTCGCATTGAAGTTTATGCCGTCTAAACTTATAAATAATATATGAGTCTCTAATCTATAAGGACCATTTAACGAATCTTCCATGTCGGTGAGTCTGGAAGTAGCATTATATCGAACCTCGATCTCCGATGAAAGGAATGGTTGTTTTGGATCCGCGAGATTACCATATGTGACATTGAATATACCTACTTTCCAAGTAATCGAATCATTAACCTTTGGGTTATAGTTCTGAGACATATTATCAACTAATATTTCATATCTAACGTATGGGTTTTCAACCCATATTATCGCCACATCATTGGGATCCTTATAGTTTGGACTATGCTGGGAATCCACATTTCTAACTTTCGTACCGAAACTAAAATTATAGGCTATCCCACCGCGGTTCATGACGCCCATAGAATCAAGGATCTCTCCCCCAGTATAAAGCGTTGAGGATATATCAAATATTTTGGTATAAATCCTATCTGTATACCAATAGCTGGAAACATCTAAGTATGTATCTGAGAAGTATAAGTAGTATGTTGTCTCTGATCCCTGTGAGGCGTTATAATAAAACCAAATATCAAAATATTCTATGCTTCCATTGGCTAGTATTTTATAGTTATCTACCTGAAATAAAATGTTTCTTCCTGCATCATCAACAAGTACTAGAGTTTGATTGTAGGGTTTAGGTGCGACCCCGGTGAAGTTTAGGAAGACCTTTATGGGCCACATATAGATATATTTATCCAAATCATTATGTATAGTGATAGGAATTCTATATTTCAGCTCAGGGACATGCCATACACCAGAACTCTCCCTCATAACAAATCTTCTATCATCATATTTATTTTTAGAAACCAAGTTCTCCATATCGTTGCGGCCATATAGTGTTGTGCTCATATAGGTTGAGTTCTTAGTATTATGTTTGTTGTCGTAATGGCCATATGGAGTTGTTTTCATCTGTGTTAAATGTGGTAGCATAGAAAGTAGCATCACAAATATAAACAATGCTCGGAGCCTCATAGTAAGCTCCTCCAGATATCCTCCCCCACAAATTACTATTGGAAGGCCACTTTAGGACCGCCAAGAAGGCGACCCCGTCTAGTGGCCTCTTAGATGAATTGTTGTTATAGAATACTAATTTCTGAAAAAATATTTATAAAGTATAACGGATGAGTCTCATATTCTATTGTGCTTTTCAGAAACTTTGATATGCTCTGAGAGCCCCACTTTTGATGGATTCAGAGACTAACCCTTAGCGTAGCTAAGTAGAGCGTATATATGTTCTATTTTTCATTTGGTTTTCCTCCTAGGCACATTCTGTGGCAAGAAGACTTAGGTTTAAATCCATATTTTTGACCAGTTCTAAAGCTCTTATATTGGCTTCTGGGACGATTATTGTATTCATGCCCATATTAATGTCTTGTTTGAGAAGCTTTTCTGCCACTCCAAAATCTGTGCTTATTAATGGACCTATCTTATTTCTCTTTACTAGAGCGTAACCTTTTCCACGAACTAATAGGACTTTGGCCCCCCTCTTATTCATGCTCTGAGGGCCCTTATTCTATTAGCATCGAAAATTTCTTTATCTAGCTCTACGGCCTACTCAAGTAGAAAATCTGTAACTTCGATACAATGGTTTTCTCCTTATTGATGTTGTAGGGATCCTTAAGTTCGTATACTGTTGTTCTTTACATTTCTCTAAAACCTAACTTCTTATATAGTCTGTAACTGGCATCAGTAGCATCTAGATATGTAGTCTTAACGCTTCGCCTCTTAAGTTCTTCAAGTAATGTTACCGCAATTTTTGTTCCTATTCCTCTTCTTTGATGGGTCCTTATAACAGTCACCTCACCCATTTGGGCGAGCAGATCATATATGTAGAAGCACCCAGCACCAACAATATTTTCATTCTCAGTAGCAACAAAACAACCATTAGACTGCACATATAGGCCTATATCGAATACCTTGATAGCAGATTCTAAATCTCTCAATATTAAAAGTGTCCATAATTACTTGTGCCATGCCAATAATGTCATTTCTTGTTGCTCCAAATAACCGCCAATAAAACCCACCCAGAATGATGTTCTACTGAGAATATAAATTATATATAATAATCAATTATGCGAAAAATAATACTCGAAAATCTGCTGAGGCTTACAATGCCTTCATCAACCAAGAACGTTAGTTCTTAGTGAAATATCTACCTATTTTTATTTTGTTTTTCTTCGATTTATGTTTCATAAAAAGAGAAGAAAAAGAATTTATCTTAATGTATCTGTGTTTGATATTACGAAACGCCCAAGTTCATGAGATTGCACAATAATATCGATTTTATGGGTCCCAGACCCAAGTTTGGTGTCTTCTAGTTGGAAGAGAAGTACTTCTCCTAGCAAAACTATAAGTGGTTTGTCTAGAGAATATCAGTGTTTCTTATTTTCCCCGAGCTTGTGACTAATACTATTTTCTCTTTTGGCAAAACGTTTCCATCGACAACTACTTGGAATGGCGCTATTATTGTGGTTGGTCCGAGAGGATTTCTTAGAGAAAATGAGATCCCATGGCTGCTTCTAGATAAACTTCCTTTTGCGTAGAGTGATGAGAAATCAAAATTGGATATTGGGATTAATGTCGGAATTGATATCGGCATTGGGACTGTTTGTGTTTGGACAGGTTTCGTCGGCTGTGTGGTTGTCCTGCTTGGTGCTGTTGTCTGGGGCTTTCCAGCTTCTTCTCCTCGCCATAGGCTTACGCTCTCGATAATTATTTTGATTTCCTTCTTCGGATCCATCTTTGCATATACGTATTTTTCATCTTTAGGGAAAGCAAGATTATTTCCTACGGTCTCTATGTAGCTTTTAGGTATTATTTCGATCCGTCGAGCAAATATTAGGGCTAATTCCCATCAGTAATCTCCCTATTTATTGGTTCAAGATTTATTTCTTGCTGAATCCCTCTCCTAGCAATTTCCTTGGCCACACCATAGATCGCTCCTCTAGCACCATAGTATGCAACATTCTTCGCGATTCTAGCTATAGCACCAAAGAGACCTTTTTCTTCCTCTTAGCAATAAAAAATGAATCGATACTTCCCACTGCTACCAATAGGTGTTATCTCCTCATTTATAACGAATTTTTCATCACTACTTTTTAGGTTTTCATAAGTAGCTGATAGTTTTTTGATAAAATCTTCTACTCCCAATAAGGACACCTTGGAGGTTTCGATATCTGCTAGGAGAGTGCAGAGAAGTAGATTCTCTGCAACTCTCTTACATATAGAGCGTTCATTAGCAGGTTTAAAAGTAAACGAATATACTCATGGATGCTTAGACAGTCCATAATGGCAGAGTTAGTCAATTAATTATAACTACTAGCTCTCATCCAGTCTCTTCAATTCTTATCTATAGATCCATTTTTAGCTATAGAGCAAGGCGTACTTATGGGATTGTATACAAATATTACTGAGAGAACCTAGAAGATTAGGACATAATAGAAGCAGAAAATAAAAAGTGTTTTTAGTTTTTAGTAATTCGTATAGGAGAGGCTGATTTACTATGATTGCCGTTTTTGGCTATGGTTCTTTGATGACCTATGAGAGAATCAGAAATATGTTTTCTGATGAGAATACATCTAAGAAAGTACTCCTGTTACCCGTGAGAATAAAACCAATAATATATTTGAGGCGAGATGAAAGATTCATAGAAAAATACTACGTGAGAAGAAAGTTTTCTAACCCGATCGTTGGTCGTATACTTCCAGATGATTACATAGATAATAACTGGCGGTCTGCTCTTATATTTGCCCCAATTAGCGAGAATGAACGCGCTGGCTGTGAGTTTATAAACGGTGTTATTCTTCTTGGCTTGAACAGTAAGCATCTAGATTATTTGAGAAGAAGAGAGATGGGATATGATGAGTGTTTTATTAGGAAGGACAGTATAGTATATGTATATCCAAAATTCGCAAAAGATTTCTTGGCTCGATACCTAGTTTTGTACCCTGACAAAGCGGAAGAAATATTAGATAAGCTAGGAATAAGCATAGCATATCTAGACTATACTACACTTAGAGATGAGCTGGAAAAAATAGATTTTGAGATTATACTAAACGCTATTTTCGACTTATTGCCAGAGGAAATTATTGTATTTGCTGAAGTTCCCAGAAAGCAATACTCGACAGATCTTGTTAGGAGGATTATTCAGATTTATTGCGATCTATTTGGAATCCGCGATGATCCCCAACGGATACTTCAGACAATAAACGTCAAAAGGAAAACCTTAGTTGAGGATACTATTGGAAGTTTTATAGAAGAGGAATTAAAGAAGTATGACACTAGGAGTCTTGTTGATAGATTGGAGGAAGCCGTAGGGACATATCTTCAGACAAATAATACGAAAACACTATTATCTGTCTTAGAGGAATACAATATGGCCGATATTTTAGGTGGGCTAAATGAGGTTGACGCTTTCATAGTTATCCTAGGGCATGTTCTGAAGAAAATAATTGTTGAGGAATCTAAGGAAGTCCTAAGAAAATTATTAGTTGAAGAACTAAAATTAGAATTATTGCCACTTAGGGATTACTTAGAAATGATATTAAAGGACACATGCAGAGAATGGGGACCAGAATTTGTTAGAGACTTTTTGGACACTAGCTACCTTGACAATGGTAAAAAACTGTCTGAGTTTGATGGAATCGATCTCGTCAAGGAGTTAAAAAATATACTTTCAAGAGAAACACTAGATATTTCATGGCTAAGTAATCCTTATCTGAACTGGATCTTTATAAGGAACCTTCGCCAATCCGTGGATCCCATCTCGATTATTAGAACATTAGTAGCTCAGGACAAGATCCGGGGTGCAGGATATTTAATATATGAAAAAACCGAGATGGGTTATAAAGTACTTAAAAAAATTCTACTGAACTCGCAACTAGACAATATAAGTAAGAGCAATATATATACATTGTTGGAGAGAAAACTCGATATGCTGTTATCACTTGTTAATATCTCCGCGATAGAAAATAAAAGTTTTGCCTTAGCCTATATAGGCGATATAAAGTTCATAGTTGTGGGAGATGAAGACGTCTGGGAAGAAGTTGTTATTGATGCTGAGGTCTATGCTATAATATTTTCTATAGGATTGATAAGTATAATATACCGAGTGAAAAACTTAGATAGTGTTCTTAGGAAAGTGCCCGTCGATTATATAATGGATTTATGGTCGTCGATCCCAGAGCATTTCAATAACATAAGAATTATTGATGCCTCGCCAGAGACAGATATTTTCCCTAACGAAGTTGGCAACCTAAGTAGATTAGCGGAGCATATTGCTAAAACTATACGAATGTCCTGCAATTTGCGGAAAAGAGAAATCTCCTATAAAATTGGTATAAATCATCCAATATTCTTTTTCAGCCTGAATAAGAATCTGCCACCAGATGAATTTAGCGAAGTCTTAGAAATACGTATGGAAAATATAAGAAAGTTTGTTTCGAAGGGATTAAGAAAAGCTATTAGTAGCCGGAGAGATATTGAGAATTTGTCAACAAATCCAGAATTCGCACTTTTCACCGATTTCAATTCTATGGTTATTTATAATAATACTGATTATCTCACGTTTCGTGAGGAGATAATAGATTATCTGACGCTCATATATACATTTATATTAATTATGAGACAAACCGTTGTTATTGTCCAGTATGAACTCGAAGAACTTGTAAGGAAGGGATTCCTAACTTATAAGCGGATTGTAAGATTTCAAAAGTTACAGCGCAAATGGATGAATTATCTGAGGTTCATAATGCCGAATAGAATATTTAGGCAGCAGGGAGATCGGGAGCTCGCGGAGAAATTAATGAAAATATTCCGGGTTAATCAATATATGAGGACTATAGAGATATTAAAGAGTGATGTGGATTATTACTTATCGAAAATAAGATCGGACGCTGAGACATTATCGTTTATATTAATAAACATACTTCTATCTGGAAGTTTGGCTGTTGATTTATCAAACAACATAATATCAAAATATCTGGCACCAACCCCCTGGACATATCTGATAGTTTGGTTTTTCATAAGTTTAATCACGATACTGATAATCCAAGTAGTTCCAAAGATGTACTTTAGGTATAAACATAAGACATTATTCCGAACTTAGGTTATGATGCTAAATATCGGTTGGACATTTTCTGGGAAGTATTATTAGGATGGGTATACTTCGTCGATAAGTACTACGTTATACTCCCTGAGGATTTCTTTGAATTTTCTCATCTCCCTCTCTAACCTGAGAAATAATGGGTTTGCTCCTAATCTTCTGGCCACCGCAATCACAAATCTATCGGCTATAGCAATTCTAAGTTTCTTTCTTAGTTCTCCCGCTAGGATGGAGTCTTCTATGTTAAGAGACACAACATTGAAGCCAGCAACATTGATTAGCCAGGTAATATAGCGTAGAGCCTCAGCATTTGGATGCTCTACTCCAGCTTCTCTATAGATCCTAGTAGCTACAAAAATGAGCTCGGCGATGGTTACATGAGTTATATATCCATAGAATCTTCCACTTCTAACATCGCTATAGAATCGCTCCAATAGATTTCTATATGGACTCTCTTCATCTAAATACTCTGCAAGAACACTTGTGTCCACAACAAAGCTATTCAAGCCCGACCTCCTCTTTCTTTAGTTCCCAAACAATTCTGGATATGCGACCACCCAGCTTAACACGCCTCGGTTTCAACGGTTCAAGCACTATTTTGAGCCCCTTAACCTCAGCAATCAGAGCATCACCTTCATTCACACCGACACGCTCTCTTATCCACTTAGGTAGAACAATAATTCCTTTTTTATGAACTTTAAGCACAGCCTTAGCCATAGGTCTCACTTTCGGTATTAAAATCATCTTAACTAACATTAAAAAAGTTTAACTAAATAATAAAAGTTAAACAAAACACAGACGCTAAAAAATAGGTAGTGATGAAAAGACAGCACAGATATTAACAAAGCATAGGGGACGAGGAAAGAGAAGAGAATTTTGGGTCTGTCGCAATACTAATTTCCAATAATCGAAGGGATTTGCTCCGAAAAACTATGGTATCTCGAATTCTAGTTCAATGGGTGTTAGTTCAATAGGTCCTATGGTTGCCCCTGCTGGTGTTGTAACAAGTAACCAAAACTTTATTATAAGTTTAAATGTGCCCGAAGTTACACCCTCGTCAGGACCAAGAATCAATGAGAATTTGTGGCTACCTCCCTCCCTGAGTCGCAATGGTTCAAATTCAACTGTTTTATTAGCTGATGGTACTATTAGTAAAAACTTTATTGTTAGATTAACAACATTCATACCGATATCTTGCGGGTGAGACTCTGTAACTCTTGGTCTTCCTTTGTCAACCATATAGGATGCTCTGGGGATCTCCTTGATCTCATATGTAGCACTTTTTTGTACATTTACTGGGAGTTCAGGTACCTGAAAAATAATTATCCCTCCTGCTGTTGGGAGTATAGATACATTACCCTTGATTTCTATAACCTTAACTGGCTGAATCATATAAATTACAACTATTGCAAAAATTAAAACAACTATCACAGCCACTGCTTTCTTCTTCATTATTGCTCACCTATATCTAATGATATAGTATAGTACTTTCGCCTCTTAAAGATATTATCGTTATAGCTAAGTATAACTTGGAAGAATTAGCATTTATGGGTTTTGTTCTTATAACTTTTTTTAATTAATGATTTTTAATCAGTATGGATCTCAAAAGCGCGAAGATATATGTGGAATTTTTGTATTGAATAATACGAGCACTTATGCCAGATTTTTATGCTTCTATGCTTTTTTGACTACAACAAAAAAAGTTATGGGAGCACTAGCGAAGTGCTACTAAAGATCATCTTAATTTCTATGCTGTGCACCATTATTTGGATTTGCCTTCGCATTCTGGGATTCCAAGAGGGGCTTATAAGAATTGAATTAAGAATATATCCATATATACTTGCTCAACGCCTTTTGTATTCAGGTTTTAGAGGATTTATCTCTAATTCTCTCTTGTCTGTCTAGCTTATTATCTAGAGTCTATGATCTGGACAATACTAGCATCTGTCTCTGCAGAGGTATATGTTGTTTTATAGGTCTGATGCCTAAAAAGAGATTATGTGTAATCTTCTATTGTGATAGGGATGAGAGAACCAGTTATAGTTGTCCACGGAGGGGCAGGAAACATCCCGCTCGACCTAGCTGAGAGGCGTTTAGAAGGTGTTATCAAAGCTACTTTGCATGGATGGAGGCTTCTAGAAGGAGGGGGCTCAGCAGTAGATGCTGTTGTTGAAGCTGTTCGTATAATGGAGGATTTTCCTTGGTTGAATGCTGGATATGGTTCCAGCCTTAACGCCGATGGTTTTGTTGAGATGGATGCTTTAGTGATGGATGGAACTACTTTAAATGCTGGCGCTGTTGGGGCTGTAAGAAGAATTAGAAATCCTATATTGCTTGCCCGCCTAGTTATGGAGAAAACTAGACATATATTGCTCGTTGGTGAGGGGGCCGAAAAATTCGCTGAGTCACAAGGATTAGAGCTTGTAGATCCTAGGAAACTCATAGCACCGCATCAAAAGGAAAGATGGGAAAAACTTCGAAGCGTAAAAGAGGCTTTTGTTGATACTGTAGGAGCATTAGCATTAGATATGGAGGGAAATATCGCAGTAGCTGTATCCACTGGCGGCCTGTTTATGAAGCTTCCAGGACGTGTTGGAGATACACCAATAATTGGGGCAGGAGGCTACGCTGATAGCAATATAGGTGGTGCATGCGTCACTGGTTTTGGCGAGGCTGCAATGCGTGTTCTACTCGCAAAGAAAATTGTTGATTTGCTTGGGATGGGCTATGACCCTCAAACCGCAGCTAAGATGGGAATAGAATACATGAAAAGAAAAACCCATGGACGCTGTGGGGTTATAGTTCTAGATAAGCTTGGAAGAATCGGCGTATATAAGAACACGAAAATAATGATCTACGCATATAGAACAAAAAATCAGTCAGGAGCACAGATATATGTGTAATCAATCCCACCATTTTTTAGTTTTTAGAAATGGACCTTCCTAATACGATAAAAAACAAGAAATAAATTATGCGATGACATGTTTTTAATGTGTTATGCTGGTTCCTCCCGTGAACTAGATTTCTTTGCTTTCTCATAAATCAGCATATCAAACGTTACTCCTTCCTTTATTTTTGATGCGAACAGAAGGATATATAGAACTATTATCATCAATGCGTATATAGATGCATTTGCTAGATTTACTACGGAGGACACCGCTATATAGTTCCATATCGCATGCAGAGTTATCACTGTAACTAAACCAATGAAAATTGTTGTTCCTCTGCCCCGTACTGTGAGTTCTCTATAGCCTCTCTTTGTAGGCACCATTATTTTTGTTTTTCCAACCTCAGCACCAAACCATGCTGAGAAGAATGGATGTGATATGGGCTCTATCATCGCACGGAGTAGCAATGTAAATGCTACGGACAACACCCCTATACTAAGTATTGATACTCCGTATAGTATATCGCTCATCAATGCAAAGCCAGCGCCGACCGCAACACCGTAGACAACACCATCCATTATGCCTTCAAACTCGGGATTTCGACTCAAAATTATTATTCCTATTGATTTCAGCACTTCCTCTAGGATAGGAACAAATATTAGCATCATAAACGCGTTACTAGCATCTACGCCTAAGGCATTTTCTAAAGGAACTGCGATTAGAGCTGCTATAACGCCCCATATGAACATTGAGATAACAAAACTCTTTGGTTCCTTCTCATACTTGTCCTTGTACCAAACATAAACTAATAAGACGATGAAGATTATCAGCGGGAATATTGCTATGGCGAGAATGGGATATAGATCCTGAAGCTCCATATGCATTCACCACTTTTTATAATCTATAATAGGGAAAAAACATATAAAAATAAAAACGCTAATGTATAAAGCATTTGCGTCCCATGAATGCCACCTTACCTTTTTCCGAGTTATATTGCCATAAGCATCCTCATACCAAGCACTATCAACAATACACCAAAGACTCTTCTAAGAACTATTGGTTTTGTTCTTAGAGATATCCTAGCACCTATTTGAGCCCCGATCGAGGAGCCTATACCAAGTAGGATTCCATATAGCATGTTCACATGCCCATACAACATATGCTGTATGAGCCCAGCTGATGCTGTTATCACTATCATAAATACTGATGTTCCAACGGCATAATGTATCGGTATGTTTAGGCTCATTACCATTATTGGAACCTTAAGTACTCCTCCCCCAATACCAAGGGACGCTGAGAGAAAACCAGCTATGAAAGATAGAGCTAAGGCGTGAATTATTTCTTTCCTAGAACCATTATCGTTATCTCTTTCCGCGATGCGGATATGCTTTTCTTTTCTCAGCATATTTATAGCCATGAAAAATAGGAAGAGTGTGAATATAGCTCTCAAAACATATTCTGGAGCAATATACGCAAAGTATGCTCCAAAAAAAGCCCCAGGAACACTCGCCCCCTCGAGGATTATGCCTAATCGATACCAGATCTTTTTATGTTTAGCATATACCGCCACTGAAGAAAAACATGTTATCAGAACCGCCATGAGTGATGTGCCAATAGCATTTTTGACGTTGAAACCGAAAACGAACATTAGTGTTGGAACAAACAATACGCCACCACCAATACCTAGAAAAGCCGCCAGGGTCCCAATAGCCAAGCCCAGCATTAGTGCCAAGAGCGGTAAGTACTCAGCAATCATTTAAACCCATCACTGATAATATTAAAGCATTTTGGAATGAATAAAAGTTCTTTATGCATATTTATTAGGAGACCATAGATAGCTCCAATCCTTAGAGAAAATTAGCTTTATAATCACATCACGCAAAATCTCTCGTCTACGTCTAATAGCTCCTATTAATTCGTGAGATACTCAAAGGGAGCGTATTCACCTATTTGAATGGTGAGCATTACCAAAAAAACTAAAAAAGAAAAGAAGAGTATTATATTTTATACTCCATCATCCATTTATTTGAGATAGAATGGATTATTTGGATCCCCATCAAACTCCTGTGGTTCGTCAGCTCCTCCATATGGGTATGCATCGTGTGCATATGTAAATACTTCTTCCATTGATACGTCTGGAGATCCTCCGTAGTGTCCTATCCATGAGTACTCTAGGAAGTAGTATGTCCATGCGCCGTTCTGGTGGTTTGGATCGTCGTAGCCATATCCATTCTCTGTGCATGTTGTTGTTAGGTATACATGCTCGCTGTTAGGCATGTTCATGAGGTCATCTCCGAATCCTCCTGAGTGGCAGTGGTCTAGGAACACGAATATTTTAGCCGCCACAGCGTCGTCCAGAATATCCGCAAGCTCGAAATCATATAGGTTTCCATCCTCACCATTTTCTCCTGCGGAGCAATCCCACATACATAGATAGGCACCATTAGAGTCCTTAGCTCCATGACCAGACGAGATAAACGCTATTATGTCATCAGCATCAGCCGTAGACACCATCCACTCTAATGCCTCCTTAACGTTATACTCCGTTGCGAGACCATCATACTTAGGATAGTTCGTATCATGAGTATCTCCAAGAACCTTTATGTTTGATGAAGACCAACCAAGATTGTTGACAAGATGGTTATACCAATCCGTGGCGTCCTCGTCGCAGTATGAGAGATCACTTATAGCCTTATAATCGCTGATACCCACAATAACAGCATATTTATTAACAACACCATCTCCCTCGCCACCTCCACCACCTGATGTATATATTTTGACAGTTATCGTGTATGTACCTGAGCCAGAATATGCATAGCATCCCGTTTCCCATGTTCCGAAGGAGGCTACTGGGTCAACAGTAACCCATTCTGGATCCGCCAAATATCCAGAATAATCACTATTCGGTATGTCCTCCCTAGTTCTACTCTCGGTTGATGTCCAACCACCTGTTCTTCTTCCTTGGTCATCCCATACAGATAAGTCGAAGTCCGCACCATCTGGCATCTCCAGTGTTACTTCTATTCTCGTTGCTGTGCTTGGCACATCGAATTGATGTCTCTGGCTATCCTCTCCCTTACTTATTGTACCAGTGAAAGTATACACTATGGGGCCCTCCTCGGCTGCTGATGTGTTGACTGTAAATGTTACTGTATCGGAGCCAACATTTCCTGCGTTGTCGTATGCTCTTACTTCCACGGTATGTGTACCATCCGAAACATCATGGAACGTATAGCTTGTTGATGTACCAACATTGATCCATCCATTTGTATCTAGCTGAATCTCATAGTGGTTGATTCCGCTTTTATCATCCGAGCCCGTCCAAGTAACTGTTACATCGGAACTAGTAACTGTTTCGCCCTCCTGAGGAGACGTTATAGTTACTGTTGGTGGTGTTGTGTCGGGACCAGAGTTATCCACAGTTACTTGGTGAACATCCTCTGCGGTTGATACGATTATCTTCCAGAACCAGAATATCCAGTACTCCTCTACATAGAGCTTTATCTCGTGAGTACCGTCGCTATACTGTGTCGTGTCCCACTCAAAGGTTTTTGTTCCCTTATCGCTCCACTCCGCGAATAGCTCACCATCGATATATAGGTAGGCATCCATATAGTCATCCGTGTATGCGTAGACCTCTATGGTCACCGTTCCGCTCACGGTGGCGCCATCTTCAGGCTCATATATTATTGCCGTTGCGGATCTTACCTGTGGCCTATGAGTAGTAGTAGCGCTGACTCTCACAACAAATATTATTGATGCCAGTAGAAGGAGACTTATTCCGATAAGAACCTTCGCTTTCATTTGAAAACACCCAAAAAGATACATAATACTTCTGAAATTTCTGCTATTCTATATGGAAATTATCTTTAAAAATACAAAAATTATCTTAAATTTTAGAAATCATGACATATTATTTAGAACTTATATATACAGAAAGCAGAGAAGGTATATTTGGATATAACTTATGAATGTACAAATTTCTTCACATACTGGCATTAAAGACAAAATCCAAAAATTCGATATCGAATAAACTCAGCGCTAAGAGCTTAAATAGTTCGACTATCGAATAGAAAAATTGTTCCAACAAATTTTATGCTGAAGCTAAATTATTTGGTTCATGGACAAATTAATTATGATAAAAAAATCTCTCAATGAGCTTGTGATATAATTAAATAGTCAAAATGGGTGTCTTCAGCATATGTAAAGATTATGAAATCAAAATTTTAGAAGTTTATGTATCGACGCCTTCGCCTTCTTATTATATATGCTACCACGATAATCGCTAGTATCGTGACCAGAATCATCACCACGATGGTATCTGGTAGGCCTCTCGGTGGTATGTAATTAATATTTATGATTTTCTCCACGGTATTTCCAGCATAGTCCGCTGTTCTGATGATAACCATATGCTCTCCTGGCGAGAGT
>JAHKKZ010000140.1 GCA_029856685.1 Candidatus Njordarchaeota archaeon
GGAATAAAGTCCATTTCTGGAGACATTGGTTTTAGTTTAGCACCGCTATTTAGGAGTGCGATATACTCTCCCTTAATGCTTGTACCTCTTTTTTGGATAGTGATTTTTGCATAGATAGCCACTTCTTAAGCACCTCTCTTGGAATTTCTATTGTCCTACAACCCCTACTGATCGCTATAGCCGGTATCAGTATCTGGAGTTTTTTCCGGTTTTTCCTCAGAAGTACATTACCCAAGGACATCTACAAAACCTCATGCCTCCCAATATCAATAGAACAGAATACATCTTATACTATAAAAAGCTTTTTTTGTGGAGAACGTGTGCGTCTTTTCTAGATCCTCGTTTTTAATTTATGGGTCGCAAAGGTGTCTGAAGAGATCGACGTCGGGATTCTGGTACATTGCTATATAGTGTAGCATCAGAATATTACCTTCTGAACTGTTATGAAAGTCTTTAAGTATTTTGGGTCTTATATATTATAGCTATTGGGAAAATAGGTGGTGCGTTGTGTTCAATGAAGAGAAAACAACAGGGGAGGAGTTCTGTTTCGACACGATCGAGATAAGTGAGGAGTCTATAAGAAAACTCGACAAAATACTAAGCGAAATTAGCAAGAGACCTCATTGAGGGATCTTTATGGTCTATATAAGGATATCCATAAAGAACCCACGAACAAATAATGAGATTCACGGAATCCTAGCTAAGGTCAATACTGGAGCATTAACGCTTCTAAGCGAAAAATATGCACTGTTGAAAATACCAGCTAACATTGCGACTAAGCTGAACCTTAATATTGAAGATTCTGAAGAGGTAGAGATGATGGACTTCCTGAGAAGACCCACAAAAATCCGTATTCTAAGGGAGAAAATACTCGTAAAGGTTGACATCCCCGACAGAAATACAGAGTATGTGGAATCTATGGTGTTTATAGGGCCGGGAGCTCCACTTATAACATATCCATTAAGTGCAAGGCTTAATATAGAGATAAGCCCACCAAGAAATGCTTGGAAGCTTCAGGATGAGGATAGATGGAGACCTAGCGAAAAACCAACACCACGAAATAATACTTTACGAATATTCGGAGGGTATCGCACTCTGGATTGTTGGGAGAGTTAAAGTGGGGTTATGGTTATTCTAGCGATGCTAAAATATTAATCATCAGAAAAATATGCAAAAATTCAGAGCTCTACTTCGTACTTCTTGGCCAGCTCGGAGAGTTGTCTCCTCATTTCTTTAGCAACCCAATCCACAAATTCAAGACCCGGCTCAAATCTCATATTGTAAATGTGGCCTCTTTTAATAAACGGTAGCTCCCTAATCAAATCGATGGGAACCTTGCTCTCCACAAGACGCTTGGCAAGCCTATAAAACTCAACAATGACCCTAAGCATCCTAACCTGCTTCTCGGGAAGACAATAAGTATCAACCTCATGAAAAGCATTCTGGATAAGAAATGCTTCTCTGATTATCTCCGCGGCCAACAGAATAAGCCTCTGTTCCTCAGGCAAAGCTTTCTCACCAACCATCCTAGCAATATGCTCAATCTCACTAGCCTCCTCTAGGATCTTCATAGCCTCCAAACGAAGATCAAACCACTCCTTATCAATTTTAAACCAAAACTCCCTCACAAGATCTATATACCGTGAGAAACTCTTAAGCCAATTAATCGCTGGGAAGTGACGCTTATAAGCAAGCTCGGTATCTAACGCCCAAAGTGTCCCAACGAACCTCGAAGTCAACGAGGTAACAGGCTCAGAAAAATCCCCACCCGGAGGAGAAACAGCACCAAGAATGGACAAAGAACCAACGCGATGCTCACTACCCAATGTAACGACACGCCCAGCCCGCTCATAGAACTTGCCAATGCGCTCACCAAGATATGCTGGAAATCCTCTCTCTACGGGAATCTCCTCTAGAAGACCCGCGATATTTCTTAGTGCCTCGGCCCATCTAGAAGTGGAATCCGCCATCAGTGCTACATGATAACCCTGATCTCTAAAGTACTCGCCGATGGTAACTCCAGTGTATATGCTCGCCTCCCTGGCATTAACAGGAAGGTTGCTAACATTGGCGATAAACACGGACCTGTGAATAAGTTTCATGCCTGTCCGTGGATCTTCAAGCTCTGGGAACTCAGAAAGTGCTTCTGCCATCTCATTTCCTCTTTCTCCACATCCAATATATATTACTATATCCGCATCGCACCATTTTGCGAATTGTTGTAGTGTTACTGTTTTTCCTGTTCCGAATCCTCCTGGTATTGCTGCTGTTCCTCCTTTTGCTATTGGGAAGAATGTGTCTATTACTCTTTGTCCTGTTATTAGTGGTTCTGTTAGTTGTATTCTTTTTTTGTATGGTCTTGGTTTTCTTACTGGCCATTCCTGCATCATTTTTAGTTCTGTTTGTTTTCCGTTTGTTTTTTTTGTTGCTGTTGGTTCTGTTATTTTGGGTTTTGTTTCGTGGATTTCTATTATTTATGCTTTTTTGATGTTTGGTGGGACTAGTATTCTGTGTTCTACTACTGGTGTTTCTTGTACTGTTCCTATTATGTCTCCTGCTGCTACTTTTTGTCCTGGTTTTACTTTTGGTTGGAAGTCCCATTTTTTCTTTCTGTCTAGTCTGTCTACTCTTATTCCTCTTTGCCAGAAGGGTCCGTAGGTTTGGAATGCTTTTTTTTCGTCGAATTGTAGTCCGTCGTATATTGCTCCTATTAGTCCTGGTCCTAGTTCTGCTGTTAGGGGTTTCTTTGTGTTTATTGCTTTGTCTCCTGGTCTTAGTCCGCTTACGTCTTCGTATCATTGGCATATTACTTGTTCTCCTCTTATTCTTATTGTTTCGCTTAGTAGTCCCCATTCTCCTAGGAGTATTATGTCTCCTATTTTTGCTTCTAGGCCTGTGACTGTGACTATTGGTCCTGCTATTCTTACTACTTTTCCGGTGGTCATTGGTCTCCCCATTCTTACTCCTTTTTTTCGTTAAAAAATCTGATATCTATATTTGTTTCTCTGTTTTGGTTTTGGTCGATATTGGGTCATCAAGTATTGATGGGAATGTTGTGATGATGCTTGATCTGCTTCACCAGCTGGTTTGGGCGCTCTCCTATATAGTCTCCAAGGAACCCTGAAATTTTTTGTGTAGAATCTATGGGGTAATATTAGTTGGCATAGTAATGTTTGCCGAAAAGGGTGAGATTTGATGTCCTAGTATATTCAGCATCGGAAGAACTATTGTTCTCGGGATATCTCATTTCGTGTGTCTCTCCCCACATATCAGGAGTTTTCTATAGAGTCAAATATTGCTCAGTATCCTGGTGATAACAAGTGGAGGTTGTCCAGTTGGAGGAAGGCGAGGAAAGGCTAGCCATGGCCATATACCTATACCTCTGCGGAAAGGTAAGTCTGGGTAAGGCAGCTGAGCTCGCGGAGATGTCTGAGTGGGATTTTATAGAGTTGCTGTCAGAGCTCGGCATACCAGTAATTAATTACCCACCTGAGGAGCTTAATGATGAAGTTAGTGGTTGATTCATCAGCAATAATGGGGTTGGCAAAAACAAATAGGCTTGACCTTCTAAAGAACTATAGTTTTGTTGTTCCAGAGGCTGTCTATAGAGAAGTTGTAGCATCAAATAAGCCAGAATCCATAATTTTCGATGTCCAGTTTTGGAATGTAGACAATCCTGAAGTTATTGAAGCTTCTGAAGAAAACTTAAGTTTTATGATCGATTAAAACTGGTGCCAACCCCTAAAGCGCAGCTATATACAGTATACTA
>JAHKKZ010000141.1 GCA_029856685.1 Candidatus Njordarchaeota archaeon
AGCATCTAAGCGGGAACCCGCCCCCAAGACGAGGCGGCGAGGGCTCCCGTAGAACACGGGGTTGATAGGGCGGGGCTGTATGGCCCGAGACGATGAGTCGAGGGCCGAGGCCGCCGCTACTAATCGCCCGGGTTGCCCTCGGTGCTGCTTAATGGGTGTGTGCCTGCCTCCTTTTTGTGTGTCTAATTTCTGTTTTGGTTTTGATCTTCGTTCGTTGGGTATTTTCTTTTAGTAGAACTTCTATTGGTATTAGTGTTGTCTTCTTTGGTATTTGCATGTTGTTAGAGAACTGGAATCATTGGTTTTTCCTAGCTACCCAAGATATGTGGAGTTACTAGTAGAAAAAAGATCTTCATTGTCTCTGAAGATTGGAGGAACCCTTAGAACCCTGTGTTGCGCATAGATATCGGCGATATCTCCTAAGTATCGTAGCAATAATAGGCTTAGAGAGATACCTACAATGCATTGACATTATCATAGATATAGCAGCTACGGAATAATTCTGGCTGTGACTTTGTAAGTTTGGTGCCGTGAGTTTTATTCTATCTGAGTATTGTTGATCGGCTCTCTATCCTGGGTTTTTATAGGCATTAGATCCTATAAAAGCCCAATCGGCATGTGAATTATTCTCCACGGTTCTTGTCGGTTTTTGGTCTAGGAAGAATGTCTCGCCCCTAGGTAAGGCCTGAAGTTTTCCGAAGTTTTTCATCGCACACAAACATCGACATTCGCGACTATATGCGACAAGAATAACATTGCTTCCTTATAATAGCATGGGCTCTCTGAAGTTTCTGAAGTTTTGGATGGCATGAAACTATTGTTGTTTGCTTCTAGGTGGAACCATATGGGGTGGCTATGTGGCTGTCTTCTGAGGTTTCTGAAGTTTTTCTGCGGGACCAAACACTTGTCGTCGCGAATTAGATTTGATCTTATTGGGGCATTGGCCGATCCTTAGATGTCGGTAGTTCTGAAGTTTACTGAAGTTTCTGAAGAAACTGAGGTTTCTCGGAGCGCTCAGGGAAAGAATGTAAATGATTATATGGTGCCTCCAGGGCACACCAAAATAACACACATCGAAAACGGTATGAGGCCTTATAGGGCTAAAAGAAGTATATTTAGTGGGGAGCACCATGGAGATACATGCGGCGTGGATCACAGGCCTAGAAACATGGTACATAACCCATGCGGAGACAGGAGAACTACTGAGGAAAATATGCAGCTACCAGGAATACCCCAAATACAGGCTGGAGGAAAGAACAACAAAAGAAACAATACCGACAGACACATCAGCACCGTTATCGAGAATGGGGGTCGCAACAGCACTAGGAGGAAAACTACTGATAGCGACAGCATGCGGACTAGGATACATAGTGCTAGAAACAAAAAACTGGGAGAAAAAATGGAGAATACCAGCCGTGCCAACAAGAGCAGCAGTAGCAATAGACTGGCCACAGTACTCACGCATAATAACAAGCCTAGACGAGGCAGACAAACTATACGACGATGAGGAAACAGTGAAAAAGCTAATAAAAGCAGCAAAACTAGTCACAATGAGGGGGGTATTGGGGGAGGTACTGGGATCAACTATATAGGCCAACCATAAGCGAGGACAGATACCTACTACTAAGCCTGATGAACGAATGGAAAATATACGACCTAAAAACGGGGGAGTGGGTCGGGGAAGAAACAGAATCCCTACTCACAGGCTACACAATGAGACGACCAATGGGGACAATAAGGGAGGAACTCCTCAGGAGACTGCTAAACATAGTCGAAAAGCCCAAGGAGGTCCTCTACGAATCAATAAACATAAAGTTCAGTCCAAGGGCGTCATTCCTACCAAAAAGGGAAAGAATACTAATAACAAACCACGCGAGAATGGATATCTACATGGTCGTGGACGGCGAGACGGGAGAAATAATAAACCAGACACATGAGGGGTATGATGGATGGCCACTAAACCCATTAGTGGCGGCGATAGAGACCGGAATATTCGACGAGTACGAAATACCATACAGGCCAATAGAAGAGATATACAAGAAAGACGTAATAATATTCAGAGACTACGCGTGGGGACCAAACAACGAGGTGGCGATAGGGCTAACATACATAAGGAGACCAGCAGGAAAATACAGAAGCATACGCCTCCTACTGATGCTTGACGAAAAAGGAAGACTATTGGAGCACCTAGCACTAATAAAGACGGGGGAGGAAAAGGATGGTACATGGCTCTTCACAGCATATAGAAATGGCACGACCCTAACGGATGGCGTGAAAATATGGAAGGACCCATTCCCATGGGGGTTCCTAACATGGTACCCAAAACCATACATGATCTCTGGAACATGGAACAAACTCGTATACTGGCCAGGCAGAAAAGTAGAGACATACCACACATAGGAGATAATATCGGAAGGAATACACAAAGCTAATATGAGGAAAATACTCACAGAAAAACACTACGGAGAATGGCCAGAAAAGGCATGGATTAGTACGGAGTCTGCGAGAACAACTTCTTACGACTACGAGGCAAAAAGAAGCTTCTGCCCAGCGATAATAACGGACGAGAAAGAAGTAAACGGAAAATATACTGGAACGTTCATAGATGTATTTGACTTCACATTCAACCAAGACTGCTCAGCGATCATAGCGTGGAGCCACATAGAATCCATGCCATACCCAAAAAAAATATATAGAGGCATTATTCGTGTAGTAGCTCCGCACTGGCTACGCCTCTAACGCATCGATTATGCTCCGCATCAGTATATTGCCCAACACCGAGCCAGCAAGGTAGAACACCCAGCCAACCCCCTTCGCACCACTCGCAATAACATTGGCCAGAACGAATGCCAAGATATCATAGATTATTCTCAGTATGTGGCCCCACGGCGCCGGTGGTAGGACTTCCGCAACGTACTGCGCGAAGCCCAGCATTCCCGGAATAACCAGTTGCATTGGGTCGCTTATTCCCAGTATCTGCCCGAAGAAGCCTAGGAGCATCGCGCCAATCGTGAGTTCTGGATCCATAAGCATATGCTTAATCTCCCCCAAAAATGATACCGCCCCACCACCCCCCTGGCCTCCGGTCAGCACCTCTATCCCATCCTGAAAGTCATCGAATTCATCCCAAACCCACAGCCAAGCCATCATCGTAATACCCATGGGCATGTCGCCGAGGAGGCCCACGTCATGATCCTTCGCGTATGCCCCTACCCCGAGGCTTGAGGCCACTACCACCGTAAGCTTCTTCCCGGTGCCAAGAACTTTTTTGTTATTATGACCTTGAATATTAGGCCTACTAGGAACGCCACTATTAGCCATATCATTGTTTTTGCTTGGAAGTGTGGCATTAGGGCGAGTGGCGAGTTCTAGGTTATTGTTATGTCGCTTAGTTGTCCAGTTGCATTTAGCTTTTCTATTGCTTCTTCCATCACGTCTCCAGCTTTTTCCGCGGGGACCTTCCACATTGTTGTTTTTCTTTTTGTCTTAGGATTATTGTAGTCGTATTTTGTTTGTTCCTATCTCTATTTTTCCTAATTCTTGGTTTTTGCTATCCACGCCTATCATTACTAGGGGTGTCTCTTTGTTTGCTAGCACCTCCGTCATTAGTTCTGCTGTTTTTTCATTCCTATTATTGTAAATGTTTCCGCTATACTCTCCCGTTTCGCCGCGGTTAAAAGCCGCCAGAAGCAAACATTGTTTTTGAACCACAAACAAATACATAAAAAACAGCATATATCCACACAATATAAACACAGACACAC
>JAHKKZ010000142.1 GCA_029856685.1 Candidatus Njordarchaeota archaeon
ACTGAGACCCCTAGCGACATACACGGTGCCTCCGAAAACATATAGTATGAGGAAGGCTAAGAATATATCTAGGACATATCTCGGCGCTCTGAGACACACAGCTATTAGCAAAGCAAGAATAATTATTGTAGCTAGATAGATATGCTCCATACGCACAATGCTCAGATTTGGAAGGTATGAAAGTAGGGGCGGCGTGATCAGCAACAATATCTTTATCGGTATTGGTATTCTATGAAGAATTGTCTCTTTTCTTTGAAGCTCAATAAACTTCAGTAGATTCACTCTAACCACCAATATACTGGAACTATTCCCACATCGATCAAAAACTCCTTGTTCACTAGGATTTCTGGTCCAAACTCCCCCACAATTTTTCCATTGTGAATTATAAGTATCTTCTCCACAGACTCCCTCAGCTTGTGAGCTAGTAGAGTGTTATGGGTAGCCACCACTATTAGTTTTCTCTTGCTTTCCGTCTCAACGAATCTTACAAGCTTCTCTAGACCTTTATAATCGAGTTCCCCCTCAGGCTCATCCAAGAGGTATATCTGCTGATCAGCAACAAGAACACTACAAATACATACCCTTTTTGCCTCACCACCAGAAAGTGTGAATGGAGAGCGTTTTAGAAACTTTTTGATGCCAAAATAGTCAATTAATTCTTCAAATCTACCTTCTGAGTTGATATTCTTTAGAATAAATCTTATTTCCCTTTCAACAGTGGATTCAAAGAAACCATAAAATGGATTTTGCCACACATAGCCAACGATCTTAGATAGTTCCTTTCGTTTATAGTTCCTAATTTCCCGACCATTGATAAGTACTTCTCCTCTATAAGGTAGGAGACCTGCCAAAGCACGAAGAAGAGTCGATTTGCCAGATCCATTTCTACCTAATATGAAGTAGAGCCCTGGGCCACGAATCCTCAAGTTTATATTCTCAAGTATGTTGTACCCGTTCAACTTTACTGTCAAGTTTCTTGTCTCTAAGGTTATCAATCGGCACACCAATGAGTAATAGAGCACCCTTGACCTTTTTCGAAGACACACTAATTATTGGGAGAACTTTGAGATAAAAAAGAAGAGAAAGCATACAGATTCTATGCTCATGCGGTAGATGGTAACGCACCTTCCAACGCGTTTAGCAGGATTGCTCCGCCAATCACAAATGATACAACTTCTCCTACGAATACTGATAGGGCTATACTCAGCCATACAATAGTATCGAAGATCTTTATTTCTATGAAGACTATCATTAGCGCTACAACGAAACCAATAATTATAGAACCAATAACAGCAGCCACGACAGCGATAAAAAGCCTAGCTACTCTATTTTCCCTAAATTTATTTTCCGCAAACCTACCAGCCACATACATTATGCTACCTACAACTAAATTTAATGTAAAACCTACTATCAGATCCCAAGGCAGATAGGGAGATGCTAAGTTTCCTAGAAATCCGCCTATTGCGAGTCCTACGACTGCCGACTTTCCGAATTTTCTGTGAAATGGCAACACAAGCATTGCATCGGAGAGTCTGAACTGTATTGGTCCATAAGCTATGAAACCTATTGCCAACGTGATAGCTGTGTAGAGAGCTGCTATTATGCTCGCATAGATAGGTGATATCTCCTCCTTGCTATCCATGGCCTTCACCAATACGTATTGATACGTATATAGTCGTATTTGAATACTCAGATTTAAGAATAATCTATATATTTAGCGATAGCCCTTAATTTTTCGGGTCTGCTGTAATTAGGGGTTGAGAAGTGCCCAAGAGAAAGCTTACTCTCACAATTTCCGCCGATGTGCTAGAGAAAGCTAAGAAAAAAGCGAGAGATACCGGTCTGTCATTGTCTCGGATCGTCGAAAATGCGTTAGACTATTTCTCTGAGCCAAAGGTTTACTGCTTCAGCTGTGGTTATAAGTTTAGTGCCAGAGAAACCAATATATGTCCTAAGTGCGGCTGGTATAAGTGTCCTAAGTGCGGTGCATGCGCATGCACACTAGGTGATGAGGGAACCAGAGTTGCGTTTTATATGCGGAAAACTTTGATGGAGATATTTTCCAGCTCGGATGTGTAGTGATCAGAATTGGGTGTACTAACACTGTTTGATCCGTGGAAGAACCCTCTCTGTACCTGTCCCAGGAAATACACATTGAACCCATATACTGGTTGCTCACATAGATGCCTCTATTGCTATGCAACTGCCTATATAAGGTCTGATAGAAGCAAACCTAAGCAGGATCTTATAAGTAGGCTTCGATCAGACCTTAAGCGTATTGATCCTAGGTACCCAATAGACATGAGTCTGAGTTCTGATCCTTACCCACCCGAGGAAAGAGTTCTGGGTCTTACTAGGCGTGTTCTTGAAATTCTCCTTCCTTTAGGTCTGCGTGTCCAAATAACCACTAAGAGCGATATCTACCTCCGTGATATAGATTTAATTTCTAAGCATAATGTAGCCGTTAGTGCAACAATTACTACACTTGACAGCTCTTTGGCCAGAAAATTAGAACCTCACGCCCCGTCGCCTCAATCCCGTCTAAAAACACTCGAAAAGCTAAGTGAGTACAATGTTCCTTTCTCCGTGAGAATAGATCCAATAATACCTTTTCTGAATGATGATGCAAATGAATTAAGAGAGCTTGTAAGAACGGTGGCGTCCATCGGCGCAAAACATATTGTCACTTCAACATACAAGGCTAAACCTGATAATTTTAAAAGAATGATAGATGCTTTCCCCGAGTTAGAAGAACGCTGGATGAAACTCTATTTTCCGAAGGGAAAGATCAAGCGAAGCTACGCTTATTTATCCACCGAAATAAGAAAGAAAATCCTGTGGCCGGTTGTCGATGAGGCCAAAAAGCTTGGTCTCACATACGCAACTTGCAGAGAAAATCTGGTGACACCAGAGTATTTTTATGCTCCTTCGTGTGATGGGACACATCTAATCCCAATAAGATCAGAACCAAAGAGTATCTCCTCGCAAATAAAGAGTCTTACGGAATTTCTTACTGTAAAGTAGATTAGCACTCTAGGTTTAGCTCCTTGCACCATTTTCTAGCAAGCAAAACTATCACTATGTACATCACAACTGCAAGTAGTATGACAAAGATTGATATAATTTCCTTCAGGGAGATCCTACTCACCCTCTATGCTAATTGTTACTTTGGATGTTCTAAATGGAACCATAAACATCACTGGTACATATCCTATCGCGACTATAAGTGCCGAAACGCTAATCGCAACGAACCCACCATATATATCCAGGAGAGGCCCCACAACAACCGCCACTAAGAACGCTGAGAAATGAGTACCTGTCATACCATATTGGAACACAAAACCACTCATTTGGGGCGGACAGTAATCCGCAATCAATGCTTCCCAAGCAACGAAATTCCAGCCCTCAAAGAAGCCTAATAAAGATGATAGAATCACTACCCCATAGAGTTCTGGGTTACTTGATGCTATCAACTTCCCAATAGTTGTGGGGCCTACTAGCCACAAACTAAGCACCAATAAAAACCCCGTGAGCGAGATGTAGTACCCCTTTCTATGACCTATCCTATCCGTGTATGCTCCCATAAAAAAGGCACCTATAGCAGCAGCGAAGCCAAAGGCCGCCATGGTTGCACCGACGATTGGGATTTGCTCTAAGTACTCGGAGAGAGTTGCAGGTTTCCCTAGACCTAACACACTTCTAACAATCTCACCTAAGAGCCCTCTGTTAGGATCTAATGCATATGC
>JAHKKZ010000143.1 GCA_029856685.1 Candidatus Njordarchaeota archaeon
CTCTCAGGCATAACCTCGTACGCAAGCCTACCAAGGGCCTTAAGAACATCCCAACCAATACCCATCCTCCTATCAAATTCCTCCCTATTGTAGAATAGATCGTATAGAGCTTGAGTCTTATTACTATACGCAGCCTCGAGCTTAGGCACAGCAAACGCTAGATAGATATTCATAAGAAAATCGCCAAGAAGCCCCCTAACAGCATCCATAATCATGACCACTGGGCCAAAAACCGGACCCAAAAACGTGGCCACAGTCTCAAGTAGATGCTGAAGTCTCTCCGCAACTATATGCTCCATATACAATGCCTGCCGACCAGCCCAGTTGGCAACCTCACTAAGCGCACCACATAGAACATTCTTAATAATACTCTTAGCAGGATCTGGAACCCCAAGGAAATCAACAACCACACTGATAATGTTGCCAAGAAGCCAAGCAAGAAACTCAATGGCCTTCATGATAAGCCACGCCAACCCCGCCGCCACGATTTGTATGATATCGGCTCCCATCTGGATAAGCATGTAAACCCCACTAAGGATCATCTTGCCGACATCGCTCTTAATGATGAATACGAACTGTGCTATCGGCGCCGCTATCACGGCGAGAATAGCGTTTACTAGTGGGTCGTGGAATGGCCATGGTACCCACGAGAAGAATTCGTCTAGTCTCTGCTTTACCCACATTATGAAGTCTGTTGCTCCTTTGGCGATTTTGTTTACTAGTTCGTCTATGAATGTGAATGCTCCCAGTGTGCTTTTTGCTTCAGTCTCCATCTTCGCTGGGTCTTCGAGCTCTATGTTCCTAAGCAGGTCGTCTCTATGGCTTAGTGCATCCTTGGCATACATGCACCATAGGCTCAGCGCCTCCCTCCTCAAGCGGATTTCTTCGTAGTGTTCTCTAAGCAGAATATCTATTTCCCATACTTCGGTTAGTTCTTCTATTATGTTTGTCTCTTCGTAGAGCAGTACTAAGTATTCTAAGCTATCTAGGGCTTCCTTGGTTGTTTCTGGGTCGAGGAACTCAACAACGTCTGCGCTCTGGTTTAATAATTCCTCGTAGCTCATCTGCAACAAGCTCTTTGGTTCGGGTCTTGCCTCTGTTTGGTGCTTATATGTGTTCTCTTCGGCCTCGTGTAGTGTTATTCGGACGAGTTTCCATCCAGCTTCTGGGCTGGGGACGGCTCTGTAGTACACTATTTCTCCTTCGTCTTCGCATGTTCCTTCCCACACTAGGCTTAGTTTTGTCCATGCAGAGACTATTCTGTGTGTTATCTCCACGATTTTGCTTCTGGCTAGTTTTTCTCCAGGTGTGTGTGGCTTTTTGGAGTGTGATTCTATTTTTGTTATGAATGGTGATTCTTGGTGGTGCTCTAGGGCCTTGTGGGTTGGTATGATTTCGTTTAGTCTTCTGTATGCGTACTCGATGGTTTGTGTGTCCCACTCCTCGATGGGTTTGCTGATGGTTGTTTTTACTATTTTGTACAGTACTTCCTCTATCCTGTGGTATAGGTTTGATTGGAGGGTGTTGTTTATTGTGCTCGCAATTTTGTCGGAGTGTTTTATATCCGCCAGTAAGTTTGATGTTATCTTGTTGTACTCTGGGTTCTCTGTGGGTTGGGCGAAGTCGTAGACGATGTCTAGGTATGGTTCCAGCGCGTTGAGTATTGCGTGTGTGTGTAGTCTTGTTGTGTTCTCCGCGATGTAGTATAGTGATTTGTACCCACTGGCCGTCTCGTTTCTTGCGAGGAGTGTGGTTTGTTCCGATTTGTAGATTTGTTGGTATACCATCCCTATTTTCTGGAGGAGTGGGATTAGTGGTGATGCCGCATCGACAAATTTTTTCTCCCAGTACTCCCCCTCCCAGGAAACACTTATGTTTTTCTCCCACGCCAAATAATCGTATTCGCCACCCATAATAATTGTTGTTGTGTTGCAGATGTACTCTATGGTTTCGTTCTCCACCATTAGAGCCTTGATAATTGTTTGATTAGCCCTTTGGAGAAGGCCTATTAGGTCAACCACCTTGACATAAACACTGTGGACCCACGTAGCAACAACAATCATATCGTACAGCTCAAACCTCCAGTCCAAATACGGGAGCACATAATCTTCGTAGGGCTCTCCTCTAATCTCCGAGAGCACACTGTTTATGTCCCTGTTCATCCCCACCATTAGTGATGTTATGTTCTCGGCGTATTCGGTCCAGTGCTTTGCGTTTTCCATTGTTATTTTTTCTGGGTTTTGGAGTGCTTCGACCCATAATGTGTCGAATCTGGGTACTACTATGTATGCGTACTCGTTGTACAGTATTGCCGCCCTCAGCACTGTGCTCATCTTTCGGTATTGTTCGCGGTACCACTCAGCCAGCTCTTTGGCGTATTTTCTTGTTGTTTTCGCGTTCTCTCTAACGGTTCCTCCGTAGCCGTAATTTGGTGTGCACTCTAGTGTTAGTAGTTTGTTGGTGATCAGCAACATTTTTCCGTGGGTCTTGATTATTTCTCTGATCCCCCTCCTGGCTTCTTGGGTTAGGTTCCCAACAATCTGTAGTGCTTCTGTTATGTTGTGTGTGTCGTATCCATATAGCTCCTCCAGTACTTGTTTTGTGCTGTTTACCGCGTGTATTCCTTCCCTGTGGGTCTCGGCGAGTCCCACCTGTGTTTCCGCGAGTTCTACTAGGTCGTCCGCCGTGCTCATGTACTCTGCTATTTCTCCTAGGGGTTCTGGATGTGCTGTTATGTTCATTGCTCTTTGGGCTAGTAGGTATTTTTGGAATGGTTTGAGTACATATTTTAGTGTTGCGATGTTGTTGTACGCACTTATCGCTATTGTTAGTTTCCTCTCCATAAGCTCGATGTATTCCTTCATCTTCCCGAGAATCTGTGTTGCGTTCTCACTGCACATTATCATTACTGGTGGTTTCGAAGACCCAGTACTATTATCGGGGACAAACGTTATGTTGAGTTCTTCGTATAAATCAAGGAGCTTTGTAGTGTTTATGCTCCCCAGAATCTCCTCGTACTCCCTCTCCCTCCGCAGCGCATCCTCAACAATCCTCGCAACCCTAAGAACATTCACAACACTCCTCATAACCCCCAGGAACTTGAAGTAGTAGGATGATATGTTCCTAGCCTTCGAATAGAGGGGCTTGTAGGAGGAGTAAAAACCACTGAGAACCGAAAACTTGAAGACCAAAGTGTAGAGCAATCTGAGAGAGCCCAAAACCTCCTCAGCCCTCCTAACGTCGCTCTCCACAGCCCTACTAACATTTAGGGTAACGTTGTAATCCCCGGTCCTGAGTCTCTCGAACAGCATGAGAGTTTCGTTCCAGGACTTCTTAAGGTTCTCAACGATGAGCCGGGCTAGGTTTACAGCGCCAAGGCTGGACTGGAGGAATTTTGCTTTGACCAGCAATCCTAGGGAGTTTCTCAGTTCGGCCAGCTCGTCGAGCTTTGATATGTATGTCCTCAAATATTTTCTTAGTCCCGGGATCATTGCTCCTATTATCCTCGCCTTTATTGAGTATTGTAGTGCTTTCATGCTTATTCTGAATCCCAGCCCCAGCAGGGATATGTCTCTTGCTAGGAGTTCTGGGTCTGTGTAGTTTCCATTCCTAAGTCTCTTTACAGCGTTCAGTATTTGGTCTTTATCACTAAGCATGAATCTTATCTGGTCTATGGTTTCCTCGGCAGCTTCAACGTATATGCGTGCTCTCAAGGTTCTAGCTATCCATATCCTGTACCTCA
>JAHKKZ010000144.1 GCA_029856685.1 Candidatus Njordarchaeota archaeon
AGCCTACTGTTTCCTTCGAGGAGGTTAAGAAGAGGCTAAAGAAGCGTGGAATCATACAGAATTGAATTGAAGAAGTCTGCTGAGGAAGATCTCGACGAGATTGCTCAAAAGTTCGTATACTGGATATTGGAGGCTATGGGGTCCCTTAGGAATAGCCCATCCCCTCGCGGAGTACGAATAGGTAATTTTAGGCTTAGTTAGAAGAATCAGAAGGTCTTTATGAGGGACAAAGAGGATTATAAGGTGGCGATGTTTGAGGTTCTTGTGGAAGGGTTCTGGATT
Organism: Candidatus Njordarchaeota archaeon; assembly: GCA_029856685.1. Lineage (GTDB taxonomy): Archaea > Asgardarchaeota > Njordarchaeia > Njordarchaeales > Panguiarchaeaceae > Panguiarchaeum. Next base: position 283 of record JAHKKZ010000144.1, read on the forward strand.
AATAACAATTTAACATCTTTACAAGATGAAAAAATTATAGATACTTTCTGAGTAGCCATTCTTTGAATTTTGTGCCTCCGAATTTTTCTAGTGGATACTTTGTTTCGTTTGCTTTTATTTTCCGTTTTACTTGCTCCACGAGGTTTATTCCGAGTATATCTACTAGTGATAGCAAGTATATTAATATGTCGGCGATCTCCTCAGCGACTCTGGAGATGAATTTTTGGCTTCTCTTTAGCTGTTCGATGTCTTCGTCGGATAGCCACTGAAACAACTCTAGTAATTCTGCAGCCTCTATGGCGATGGATATTGCTAGGTCTTTTGGTTTGTGGTAGATTGACCAGTCGCGTTTGTCTCTGAAACTGCGGACGATTTCTAATAAGCGGAGTATGGAGTCATCATGGGACAAATCTAACACCGATTCCCTCTATGGATATTAAATGATAATTTTCGTCAAAAAAGTAGGAAAGCTCTAATGTAGGCTATACATGTTTATGGTCATGAGGCTCTCCTATTATATCCCGTCGATACTTCTAAGGTTGCCAGTGGATCTTTTAAGGGTGAGACAGATGTTTTCGTTGGGGTCTTAATTCATAATGCTTTAAAATTATGACTTATTTATAATATCATTGGTTAGTTTCGGTGGTAGGTCTGGCACGTAAGATAGTTATTAGTATTCCAGATGATGTCCCAAAAGAGTGGCTTCTAGGGCAGATAGAGACAATAATACTTCGCTGGAAGATATCTAGGGTGCTCCTTAGAGAGATCGTTGAGAAATCTGAGCTCACAGAGAAAAACGCTGAGGAGATTGGGGAGAGGGTAAAGGCTCTTGCATGGGAGAAGCTCAAAAAGAGGCTTGGCGTTCGTGATTAATACAAACATAATTATCTCAGCCCTGGTGAAGAGAAAATATACGTATGAACTAATAATAAGTGGAAAGCTTAGGCTTTACACACCAAAAGTGATGATGAATGAGGTTTTGGAACATGTCGATGAGATTGCTGAGCGGGCGGGACTCTCAAGAAGCGAAGTACTATTCTTTCTGAATGCATTGTTGGAACATATAATGGTTATTGACGAGGACATGTATATAGACAAGATTGCAGAGGCCTACGAGGCATGCAAGAAGTTTGATGAGAAAGACACACCATTCATAGCGCTGGCACTGAAGCTGGGTATACCCATATGGAGCAATGATAAAGATCTGAGGGAAAAACAGAACATAGTGAGTGTCCTCACCACAAAAGAAATCAGCAGTCTGCTAAAGGAGAGATATAAAACACAACAATAACATGGTATCAGTCAAGACATAGCCCCATAGAAAAGACGGTTCATCGCAATGCACAATAGAGTTAATCACTAGTTCCTTTCGGAATGAGTTACGGCAACATCGCTAATAGATATCGAGTACTAGGAGTGATTTTGCAATGGTAGGCATACATAGGATCTACAGTTGAAATTTATTATATCCACTTTACCTTCGAGGTTCTACATCAATGGCTAAATTTAGCAGTATTTTTGCAGCCTCTATGCTATGGGTTGAAACAACGACAATACTATTATTATTCTCAGCGACATCGACAATCCATTTTGCCAGGAATGATAGCATGGCTGGGTTCATGTGTGATTCGACATCATCTATAAGCAAAAACCTTGGCTTGGTAATCTCATACAACAGCATTAACGTGGCTACCTGCTTTACACCATCTCCTACATCTCCAAGCCTTATTCGTCTTCCTTCCTGCGTATATAGTACAATGATGATTTACCACCACTAAATGGCTCTAAGAGAATATCAGCATAATCTTCATTGATAACTTCTCCGATATTTTTAGCGACTCTCATGATAATCTCTGGACCAGTAACTGTGTCCTATATGGGATAGGCATAAAACAATCAGCATCATCAGTTATGTTGCATGTAGCTAGTGTGCCTATAAGTGGTGGTGTCGAAAGACAACGCTGTGTCCCAAGGATGTCCTACGACTTTTCATGTTTTATCTTGTAGGGGCACCAACATTGGGTTTTTGGGTTTTCAGCCCACATGCACGTTTTCTTTGCTCATCGTTTGTGATGAAAGTTTATTTGCTTTATATTCTGTTCTATGTATATTGTTTTATTAGTTAGTGTTGTTTTTTGATGATTGCAAAAATGTACCATTCTGTGCTTCCAAGAAGGCATAGAAACTTTAAACTACTCCTATTGCCCTAAGGATCTAATAATACTTATGTGTGTAATGAGTCAAAACAAAAATTGCACACTTTTGTGCTAATGCAAAATAATAACATGAAATACAGATATAATAAATAGTGTCAAAGCCTAGAAAGGACAGGGACAGCCTCTACAAAAAATCAAATTTTCCATTTGACTGCTTACATTGGCTGGTAGCAACGATGTTAGAAAAACCTCGCAGATCGAACGGAGACACCTACAAAAACTATTTTCATTCGATGAGAATCCCCTTAGGCCTCCAACAAGGGTATTGGTTCGTCTCAAGTCTCTTGTTCTCCTTCTCTCTGATGTTAATCGTTGATATGATCCCTCTGGTGCTGATCACCGTATGGAGGTCCTCAAAGTCAGCAGTAGAACTAACTTCGCGACTAGGGATATTCATCTATTCGATGGAATTCTACTTTAGTACCTGTAACTATTGCTAATTGGCGGCCCTTAAGGTGCTTGAGGGCTTTAAGAATATTTGGCACCAACACATCAATATTATCCTTTCTGATGGGCTCACCAATATATATATAATGCCATACTAGGATTTCCTCCTCAAGCCTACATCTAAAAAATCCCTATCACGAGTGACCAGAACGAGATCCTGCCTATTAGCAAGTTCTAGGAGCTCACTATTACTCATACCTCTAAACTGCGTTTCTGGAATCCAAAAAACATATACGCCATGCCTCCGTAATGCCCTCACTAAGGGATATGGAACATTTTCATCAGCCAATACCCCCCACCTTAGCCCCTTAATTCATTTAGGACTTCCAGTGCGTATCTCAAAGCCTCTCTTACTGCCTCAATGGGTATTCTGAAGTTTTCAGCGACCTCTGTGATACTCCAGCCATTGGCTAGGGCCTCCAATATATCCTTGACTGTTATTCGTGTATTCTTTATGGTTGGTATGTCTCTCCTATGGCGAGGAGCGATTTCAAGCCACTTATATTTTCGTAGCAACACCGTGAACACCCTAGCAAAAATAGATGAAACCACTCAGAAGATAATAGTAGAATAACAACATAAAAAATCATATTTTGAAAACAAAATCTAGCATCGCGTGGCTTTGAGTTTGGGTCTTTTCTTAGCATTGATTATATGCAATATTACACAGATTACGCAATGTAAAGCAAACAGATTTTCATATCAGACAATGAGCAAAGAAAGCATGTATGCGAGCTGAAAACCCAAACACCTAATGCTGATGTCCCTACGAAATGAAACA
>JAHKKZ010000145.1 GCA_029856685.1 Candidatus Njordarchaeota archaeon
ATCCGTAGCACTCACATCCGCTGAGATCATTGAGATTTTTCTACCAAATGGTAAGAAGATTTTGATTAGGGATATCCCCATCTTAGCGACTTTCAGACCAAAAGTCTTCGATAGTTCGTTGGAACGCATATTCTATGAGACTATGATAAAGCTCAAAGTAAAAATTAGGAAAGATCCACCAATAGTTTTGGATGATCTAATATTTATACCTGACTTTGAGGTTCATTTAGGAACAGAAAAGATCTATGTTGAAATTGTTGGGTATTGGCGTATGGAATACCTTGTGAACAAGGAGATAAAGATTAGACGAGCCCTCACAAGAAACATTCCATTGGTTGTTGTTGCGAGCAGAAGAGCATATGAGTATTTAAGGCACCTATCAAGCAAAACCAAATTCTATATCTTTGATAGGAAGACCGACTTAAAAAATATCGCAAAAAGAATCTTAGACGCTATGAGAAGCCGTTCTTAGGAATTTACTTCTATTGTGGGCGATAGATATGGACTTTAATGAAAAACTCAAGATTATAAAAACCATTCTCGTTGAAACTGCCAAAAAATATAACATTAAGATCCTCAGAATAATCTTATTTGGCTCGAGAGCTCGTGGGGACTTCACAGAAGATTCGGATTGGGATATTCTCTTGGTAACAGAAGAAAAAATCGATAGAAAAATAAAACTCAAATTTCTCGTGGAGTCAAGGCGGAGAATAATAAGAGCAATAGATGACCCCATAGATATCATAGTAATCGATAAAGACCACTATGAGGAATACAAGAATATTTATGGTGACATAGCAGGTATAGCTGAGCTCGAAGGAACGGTCATATAACATATAACATCTGATCCTATACCAACATAAACTTCCCCTCTAAGCCTTAATAAAGATTATATACATCAAAGGAGTAGGCAATAATATGAACTTCATGGGAATATCTGAATCTCCCTGCTGGGAATCTTAGGATCTCCCATATCTTATTGGGGAAAGATTAGCTCATGAGAGAGCCTAACAGTTTTTTGGCTCTTTTATCTACTATGTATATTGTTCCCTCCTCTCCTCTACCTACCCGCCCCATTGCTTGTATAAGAGCTGAAATTGTTGAGCTTATTATGAAGGCTTCCTCTAGGGCCTTCCTATCGACATCATATACATTACTATAAGTTTCAATTATTTTTCTAGTCATCATGTCGATTCTGGGAAATGGAAGACCTGCCATTATAGCTATTCTGTATCCTGGCGCATCTATCCCTTCTGCGATTCTACCTCTAAATACTGTTACCACAATCTCTTCTCCGAGCCTATCTGTCGGTTTTACGTTAAGATGCTTAGCTATGCTCCTCGCAACTTCGCGGCTGGGACAGAAAACCAATATTTTTGTCTTGTGCTTCATGTATATCTTTTGTATCAGTGTGGCGTACGCACGATATGTCTCTTCAGTCCTCATACTATATGCTAGGCTTAGGTTTGTATCTAGAACAATTATTTTTCTGTTGCCGCCCATGAGCCCCGGTATGACTACTAGTTCGTGGTCTAAGCTATTATTAGTGAAGATAAGCCTAAAGAAGCTTGATGGGTAGAGTGTGGAGCTCATCAGTATTATTCGTCTAACACTACTCAGTCTGTCCCGTATGAGGTCTTTTGGCACATAGATTTTTATTAGTTTGTTTCCAAGCAGGACATCTATACCGTCCGCCCCCATATATGCATCGTACTCTGCGAGCTTTTTTGCTGATTCATAGTCCATATTCCTCCCGAGAGCCACAACATACCTACTTATCGTTGTTCCTTGCTCCAAAGCGATTTTCGCTATTTCCTCTCCCTCCTTTATAGATTCTATTTCCCCCTCATATGTTTTCGGTATCAGCAGGGCGTGGGCTTCATCAACGACAACTATGTCGAGCCTGCCGAGCTTTTCGAAGAGATCCGATTTCACAAAGTAGCTATGCGTGCCTATAATGATATTTGCCTTCTTCAGAAGACTAAGAGCTACATAATATGGACATCTCCTATCGGAGGCAAAGAGCTTCACATAGCTGCTTAGGGACCCAAATATGTTTTTTCTAAGGAATTTCTCTATATCGCTATATTTACGTCTAGCTAGCCGCTCACACTCACTTATAGGGCACCAATATTTTATTAGATCTCTACTAAATCCCATAACACAGAAATCTTCCTTGGACGGTGTAGGTACTATTAGTAGCTCTACGTTCAGTCTCTCCAATATCTTCTTTGCTATTCCCAATGCATGTTCTACCTCGCGTTTTGTTCTCAGAAATATAGCCCCCCTATCCCCAAGCATAGCTCTATAGATAAGATACGCTATGGCCACACTTGTCTTACCAGAGCCCGCAGGGGCCCGAATAAGAACAAGATTTTTCGGACTGCTAAAACCCCTGGCTATATCCATGGCGGAGCTTATTTTCCATGGCAGCAAATCTAAAAACATTATGTTATCACTACACCAACTTCTTCTATAAGCCCTTTCTCCGGGGCTCTTCTTCGATACAGATAGACTAATATTGGAGGCACTAATACTAACATCCAAAAGATATATCTCAGAGTTTCTTTACTTACATCATTTTCGTTACCTCCGACCCTAAGTCTGGCAGTAATCGTTGAATTTTTGTAAATTATAACTGATAACGCTGGTAGTTGTGGTGGGATTACTATTTCTATCCGATTCTCTGCCATGAGGTAGCCCTCAAGCGATGTGTTTTTGTCCGTATAGAGCTCCACAGATATGTTATTTATTGTGATTTTGACTCTTATAGAGGCATTTGCGTAGATAAGGATACTGAATGTTACGGAGCCTACTAATTCTGAGCTGAATTCTGCGGAGGCATTATAGCCTCTAAGTGTATTTTCTATTAAAATATCTGAGAATCCTAAGTCCTCAAACGTCCATCTAATCGTAGGGATATATATACCCTGAGAGGCTAAAAGTATCATAATAAATATAAGTATTATTATCTTAGACTCCATATCAGCTACCTAATAGCATCTCTGATTGTTTCAGCTGCTTCTTCTGGAGTCCTAGGAAGAGTACTTATCTGAGATAAAAACCTAATTACATCTTCTACATTAGCACTTCTCGTAATCTCGACAACAATAAGGCCTTCTAAACCTCTCTCACCACCTCTTAGCTCCTTAAAAATAATCCTACTACCATCTAACTGAAATTCACTTAGACTTTCAGCTAGAAGAAAAATTCTGTTCTGTGTCTCTGGATCAGAGTTAAGTTTCTCCATAAGTTTTGTTTTCGCTGTTGCGAAGAGAAATCTTGGGCCAACTTCGCTAATGATCTTAAAGAATGATACACTAAGGATCCCCATTCTTCCTAACCCCTCTAATATCTCTTCGGATAGGGGGATCAACTGAAAGTTTGGCTCAAATCTTCTTTCTCTTATCCCATCGACCAAGAGCCTTAGAGCATCTTTTCTGGCAACAACTATTTTACCAAATATCTTAGCCAACCCTAACTGACTGAGCAAAAGTGCTTGTTCTCTCCCAATAGCCTCTATGTCGAGAGACCAATTATCTATGAGAAGAAGCAGTGCTTCTATATTTAGCTCTGTTGGGGATCCTTCCTGAGGACTACTGATTCTCATATTCTCAGCTATTGCTCTCATCCTCCTAATTATCGGGCTCTCTCTTCTCCTCTTCAGATAGCGATAGACTATATCGAAGATATAGGCTAATAATAATCCTATTAGCAAACCG
>JAHKKZ010000146.1 GCA_029856685.1 Candidatus Njordarchaeota archaeon
GTTCTGGTAAGTGGCGGGGAATATGGAGAGGTTAAACTATGGAAACTTGATTAAAAACTTTAATAACTAGTTCTATTAAATTATTTAAAGAAAAAATTATTTTTGATATAAATAATTTTGGGGATAACAATTACGATTTGTGGATCGAAAAAGAGAACTAGAACACTTAGAAAGATATTTTAGGAGATCTAGACAGAAATTGTTTCCCGTCGCTATCATGGGTCTTAGACGAGTCGGTAAAACCCGACTAGTTTTTGAGCTCTCTAAGGGACGTAATTTTCTCTACTTCTATGCAAACCCTAACAAAAGAAGCTCTGACCTACTTAGAGAGTTTTTTGATGCTCTCAGATTAAAACTATCCATTCCTAGATACATCAGGGTTGATGATTGGTCTTCGTTTGTTGAGGTTCTATTTGAGTTTGCTTCAAACTGGATCATGATTTTTGATGAGTTTCAATATTTTACCCGCATCGCTCCTGAGGTCTTCGGAGAGTTTCAGAAGTTTATTGATATATACTCCAACAAACCTATGCTTCTAATATTTGTAGAAGCGATGATAGGCATTATGAAAGATATCTTCGAAAATAAGGCTAGACCTCTCTATGATAGAGCACACATATACAAAGCAAGAGACAGAGAAAAATAATTAACAGAAGTTAAAGCATATTGATACAGACTAGGCACTTATATCCTCTATATATCTCACAATTCTTTCGAACAAATCACACGATAATATATTGATCATATTTCTTCAATATTCTTTAGTGGTGAATGCTTTATGTTTCTTAGTCGAAAATCCGAACACTCGGATATTACTCCTAGGCCAGAGGAGAAAAGAGCTACAAGAAAACAAGAAGGAACCACAAAAACCAATAGCGATATGCCAAAAGGAGAACCTAGGGAAATAAGACTTAGATTAAAAAAGAGACATAGAGTACAGGTTGTGCTTGGTGTTGCTGGGGGCATAATATTATTTGTTTTGGGTGCTTCGGGGAGCATAAGTTTCTATGAGAGGATCATATCACTCGCCATTCAGTACGGCATAATCTCCTCGGAGTACAAAGGTGTCGCTCTCAAAATTCTCGAGGTTTTAGGATACCTAGCAATGGGTGGAGGACTAACGGTGATAATTGGTGCTTTGCTCATACCTAAAGTTAGACGTCTGGGGAACTGGTTAATAGGAATAGGTGCTGGAGTATCCCTAATGTCTTTCCTAACAAAAATATTTTTCCTAGGTCCGATAATACAACAGTATGTTTCACAGGCAACACAGGATATGTCGTACCTACTCAAAGCTATTCATCTCCTCGGAATAGAGATAGGTCTGCTCGGTCTAGGAATAATATTGGCGTTTCTAGCAACATTCGAAGTTTATAGGTGGACAATAATACTTGGTGCCTCATCGTTCCTATGCATGTTAGCTGGGATAAGCGGCGATCCACGTCTCTTGATTCTCATACGAACAATATTAAGTATTCCTCCCGAATATGCTCCGTATGTCGATAGAATACTCATTATTCTAATAATGTATATCGGGCCTCTGCTGCTAATAGTTTCACTGTTGGCGGGAGCTGGATACATTAGAATATCTAAGATACTCGTAGCATTGAGTCTCATATCTATGATTCTTCCTACGGTATCAGCGTTTCTTGATCTAAGCACAGTCAAAAACTACCTCGGATTTTATGCTATACTGCAATATGTAAGGCTTGTAAGCGTAATCGGCGTCTATGTTGGAGGTATCTACTTTATAAAAAAGGCATAAAAAGGATTGTATTTGGGATTCAAATTATTAGAGGGTGAAATCCTTGGCTTTCTGGAAAAAGAAGAAGAAAACAGAGTTAAGGGAGGAGAAAGCGGCTACCGAGATGCCAGAAACATACATTGGCGAAGTTGTAGTTGAACTCGAAGAAAAGGAAACTGGAGTAATGAGGGATTCTACTATCGAGCTAAAGGAAGCAAATAGGTATCTCAGAGTTATTAATAAATCATCGGTGCCTATATTTGGCACAGAACTCATACTTGGTAATGCTGACCGAGTTTCGCTTGAGGAAAGGATCCATATTAAATCTCTTCCAGAATATGGTGTGGAAGGCTACATGTATGAGGCCAAATACGATGTTAAGAAGTATAGACCCCCAATAGTAGTAACGTATGATGTATCGGGGCCTGGAGGAGATCTTGTTGTTCTTTATGGTGCGGAGAACATAGTAACACTAACATTGAGAATTAAAATTAATACCGAGGGCACAATAGATAGAACAGCAATAGAGTTCTATCCAAGTGATCATGTAACCAGCGTAGTGTTGGGTGAAAGATGCATGGGGAGCTTTGAGAGGTATGATAATAAGGCTGTTTGGATACTAGAGAACTGCCAACCAAAATCCGAATATACTTGCAAACTAAACATAGGCATAGTTCCTAGGGACATGAAAAAAGTATCTTTAGGAAAAATAGCAGTTAGAATCTCAACAAGAAGCACAACTCTTAGCGGTTTGACACTCAAAAAAGCGACTAGTATGTTCCTCTTAGGCTACGACATCAGCAAGAAGGAAAAACCAGAAACGCCGGGGACATGGGAGGTAATTATGAATATTAGAAATCCTTACGACATGTATGTATATGCTGAGGGCGAGATAAAACTTGTAAGTGGTGAAATAGTATCCTTGGAAGAGTCCGAATTCATTGAAAAGAAAGGCAACAAGATACTTGTGAAGGAACTAAGATTGGAACCAAATAGCATATTCAGTGTGGGGCCAATAACCGTCAAATCCATGGAGATACCAAAGGTAAAAGTGTGGGTTGGGGGCAGCGTTAAGGAGAGATTAGCAATTATCTGCGAGGGAACATATGAGCTGACCCTACCAGAACTCAGCGTTATGTCATTCGGCATAGAAAAGAAAATCGAAGTAATCGTAGACAAAAAACTGGAGAGATACGTAAGACCAAACGAGATCCCACCAATAGGGCAGAACCACATAGACATAACAACACGAATAGTGAATAACGGCGGTGTCGATATAGGAGCAATAGAGATCCACGAATCTATACCCAGAGGGTTCAGCGATCCAACAAAAATAGCACTAAAAATAGCAAACAAAGCAATTAAAGAGTTCGAAAAAGAAGTAGTATCTGTGGAAGACAAAGAAATCGGCAAGGAATTAGTAGTGAGAATAGCAGGAGACAGCATACTACCGAAAGGAAAAGAGGCGGAACTAAAATACAGAATATCACTCCAAGAAGCTCCAAAAGGAATTATGGAGCTTAGACTACCGACAAAGGTGCTATGCGCACCGACACCCAAAGCTGAGAAAATAAGCAAGGAAACATCACCAGAAAAAACACCAACCATAAGAATAGCAAGAATAGCGAGAGCAATTGAGACATCAAGAAACATAATTCCATTAGGAGAAGATATCTTTGAGTTACGTATATCAGTGAGAAACAGCGGTGAGACACCGGCATATGACTACGAAATAAAATATTTAGTACCAAAAACATTTGAAATAATCGAAATAAAGCCCGAGGCTACACAGAGCGAAACCCCAGAAGGAATACTCCTCCTCTGGAAGATCAGTTTAGAACCAAAAGAATCAAAAGACCTATCAGTAAAAGTTCGGGGAGTAGGAGAATACTCAATAACAGAACTACTCCAGGCGGAGGCTATATAATCATCCACATCCA
>JAHKKZ010000147.1 GCA_029856685.1 Candidatus Njordarchaeota archaeon
AGTTGATTTGGCTTTATGCAAATTGCTGCAAAGTTTAGATGCTTATGTAGAGATAGGGGAACTGTGAACACTCTCTTCATATCAATTTCATTTTCTAATTTTAGTGGTCTATCACCATATGGGGCTCTCTTAGCTACTGCCTCTATTTTGCTCCCAAGTTTTCTTAGAACGAACTCCACCACCGCATATGCTAGGTCTAGGGGATGATATTTTCTGAGGATCTCCTCGGAAAAAGCATTTTCATGGATATGTATATGCATTCCTCTTCCTGACCACTTCAAATATATTGATTTTGTTATTCCCTCTCTTTCTAAGTAGTCGACTATGAGCCTGGCTACCTCAACTATATATTTCCAACCCTCAAGAGAACCATCTATATCCCAGATAGGCGTAGTTCTGATGATGTTATCCTTGTTGTTAACGCTTTCCCTTGTTGACAGATCCCGATAAATATTTATGGATGCATATATGGTTCTAAAGCGATAATTCTTAAACCTCCCTATCATCGCCAAATAACTATTTTCATCCGATATGCTTAAGGGTGGCTTATTCTTTCCCCAATATCTAAAGAAGAGCCCTAATCCTTGCCTTGGAGCATACAGAGCTAGCCATCTCCCACGCGAATAATCTATTATCTCTCCTCTGACTTCTGGTTTAGAGTAAAATCTTAATACCTCAGCATACTCCAATTCCTACACCGTGTTAATAAGACATATTTTAAACTATATTAAATCGAAGGTGGTTTTGATGTTCACACTACGAGTTGAACCAGGGAAAAATGTGTATGAGAACATTAGCTGGATAAACCCTGCAACCGCCAAAGAACTAGGACTCAGCAAAGAAAGCATCATAATAGACGCAGATTTCCGCATCTCGCCTATAAGACTGGTCTTTAATGACCTAGTTAGGGAAAACGAGATATCGCTTCCAATGCATATAATGTATAAGCTTGGGGCCTATGCAGGAGAAGAAAGAAGATTTGAGGTTGTCGAGGAGATTAAGGAGGCTAAGAAAGCAGACATCTATGTGATCGGTAATATACATGACTGGATAGATCACCTATACTCAAATCAGCATATATACGTCACACTCGATGATGAGATAGCCATATCGCCAAAGACTTCAGTTAGGATACTAGATATCGAGGGAGCCGAGGTCGGTGAGGTATATAGGCTAACACACAGAACGAAGATGAGAGTCCAATTTGCTGGTCTGATGAACGTAGCTGTTGCTATCGACGCCAGCTCAGCGATGCTGGAGCATTGGAGAGACAGAAGAAAAGTAGATATAGCTAAGGAACTTTCGAAAATACTGTTGGAGTACAATCTAAGAAAGACACAGAACTGTGCTATTTTCAGCTTTGCCGACGATGTGGATATTCTACTCAACTGGATAAGCATCGATCCTAAGCTTAGGTGGTTTATGACCGCATTGATACCCAGATTCGTCACAGATATGATTATTAAGGACACCAGTGAAAGAAACTTGGAAGGAGCCCTAGAAATGATAATGCATAGCCTTGAGGAGAGAAACTTGGGGAGAAATGCCCTTAACACAATACTGATTATCCAAGCAAAGGATAGCAAACTCGGCAGCTCGAAAATCAAGGAATTTGTTAATAGGATTGACGAGATTTCTGGAGGCGTCTGGAGAACCATCTGGGTGGGGCTGGGAAACGAAAAATTTGAAAACCTAAGTAAAGTGGCATCTGCCTTTGGAGGAGTATTTATTAGTGCTAAGACCCCCTCTGGAATAATCAAAAAGGCGAGACGATTATCAGATTTTAGGCATATAGATAGGATGTGGTGAGTGGCGTGGAGCAGAGAGGTCTTATAGGAATAGAGATCGAGGTCCTCCTGCTGAATAAAAACATGGAACCTGTAGACCTAGCACGCTGGTTTATCAAGAGGATGCCTAGGGAGACAATCGGTATTAGGGGATTCCAGATAGGCTTAACACGTGTTGTCAAGGAGCTTTATCCCTCAATGTTAGAGATAAACTTTAGGCCTTTTTGGGAGGATGAGTTTGACCATGTAACAGCTGAGCTTCAAAATACGCTAAAGAAGCTATGGGAAATAGGAAGCAAAATCGATGTGTATCCCTGCTTAATAGGAGCTCCGCCCTCAATACCACCAGGCAGGGAGATTAGACCTGGGGAGACATGTGCTGTGCATTTCCACTACTCCTGGGGCGGTGGTTTTTTAAGACCAGTAGAACGCATACCATATTATAATGGTTTTGCTATAGTCTACCTTCTGATGCTTCCCATAACACTATCAAGTGGTTTTCTAGGGAATAAAAAACGTGCATTTCTTGGAGACAGATTTAAGCTAGCCACAGCACTGTTTCCCCCAGTATATATAACCGAGGAAAACTTTGATTTCGATTACATACTCCAGGAAATAGAGCTTATGTCCGCTGAGCTGGGCTCACATCATTCGTATCCGAGAGATCCACGTCTCCTCGATATAGCGCCTCTAACGAAGGAGGAAGCATACTTCTTATTGAGCAGAAAGTCTACTGTTGAAGTAAGAGCGTTCGATACTGTTCCCTCACTTCTGCTGATAAGAGCACTATGGATACTCATAGCCGCTATGGGTAGATTCATACATGACCACATAGATGCTTTCAAAAAAGTTGAACGACAAGTATTCAAAACGCTTTGGTTCCTCCGATCAAGAGTGATTAAGAGAGGTTTCAAAGCAACAACAATACCGATCTCCCCCACACTCCTACCTCGAATAGATGGTGAGCCGTGGCCACGGAGCTTCCTCGAACCAACACCGATAAAAGAAGCACTCTTACAGCTAATAGAAGACCTAAAACCATATATAGAAAAACTCGGTGAGACAAGCACAGCTGTCGGGAGAACAATGAATAAGCTAATAGGATTCATAAGGGACGGCCAAACACCAGCTGAGAAACTATATAAAGTCTTTGAGGCAGCGAACTGGAAGGAAAGACTACTTGAGATCTTGGAATGGGCAATATATAACCTAGACTTCGTCCCGTGATATAGCATTATGTGAACCAAAGTTTTTGTATTGATATCCAGATAAAAAGTTTTTTGCTTTATTTCTTACTTTTAGTGTACTTCTGGTGGTCAATGTTGTCGGAGGAATTATTTGAGAAAGTTAAGATCGATGAGAATTATGTCCGCGTCTCTAAGGACGAACTCTTTAATTTCATCGTAAGGATATTTGTTAAGCTCGGTGTCCCAGAAGAGCATGCTAGGATGGTTGCGGATAACTTGGTTATGGCCGATCTACACGGAATTGAGAGTCATGGCGTTCAGAGACTTAAGAGATATGTAGATGGTATTCGCAAAGGCGGAGTCAACATAAAACCTAACATAAGGATAGTAAAGGAGGGGAGCTCATATGCTCTCATTGATGGTGATGAAGGGCTTGGACAGGTTGTCGGAACATTCGCCATGAGGCTTGCCATCGAGAAGGCAAAGAAAACAGGTATTGGGGTCGTTGTCGTGAGGAACAGTAATCACTATGGGATAGCGGGCTACTATGCTTTAATGGCAGCGAAAGAGAATCTAATAGGGATAAGCATGACTAATTCTCGCCCACTAGTAGCTCCTACATGGGGCATAGAAAGGCTCTTGGGGACAAATCCAATAGCCCTCGCAGCACCTATGGAAGATGGATACTTC
>JAHKKZ010000148.1 GCA_029856685.1 Candidatus Njordarchaeota archaeon
ACATTACTATTATTGGAGCGTCTGGCATTTTCTGGAGGCTCCTTAGGTTTATTGTTTGTTTTGTGGAGAATTATGTTTTGGGTAGAATATCTGATTTTAAGACGAAGATTCCTCTGATTCGAGGCTTGTTTGTTAGTGCTAGGGTTCTCATCCATATCATGCCTAGGCGCCAGCTACCCGTGATCTTGGGTCTGATCCTTCTATTCCTGCTGATCAACTGGCATTATGCAGACATACTGTTTTCGAGGCTGGGTAGTTTAATTACTTAGTGGTGATGGTTATGGGGGATGAAGATTATCTGAAGTTATACGAAAATACTAAGAAGCTCATACTAAATAGAGTTGTCCGCCCAGCAAAGGAATTTTTGACTGTAGATCTTATAGGAAGCTTGACGGTGGGATTAGGTTCAACTGTTCCTGGTGTTGACCCCCTTCTTCACTTATATGCGATTTTTCTTTTCTTTGTCTTGTCTTGCTGCTTAGCCCTGTATCCACTCATTGGAGGCGGGATAATACTTAGCATTCTTGGTGTCCCAGCTACAATATTGAGGTATAAGGAGGGTTCTAGGAATGTTAGGTCTGCATTGATGAGGATTCTTATGTTTTTGAAGATGGCAATAGGGAGCATCTTACTTCTACTTGCTTTACTTTTCCTCCTACTCGCACTCTACTTTATGACAAGAATCTTTCTCTGGGCAGTAGAGGAATTTATTCGCCTCCTATCAACATACTAGATTTGGTGTTTCTATGCGAGGTGGGTCAGAGCGGGGTCTTTGGGAGGTGTATCATAGGGCTAGGAGAATCATGTGGAGGTATGTTCTGGAGCCCGTGCTGACCTTCGCTTTTCTCTCACCAGTATTCTTCGCCGGGATGTACTACAACATTCTGCCGCGCGAAAATAGGTATCTGGTGAATCTTGCGGGTACATACTACTTCCTCCTCGTACTCTTCCTCGTGGTCTTCGCGTTTGCTCTTACTGGTGTTGTTCTGAGTGTCATCTCGATTGCGGCTCGGATATCCGCCTTGTCTGGGAGGCCCCGTAGGGGTGTGCTTGGTGTTTTGAGGGGCTTGGCTGGGGTTGCTCTTAGGTTCCTTGTCTTGGTTGTGTCTGTGTTTGCTCTTGTCTGGGTAGCAATGCTGATTTTTCATGCGGCCGTGGGGCTCCTAGGAATAATCCTATAGCATGATGCTATGGTCTCGCTCTGCAAGCTCCGATATGTTTGGTGTTGGGGTCTGGTTTCTTCCAGGGTTTTCTGTAGGGTTATGATCGAAATCTATTCTAATCCCGCACGACGCATTTCTCGAATATTTGTTTTTTAGGAAGACAAACAAAAACTGGTTTGGGGAGGCACTATTAAATACGATTTACATAATATTGGATATTGTGGAGTGAGATGCTGGTTATAAATAATTTAGATATCTCAACGACGGATAATTCGGGGATGATAGCAGTAAAAATTCTTTTCGCCCTAAGTAATTCCCCATCATCGCTGGTAATAGGCCATCTGGCTATTCGCAATGCTAGAGCTATACCCGTTTTGGGCGAATATGCTGGTCAAACTCCTAGGTATTCTCTGTATAAAGTACTGAGTCTAAATGTAACAGCTTTCGGGCATCTCTCCTAGGGATTGTTTATTAGTTATATGGGTGAAGGATCTCGCCAGAAATGAAAAAGCTTGCTGTTTAGACCTCACGGTGAGGCGATAATGGTAATCACTTGGTTTGGCTATGAGGATCTAATCTTACTGCTAATCTTTTTGATATTTATATTGGTTCTATCCGCGACTACAGCAAGAATTAAAAGAAATTTTGTGGGGATTGTCATAGAATTATTACTCTACTTATCAGTAAGTGGATTAGTACTATATGTATTCTACCGTTTTGTTAGTCAAGTTCTTCAGAGTGCAACAGATTTTATTGCTCTCGCTGTCATATACGCGGTATTTATTTTCGTTATTTTTCTTGGAAATTACCATGAAATAATAATATCGAGCGAAAAACGCGAAAAATATAAATACAAATACTCAATAGCACAGGACATATGGTTACTATCTATGCTTTATAATTTCGCTCTTTTAGTTTCCCTAATGGGAATCGCCATTAATAAAAATGTAAGTGCTAGGGATCTCTTTACTTTATGGCTCACGCTCATAGGCAGGTGGGGTGGTGCTGAGTCTGGTGTTGGTGGTGTTGTGTCTGTTCTTATAATAGCAGTACTCTTAGCTCTGGCCTATGTGCTTCTCGGCGCTGCATTTAAGGGTCTCGGTAGGTATGTTGAGGATCGTGCCTACTACGATGAGCGAGAGGGATTCATGACTTGCGATAGGAAGCTATTGACCTCCCCCAAGCATAAACGCACAAAAGTGGCGTTTAGGAATATAAAGCTCTGTAAGCTGGCTAGGATTATTATGGCTTTGGATTCCTTGCATAGTGGTAGGAGGACGGTTAGCTATGCCGCCATTGGGGATGCCTTGAAGTCTCTGAGAACGCTGTTTGGAAGGGGGAGTAGGGCTGGTGGGGTTTGGTATGCTAGGAGGAGGTCTTGGAGGAGGTATGAGGAGGATTACATGCCTCTTCTGTTCTCCCTTTGGGGGTTGCC
Source organism: Candidatus Njordarchaeota archaeon (assembly GCA_029856685.1). GTDB lineage: Archaea > Asgardarchaeota > Njordarchaeia > Njordarchaeales > Panguiarchaeaceae > Panguiarchaeum. The sequence continues at coordinate 2,599 of JAHKKZ010000148.1, forward strand.
GCTGGCTTATGCTTTGCCGTTCATGGTGATTGGAATTATGACTTTCTTCTCGCTTGTTCCCGAGTTGGTGTCGTTGCTTGTTGTTGGTGATTGGAGGACATTGGGGCTTTACTGGGGTATCCTCTCCTCCTCAGCGCCTCTCTTGTTGTGGATTGTTGTTTCCTGCCTCTTCGTTTGGCTCTACATGAAGTGGTTTATCGGATACTACTACTGGCATAAGTTGAGCAACATTGAGGAGGTCATTAGGTTTTTTAGGAGGTTGTTGCAGAGCATAATATACTATGTGGCTAGGAGAATAGATGCTCCGCTGAGGCTCGTACTTGTCGGTAAGTATAGGTACGTGAGGAGGATAGGGAGTGTTAGGCTTCGGGATGTGGAGGCCTATGTATGTGAGATTCCACCAGCGTGAACATCAGCTTCTCTTAGGACACAAAAATAGCGAACATGAGGGATTGGAAGAAACACATTGAAAAAAACTACATGTCAGTTTTTGGCTCCCTGCCTTTATTTATCTTTGCTTGCTCTGTAGGACTGCTGATAGATGTTTCTGGTGGGGTCTAAGTGCGCTCCGTGTCCCACTAAAATCGGAAAATGTACACTCACATCTGGGTACTGAGAAATTGACATGTATAAAAAAAAGCACAAGTCCTCGCGAAGAAATATACTTTTGATGAAGCAGTATGGCAGACAATACCCAACCACGAACAATCGATGCTAATATCTCAATAATTAGTGCAGAGAAACATAGGGCGAAGTCCTAGCAAGCGGAAAAGAAGAATACAGCTGAACAGAAATAACATATATATGCGGAAATAAAGAGAACAAATAAAGAGGCTTCTTCCCTGGCTTCTTCCCTAAATTCGTTTTATGATTGATGTTGATAGGGCCCGGCCCGATATAGACAGTATTACGCATATATTACTGACCCAACCACCGGAGGGCCAGGCCCCATGAAGATATATGATATTCCGCTTAAAAGGCTTATACTCAAACTGAAGCGAAAAGCAAGAAAGATGCTGGGCAGGAAAGACAGAATAGGGCAGAGAGGGCGGCACGGCACACCAC
>JAHKKZ010000149.1 GCA_029856685.1 Candidatus Njordarchaeota archaeon
GCGATGTACTAGGTGTTGCTATATCGAATCTCTCTAATATATCTGAAAGAAGAACACAACTATTATTAGACTCAAAGTTTAACAGAGGACTAACGGATTGCCTAATACACCCAGAAAGCACTCTAGGGCTCAACTCTGGTCTAATGATCGCGCAATATACTAGTGCGGCTTTAGCGGCTGAAAATAGAGCTCTAGCAAGCCCATTTAGTGTTCACTCGATACCAACATCAGCTAATCAGGAGGATATAGTTAGCATGTGTACGAATGCCGCTTTGAGACTCCACAACATGATAGAAAATCTTACTAATATACTCTTAATCGAAGTGGCAGCGGCACTACAAGCAATACTCCTTCGAGCAGAAATGCTAAATACCAACGCAGAAGATCTATTAGGAGTAGAGACGAGAAGTATTGTTGGAGAACTAATCAGACATATTCAGAGAAGAGGAATCGAACTTCCACTGAGAAGTGATATCTATTTGAAGTCATATATTGATGCTGTGCATCAGGCGTTGAAGAAAAAAGTTACCCCTCAACTCTAAGCTTTATTTCGAGCACCACAGGTTTTCCATCAACCTCAACCAGCTGTCCGACATAATGTTTTGTTTCTATATTTAGAATTCTCTCAGCACCTATTTTCTGGCTCTCACGAATCTTTGATTCCTTCAGCTCATCCAATAATTCCTCTAAGTTTCTAGCGCCCTCTGGCGTTTTAATTCTTTTTCTCTCATAGTATAAGTAGTCGGCATATGCACCCCTGATATTATCAACTAGAATCTCCCTAGCGTCATCTAGAAGGTATATCTCCAGAGCTATTATCCGTCCGCGGTAATAATATATTGCGGCTCTGCATCTCTTGGTAATCCCCTTAAGATCCGGGTCGATATCGGTCTCCACATGTCTTAATATCTCAGTCACATCGGATGTCTCACTTATGGCTGAAAGTTCCTCACTCGACTCATTGATATCCCTCCATATTTCGGATTGTCCTTGACCCGTAGCATCCGCAAAATATTCGACTCGAGAAAAGAACTTAATCTCCTTACTCAGAAGCTTCGCTCTAAGATACATAGGTAATCTTCTAGTCTTAGCAAAGTGTGCTCTTCTGAGACCAATTATGACCTCACCAGTAGTGGTGATTCGCCATCTTCCAGCCTCAACACAATCTACAGGAATCTCAAACGTGATTCTCGGCGGGATGACTATTGGTGTAAGAATAGTTCTATTCTGCTTACCGCCGACTAGAACATCCCCCCTATTTAGAAGGACAAAGCGATCCGATTTATTCTCAACAACTACCTTATTGACTTCTTCTGTATCGACTACAAACAGGAGTTTATTTTCGATAGCCTTTTTAAGGGGGATAATATTTTTAGGCAGCTCAGCAGAAACAATGAAAACCTCAACCGTAAAATCATCACGCCTTATTACATGGAAGCTCTTCATGCTTCTAAGTAGTCCTATAAGTTTCTTAGTAGCTAAGCTCATCGCAAGCATCTATGATCACTTATAATATGACTAAAATCTTAAGGTTATATAAAAGTTATTAATTAAACACTAATGGAACTTCGCAGTTTGTCTTCCGAAAAAGAAACATGTCAATCTAGGATTAGATTTTTCAATGTGGCTCTCTGAAAAGCTATTTGCTTTTATATCCGTGGGGCAACAGATAGATTGATAGTGGTGTGATTTATGAAGTCGGAATCAATTCTTGCTGATTCTCCCGCTATTGTTGTCGGAAAACGTTTTAGTGATTTTCATGGTAAATTAGCCCTAGTACGATGCGGAAAAACGGGAAGAAGTATTATTGCGGCTGTTGTCATGAGTAATAGTTTCAATAGAAGCTCCGAGGAGGAATATGAAGTATCCAGATATATTCTCCGCGAGTTGGAATGTGATCAAAGAGATATTGAGATAGAACTCTTCTCCGATGGGCTATTTGTCTATGGAACGCTACTCCCAAAATATATAACTCCCTATGGAGCTGTTCATAAAGGATGGGGCGGTCTAAGCATGTATCCATGGGTAAGGACGGTAGTCCAGGATTTCAAACTTGTGTATAGTGGGCTACCATACGCTGTGCGGTCAGAATCAAGCCACCTGCTCGGTGTAACATATCTGGGCATCTCAGACTCGTTGGAGAGGCATATAGATTCCGTGGAGATTGGTGCAGGATACATCAAGGTGGAAGTGGAGGGACAAGTGGTGGAGAATTTCCCAATAAAACCAACCCTGATGGTTAGAATGTATACATGCGAAGATGCTAAGGGGGTCTGTGTACCGTCCATGCTTTTTGGCGAGCTATTTGTCGTGGACAATAGAAGATTTTCGTATCATATAGATGAGTACTTTGATTTTCTAATAGGCAATAGTGGAATCCTAATCACAGTCCCTCATGGAGGATTTTACAGACCGAAGAATATGAAGGTAAAATCTGGGGTTGAGGCCGACGAAAATACATTTGAACTGGCAAAACTTGTTGTAGAGAAAATATATGAGCTAAGCGGATACAGGATTGTTCCGAATGCTGTGCTGGCAAGAATCCATAGATCCATTGTCGACCTAAACCAAGATTCGCTAGGAACAAATTCTATTGTTAGGGACTACCATGAAACCATAGAACTAATAGCTAGTAGGCTAAGAAAGGTTTTTCTGGTAGACATACATGGAATGGCCAGTAGGCCTGAGTGGGACATAGAAATTGGGACGCGCTATGGAAGAACCGTACACGGAAACATTGAAATCGTGGCTAATATGCGTGATACACTCAGGCGTTACGGATTCAAAGTTGTGATGGATGAAGAATTTATTGGTGGGTTTACTATCAATAAACATAGTGCGAATAAGAATGTGTATGCGATTCAGATAGAAATAAACAGAGAATCCAGAATGCTCAAGAACATAGACAGAACAGCCAAAGCACTAGCAGAATCAATACTAACTTCATATCTAACCCACATGAGATAATCAGCGAAACCCAAGGATAAGTATAGCTTGAAAAGCCCCTAAAAAATAGAGTCTCCTCGGAAGAGGAGGAACAAACTTTTAGAGTCTTCTTCTCCTGAAATCTGCGATTAGACCTATAGCTCTTTCTTTTTCTTCTTCATTCATGTCGCTTCTTCTCACGGCCTCAGCGAGTATTTCGCTTCTCCTAGCAATGGTTTCTTTATCCATAGCTCTCATATTTATATCTTCTGAGAGCTCCTCGAGAAGCTGATGAACATCTCTAAGACTTGAAACTGCTCTTGAACCTATTCTTCTCGCCGACCTACCAGTATAGAGATTTCCTTCATCCACAACTATAAATTTTCCAAACTCAAATGTTATTCTCCCTTTCATAACTCTATCATAGAATAAATATGTATCAGCAACATCATGCGCATTGTTTCTTTCAAGAGCTATGAGCAAAGCTCTTCTAATATGTCTAGTCGGTATTTCTCTTTTGCCTTCAAACCCTCTCTCAACATCAGAAACTACTCTCTCAGCGAGTTCTCTAGAACCCCCAGCACTCATAATGCTTCTAATCATTTTCTCGCGGTCGTACCTCTCGGTAGAACCATCGAATTTCACTACAGTTTCTATCATTTTTTGCACCTAAACCCAAATTCTTCTTTAGGTTATATAAAGGAAACTATTTTATGAAA
>JAHKKZ010000015.1 GCA_029856685.1 Candidatus Njordarchaeota archaeon
GGGAGGTACCGAGAATGGTGATATGTGGACAATGGTTATGCTGAGCTATGAGGTTGAAATAGTAATGTTCTGGTGGGTACTATACTACTACACACCAACATTTTTCATCACATCTGGAGACCAGAACTTAAATGTGGCTGAAGGTAAAATAGTACTGCTATATGACACAGTACAATGGGAATTTCATGATGCCAACAATGTATATTCGATAATACTTATGAAGGATGTCGATGGGAACTGGGTAATAAAGCCACATCCAAATGCAGACTATACCGTGAACGCAACAGTGTCAGGAATGCAATTCATAGATGCCTATGACGGAACACCAGACGCCCTTGAACCTGACAACTGCGGAAATTATTAGCCTAACAATTCCATTTTTTCTTTAGAGGATAATCATAGAACTTATCTTCGAGGTTCTTTTTTATCAGGGTTTTCTAATTTCCAGTACCTGACAGCTCTTGTTGGAGGGTCTCTCTTGAAGGAAGAGGGAAGATTGTGGATTTTGGTAGATTATTATAGATGCTCGGGCTGCAGATTATGCGAGATTATTTGTTCCCTAAAGAATGAAGGGCGAATATGGCCCGAGGCCTCTAGGATCAGAATTTTTGAGGAAGTACCTGGAGCCACAATACCGCACCTATGTGTGCAGTGTTCGGATTATCCATGTGTTAATAGTTGTCCTGTTGGAGCTCTAACAGTTGATGATAGAACTGGTGCTGTTATTGTAGATGAGGAAAAGTGTGTTGGTTGTGGTAAATGCGTGGAGGCATGTCCAGGAAATGTTCCTAGGATCCCAAGGGGTAAGAGAAGTGTGGTGATATGTGATCTATGTGGTGGCGACCCCGAATGCGTCAAGATTTGTAGTGAGGCTGGATATGGCGCTCTGAAACTCTACAGGGGGGGACTTCAGACCGACCTTCAGAACATTCACACGTAGCCCCATAGAGAAAAGTTTAATTCTAGCTAGGAAGATGTTTGGGGAGTAGGTGATGATTTTGCCATATGGGTTCACAGGTAGAATTCTTGATATTGATTTATCAACCGGCGATATTAGTGTTGTAGAATTCCCAGAGGAGACCTACAGAAAATGGTTAGGAGGACGGGGACTAGGAACATACATCCTCTGGAAAGAGCTTGGGGATAGATGGGAATTCATAAACCCCCTTGGCACAGACAATATATTATTAGCGCTAACGGGACCTCTTACAGGCTATTATCCCGGCATAAAGCTATGTATAACAGGAAAATCTCCCGAAAGCAATGGTGTTGTTGGCTCAACAATCTCTAGCGAGGTTGCTATAGAACTCAAAGCTGCAGGATACGATGGAATAATCATACGAGGAAAAGCGGAGACACCAAAATATCTCCTAATAATTGACGACCATGTTGAGATGAAGGATGCCCAAAAGTACTGGGGGAGAGATCCCCATGAATTTCTCCCAGAGCTGATACGCGAAACTCATAAGGAGGCAATAGAACTCGCAGGAGTAGGAGGTATACCCAAAGAACCAGCTATTATCTACATTGGAAGAGGCGGAGAAAAAGGAGTTAGATTCGCATCGATAATGGCTAAGTGGGTCCACGCGGCGGGCTATGGTGGATATGGTGCTGTTATGGGCTCCAAGAATCTTAAAGCCATTGTTGTTAAGGGAAATGGGCCTCTACCACCAATAGCAGATCGAGAGAAATACGAAGGCTATCTGAGAGAAGTATATCAGCAGTTGTTTGAATCAACAACGTTTAGGGCTTGGGGAACAGGAGCTGGTGGATATGAAGTTGGATATAGGCTATCAAGCGAGCCAATTAAAAACTGGCAGGAGGAATGGCATGATAGGGAAGAAATAAGCGTTATTAACTTTGAATTGAACTTTTGGGTGAAAAAGTATTGGGGAGATTATGGCTGTCCAATAACATGCATGAAAATCTCCTATATTCGTAGTGGGAAGTATAAAGGGGCTAGAAGTGATGCACCAGATTACGAATTAATGGCATATCTAGGAACTAATCTTGGGATATTCGAATCAGAAAAAATTGTGTATCTGTCATATCTGGCCGACGAACTTGGCCTCGATGCGATCAATGCTGGAAACGTGCTTGGTTTCATTGCTGAGCTTTATCAAAGAGGAATATTAACAGAGGAAGATATAGGGTTTGAGCTCAGATGGGGCGATGCGGATGCTTTTGCTAAGTTACTAAAACTAATAGCGAATAAGGAGGGTATAGGAAAAATCCTCGCTGAGGGCACATATAGGGCTGCGATAGCGATAAGTAAGATGAAAAATGTTGATGCAACAAAATATGCTGTTCAAGTAAAAGGAATAGCTGTTGGGGCCCATGGAATAAGAAGTGGCGAGGACTACCCATCACCCATAGGATATGCTATATCTGTTCAAGGTGGAGACCATACATCTCCAGCGTTTCATGAGCCTAGAACACCAGCAGGGGAGGTTAGGGCCGCCTTCGTTGATTCCGCTGTTATATGCTCGTTTACGAGCTGGATAGGATTTGATAAATTAATTGAATTCTTAAACGCTGTTACTGGATGGGATATGACTGTTGAGGAATGGGTGAACGAAACAGCACTAAGAATAATACACATGCAGAGGATACTTCTTCTCCTAGGAGGCCCAGATATCTACTGGGATCCTAGAATACATGATGAGAACCCACAGAGGTTCTATGAGCCGCTACCAAGCGGACCGCATAGAGGAAAGAAGGCAGATAAAAACGAAGTAGAAAAATTGAAGAAGAAGTATTATGAGGATATTGGTTATGATGAGTATGGCATACCTAGGCCTGATATGCTTAAGAAACTGGGCATAGATGATGCTATCTCGGCCCTCAAAAGGATAAGGAGACGTCTTGGCATATAGACTGCTCTTTTATTTTTCTATGAATAGCATGTAATAAAAAACTCTTAAAATATGTTCTCTGTTCGGTGCTCTAGATGGTCACTATCGACTTTTCGGACCTCAAACCTATAAAAAACTCAACGGATAGGATTCCAGCGATAGGTCTGGGCACATGGAAAATTGGGGGAAATTTTGTTCCCGATTATAGTAAGGACACTCTTTGGATAGATGCCCTAAGATATGGGATAGAATACAGTATAGAAAAAATAGGTTTTGCGCTCATTGACACGGCAGAGCTCTACGGCGCAGGCCACTCGGAGGAACTCGTAGGAGAAGCTATCAAGGACTTCCCAAGGGAGAGAGTATTCATAGTGACGAAGGTTAAATCGGAGAATCTCAGGTATGAAAGAGTAATAAGATCGGCTAAGGCCAGTTTAGAAAGACTAAAAACCAACTACATAGATTTATATCTAGTCCACTGGCCAAATCCAAGAATACCTCTTTCCGAAACAATGAGGGCACTAGAAAAGCTGTATAATGAGGGCATAGTAAGGTATATAGGTGTAAGCAACTTCGATGTTCGCCTCATGGAGGAAGCCAGAACATATCTTTCAGTAACAGATATAATCGTGAACCAAATAAAGTATAGCCTCCTCGATCGCCATGCAGAAAAAGAAATAATTCCCTACTGCCAAAAGGAGAAAATAATTGTGATGGCATATACGCCTCTCGAACATGGTAAGGTTCTACGCTTAGAAATCATAAGAAAGCTCGCGGAGAAATATGGTAGAAGCCCTGCACAAATAGCACTTAATTGGCTCATCTCAAAACCCCTCATAGTGACGATACCCAAAGCCGAGAAAAAGAAACACATAAAGGAGAACATAGATACTATGGGGTGGAGACTACATGAAGAAGATGTGAAGCTTCTTGACGAGCTCAATGTTCGTAAAATCGGTCGGTCCTAGATGCTCATACCCATAGATAACTTCTCAGTAGTCAGAGTGAGGGGCGATGTGTCCCCAACAATTTTCCTACCAAGAAGCTTAGCTAAAGAGATAGGGTCTTTAGCAGTACTAAAGTCGGGTAGAAACAGGATAATAGCATGTGTTCTTCCCAATAGTCTAATCAAAAACAAAATATGTTCCGATGGCATCGCTATAAACACGAATTCGTACTTATCCCTCAGAGAACCTAGGAATCTGGTAATAGAGCGGATAAACCCTGAGAAAACAATTTTTGTCTACGGAACCCTTCTGTCGAAGTACTGGAACCCGTATGTGGGTGAACTCAATAGTGGATGGATAAAAATTGGTTCTCCATATATAAGAGGCGTTGTCAAAGAGGTCCTAGCAATCTGGCCGAGAAAAAGTATATACCCTCTAATCAAAGAGGGTAATAAGATTGTCCTAGGAGAATTATATCCAAACGTTTCTCCGCAGGTCATCGAGTATCTAAACAGTACCGAGTCTCAATTGATTCGAAGAAGAGTAGATGTGTTTCCAATAGAAAACTTTGTTAGAACAGAGGCCATACCCGCCCAGATGTATATCCATGTAGGAGATAGGAAGCGAGGTCTTAAATCACGCACTTTCAGATACCCAGACGCCTACTATGTTCTCAAATATGGGTTCATAAGCTATAATTTCTCAGAAGATCTCCTCGTTAAGTGGATCAATGGAAACTCCCCTATAGTACTAACATCGCCACATGGTGGGCTTGCTAGGCCAACAGACACGCCGCCAAGCAACAACATGTATGGAGATAGTTTTACTTTAGAGATTACAGAGAATATAGTGAAGAAAACCTTTGAACTGAGCGGATGGACTGCTGTTCCATCAGCCATAATAAGCAGAATACACAGAAATATTGTCGATTTGAATAGACCTTGGATGCCTAAACATGAAAAAGCGGCGAAGATATACCTGACGTATCATAGGGCTATAAGGAGAGCTATAAACCTATCCCGAAAAAAACATAGTAGAACACTGATACTTGATATTCATGGGATGAAGAACTACGGCCCAGACATAATACTAGGTACAAACTATGGGAGGAGCATAAGGGGATTCGGAGAAGAACTTAATGAACTCAAAGAAACGCTGGAGAAGAAATTTAGCGTCGATGTTGATAATCACGGTCTATCTGGATACTATACAACGATGAGATATGGTGCCCTACTTCGGGTCGGAGTCATACAGGTAGAAATCTCAATGGATATAAGGATGAGTGAGCAAAAGAGAAGCACTTTAGTTAATCTACTTGCAGAATACATTGTAAGCACAACAGAAAAACACTAAAAAATATTTTCTCCTTTATCTATTAGGATTCTCAGGTGATTTTAATGAGTGCATATGATCTTGAAAAACTTAGGGAAAAACAAGAAATTCTGGCTAAGGTTAAGACGAGGAAAATAGATATTATCACTGGGCCAGACCTACATTGTGCCGATTGGCAAATAGAAGGAGCTCTAAGAATGTTGTTTAATGTTCTGGCCCCAGATGTTGCCAAAGATCCCCAGAATCTTATTGTTTATGGAGGAACAGGTAAAGCAGCTAGGAACTGGGAGGCATTGGAAGTCATTGTGGAGACTCTCTTGGAAATGCAACCAGATGAAACACTCCTCATACAAAGCGGTAAACCAGTTGGGGTATTTAAAACACATGAATACGCGCCAAGGGTGTTGATTGCTAATAGTCTACTAGTCCCAAGATGGGCAACATGGGAATATTTCCTAGAGCTTGAGCAGAAAGGACTAATAATGTTTGGGCAGATGACCGCGGGCTCATGGGCCTACATAGGCCACCAAGGTATAATCCAGGGAACCTACGAAACACTAGCCCGAGCAGCAGAACCATTTGGAGGTACTTTGAGAGGAAGATTCGTCCTAAGTGCTGGTCTGGGCGAAATGGGTGGAGCCCAACCTCTAGCTGTTGTTATGAATGATGGTGTTGGTCTCTTTGCTGAAATACGGAAAGAAGCAATTGAAAGATGTATAGAGCATGGATATCTAATGGAATGGACTGAGGATTTGGATGAGGCAATAGAAATGGTCAAGAATGCAGTTTCAGAAAAACAGCCATTAAGTGTTGCTGTTCTAGCAAATGCGGTTGATGTATATGAGGAACTTCTTCAAAGAGGTATAAAACCAGACCTTATGACGGATCAAACAGCGGCACATGACTTATTGAGAGGCTACTATCCTGCAGGGCTATCCAGAAAGGAGGCAGATCAGCTCAGAGAGTCTGATCCTAAGGAATATATAGAATTGGCAAAGAAAAGTGTTGTTAGGCATGTCAAGGCTATGGTGGGATTCCTCAAGAAAGGAACAATAGTGTTTGAGTATGGAAATGGTATACGTCAACAAGCATATGATGCCGGATATGAGGGCGCATTTGCATTTGAAGGATTCGTAAAGAAATACATAAGGCCTCTATTCTGCGAGGGTAGAGGCCCATTTAGATATACATCACTTGTGGGCGATCCAGAAGACATATACAAACTTGACGAGGTAATTAAGAGAGAATTTAAGCACGACAGAACACTAGTGAATTGGGTTGAGAAAGCACGAAAATTCGTAGCATTTCAAGGCTTACCAGCAAGGGTATGTTGGATGGGCTATGGGCAAAGAGCAAAGATGGGTAAGATCATCAATGAGATGATCAGAAAAGGCGAATTATCAGGACCCATATGGATAGGGAGAGATCATCTAGATACGGGATCTGTAGCATCTCCGACAAGAGAAACAGAAGGTATGAAAGATGGTAGTGATGCAATAGCTGATTGGCCGATACTGAATGCATTACTTAATGCGATAGCTGGTGCTTCTTGGGTAGCCGTACACCATGGAGGAGGTGTGGGAATTGGTCTTTCTATACACGCGGGTATGTGTCTAGTCTGCGATGGTAGACGAGAAATGGATAAGAGAATAGTAACAGTCTTAACAACAGATCCAGGCATAGGTATTGTTAGGCATGCAGATGCTGGCTATGAACGTGCGATTGAAATTGCTAAGAAACATAAGGTTTGGCATCCAATGATCCGTGATACATGGCCAGATGATAGAAGAAAGGAGATAGAGCTTATTGAGAAGGAGGTCGAGAAAAGTCTGCAAAAATAGAGGGGAATAACATTCTATTGATGCTTCATGGAACATCATACTAGAGAACTAAGATATTAACTCAAAACTAAAACAACATCTATTTTTCGTTGATCTTAAAAACTCCTTCTATATTTTTATCATTGCTCCTCGTTATATAGGGGCTGACTTCTATTGCCTCAATGAAAATTGAGTTGTAGAGTTTTAAAATCTGGAAAATGCTTCTAATCTTGCTTGGAGTCGCCTATGACGTTGGGATAACCACTGAGTATCTCTCGAATCTACTCGAGGTTTTGGTGTCAACTATGGACATTATTCGTGTAGTTGATGTCCATAAAATATATAGACTTGGAAGCATAGAGATTCATGCGCTTAGGGGCGTTAGTTTTTCGGTGAGGAGGGGTGAATTTCTCTGCATAATGGGTCCGAGTGGGAGTGGTAAAACTACGCTTCTTAATATCATTGGGGCTCTAGATAGGCCCTCTAAGGGGAGTGTCATAGTTGATGGTAGAGACATCACTAAGCTTGGTGAGAGGGAGCTTACGGAGTTCAGGCTTAGGAAGGTAGGCTTTGTATTTCAATTTTATAACCTGATACCAGTTCTAACAGCACTAGAAAATGTTGAACTTCCTATGGCTCTTGCAGGTATTCCTAGAAGAGAGAGGAGAGAAAGAGCACGATATCTTCTGAGACTTGTTGGTTTAGAAGATCGCATGGATCATAGGCCAGATGAGCTAAGTGGTGGTGAGCAGCAGAGAGTCGCCATAGCGAGAGCACTCGCGAATAGCCCCTCAATAATTCTTGCGGATGAACCAACTGGAGATCTTGATAGTGAGACGAGTATGAGGGTTCTCAAAGTGTTTAGGGGTGTATCTAAGGAGGAAAAAGTCACATTGATTGTGGCTACGCATGATCCTCTGGTTACTGGATATGCTGATAGGATTCTATACCTTAGGGATGGGAAGATTCAGGGAGAGAAATTAGTGGAGAGAGGTGAGCAATGATTGATAACACTTCTTCTCCGCAACATATCAAGGAGAAAGTTTAGAGCTGCAATAATGATAATATCTATAGGCTTAGCGGCTTCTCTATTAGTCTCGCTGGAAATGACAACAACTGTTGCTCTCTATTCGGCTCTTAGAGCATATACAGAGTATGTTGGTGATTTCGATATCACAGTGACTAAGGGGAATTTTGTGTTGTTTAATATGTCTGAGGTTCTCTCCAAAATACAGAGTTTTTCAGAGATATATGCTATTGGCCCCAGACTGCTATTTGGAGCCGCGATACTGAGGAATGTCTCCACAATATATGCCGTCATAGCAGGCATAAACATTAGTGAGGAGGAGAAAATAGGAGGTTTCGAGGTAATTGAAGGAGATCTAAACTTAGGCAAGAATACATGTATACTCCTCGAAAATATAGCTAAGGTCGCTGGAGTTTCCCCTGGAGACAACATATCTATTATGTTTTATGACACCTTAGGTTATCTTAGAAGCCTAACACTAAAGGTTGTTGGTATTGTGAGACAATATGGTAAGTTGCCAGCTGATATGAACTCAGTCATATTTCTAGATCTGAGTTTTTCACAGGAAATATTTGGTGCTGAGGATGAGATAAATTTTCTTGCGATAAAGATAAGACCAGAACTTATAGATCCAAGAGATGTTGATCGGTCTATTCGTAATATAGTGGGTTTGGCGGAGAGAATACAGGTTTGTCTGGGATTTGAGTTTACTGTCTCGCCACTGAAAGCTCAGATTCTAAGTGCGGTATCTGAGGGGCTAATGTTCCAAAGGATGCTCTATGATTCTTTTGCCTCCATAACCACTATAATGGCGGTACTACTGGTTTTGATGATATCTCTAATGAACATACATGACAGGCTAAGAGAAATAGGTATTCTTCGGGCAATAGGAGCTTCGAGAATACGTATATTCACATTATATTTCCTAGAAGTCCTAATGATAGGCACGTTTGGGGGAATCATAGGTCTATTCTTGGGCATATCGGTACACTACTTATTGAGGGATATGATACTTCCTTCTGTCTTGCATAAATATGCTGAGAATCTGCTAGTCATAAGAATTGAGACTCTTGCTACTGGCATCTTAATAGGCTTGCTGATTTCGATGATAGGGGGGCTATATCCAGCGATAAAGGCCAGTTTTATTCCACCAAGAGAAGCACTTCAACCCGCTGCTAGAAGGATTAAACTCCTAGAAATTGTTGAGAAGAAGATAGCCCCCGAAGCTATCGATAGTCGTCTTATACTGTTAGGTTTGGGGGTTGCTGGGAGTATTTCTATGATAGCAGTTATGCTGACAACAATGATGATCTCAAATAATCTTAGAACTCTAATTTTAATGTTGTTCTCCGCGGTCTTGATTGTCATTGCGAGTATAATTCTTATCTTCGTTGGTTTCTTTCCGAAAATAGTTAAGTTTATGAGTATTGTGTTTTCATCGATATTTAAGACGCTCAGCAGGATAGCGGGTAGGAATATTCTCAGATATAAGCATAGGTCTATAATACTATTCTTCATGTTATCCCTTGCGGTAGCCTCTTTATTCACTATAAGCTTCCTAGCAAACACTCAGATTGAGGCTACAGAACACTCAATAAAGTTGGGTATTGGAGCGGACATAGTGATTTATGGCAGAGAGCCATTACCAGAGAACATAACAAGCCAATTAGAGCAGATAATCGGGATAGAAGCCTATTGTCCTATAACTTACCCCATAAGCGTTAGGATTGGAGATGTGGTGTATTGGCGTACGGCATATGTGAAGATATATGGTATTGACCCAGAAAACTATACTCATACAACATATATGGAGGACTTCAACTTGGATCCTGACGGTATCGCAACTATAAACGAGAATATGTCTGCTATGATTAGCAAAGGCTTAGCAGAATTTCTTGATGTTGGTATAGGGGATAGGATACGTTTCGAGTACGGTAGGAAAACATATCTACTCAACATAACCCATATATCTCCTAAGGCGCCTGGATTCGCATTTACAACTTATGAATCAAGAGCCCAAGGAACAGATATCTTAGTTTCTCTAAGAACATTTAGAAATATTACTGGAAACATATGGTTCTCCCGCATACTGATAAAAGTAAGAAGCAGAAGCTATATCGAACAGGTCGTGGAGGATATAATGTCTACCCTAAGCGACAGCTATGATATCCAGGTAGCCTCAGTTGAGGAATATCTGGAGAGATCTGAAGAAGCACTTAAATTCCTTGAAAAAATAGTATCAACACTACTTTCCTTCGCTATTTTTGTTGCGATACTAGGAGAAATGCTTAGTGTTATGACTGCTGTTAAAGAGCGTACATGGGAGATAGGAGTTCTAAGAGCTATAGGTGCGAGGAGAAGTCATGTAGCATTAATATTCATGTTGGAAGCCGTCATGGTTTCGATCATAGGATTCTTAGCTGGTTTTGTGGCTGCATACATAGTTACATATGAGGCAACCTACATAATGAATGCGATAGGAGAGCTGGGAATATCCATTGTCATTCATGGCGAAACAACAATGAGAATATTCCTAATAGTGGTAATACCAACAGCAATCTTAGCATATTTAGCGTCTTACGTACTTTCAGGAAAAAACATAGCAGAGACTATCGCTAAAGCTGAGAGAGTTTGATCAAAAACACAAATTATTCCACCTCATTTTCACACCTTCAAACCCAGTATTGGAAGAGAGATATGTTATCTCCTCTAAGAGAGTTTTCTTATATGGATTAGGGAAAGCAAAGCTACACCCAATGTTAGGACAGCTATCCCTATGGGGAGCTGAGCTTCTATGAGAACACCGACTATGGGTGATAATGTGGTTGTGAATATGTTGTGCGAGGCGTTCATAGCTCCTATGTTGGACCCAAGACTCATTGTACTCTTAGCTAGGCCTAGTAGGATAGGCCGAAAACTTCTTGCGAATACTCTTAGGAGTATAATTGAAATCATTATTGATGTTGCCCCTGATGTGTAGATAAATACTATGACTGAGAATACCATGAGAAGTGTTAGTCCTGCAAGAATTATCTTTTCTCCAAACTCATCACTCACCGTTGCGAGCCCATAGGATGCTGCTAGGCTTATGGGTATACTTATATATGTGGCTACTGACAGTATAAGGCTTATCTGAATCCTACTAAAACCCTTTAGAAGAAGCAAACCTGTTATTGTGTCCGTGGCGAGTATTGCTGATACGAAACCAAGCTCCATAGCAATTATAACGAATTCTATTTTGATACCGTCACCTCTTTGAGGGGTCTTATTTTTTCTCCTACTAGCAACACTCCTCCTCGGTAGTACTAGGCCCATTATGCCTACGAGAATATAGAGAAGCATCCCCATTGTTATGCTTATAAGCATTGTGGAGAAACCAAACAGAAGATATGCTGTTGACATACCAAGGGATCCAAAAATGAAGTAGAGGCTCATATCCCTACCCCTAGTTGTATCAGGTACTATCGACAGAAGAATACTCTGAAGTACAGGCCATGAAAGACCAGACAATATGCCAAATAGTAACCTAAGAACTAAGTATATCTCCACACTTACGAAGAGGTAGCCAGGCGTCAAAATACCTAACAATATAAATGATATAATCATGTTTCTATACGCCATGACATACTTTCGATCGAAGACTTTTCCTGACCAAACAGCAGCTGTTGCCCTCCCCAACATGAAGCTTGCCGAGAACAATGTGAGGAGGAGAAATGATTCGGATATTTCGTATGCTCCTGCAGCAGTCTCGACTCTTACCATAGCACCTCCTAACGAACCGATAAAGGCCATCAGGAACAACACATATTTTGTCTTCATTTCTTAGCGCCTCATATTCTTCCTAAAGCTCTGAGGTAAGTTTCAGCATTAAATACTGGGCCGTCTCTGCATACTAGAAGCCCGCTTCCATTAAGGACGCATGAGCCACAGAGACCAACCCCACATTTCATGTATCTTTCAGCAAATATCCAGCAGGGCACTTTATATTTAAGACACAGTTCTGACATACCTATGAGTAAGGGTTCAGGGCCGCATACAAGTATCTCATCAAAGTTTTCTGAGAGGAGTATTTCTTTCGCGAGGTCTAATGCTGTCCCCCGAAATCCTTCAGATCCGTCATCTGTTGATATGTATACTTTACCGAATTTTTTTGCCTCATCCACTAATAAGAGCAGATCTTTTGTTCTTGCACCAATGATGATGTGTGCCTCACCATCGACGTTTTTGATTTCGCTCATAGCATATACTAAAGGCGCGACACCATACCCCCCACCCACAAGAAGATATTTTCCTCTTCTAATATTTATTCCATTTCCAAGAGGACCCTTTACTCCCAACAGCGCACCGATAGGTAGTTTGTGTAGCTCTCTTGTTGTCGGACCGACAGCGGCTACGCTTATTCTGAATGAATCACCATAGAATCCTGAAAAACTCATCGGAATTTCTTCATAACCTGGAACCCATATCATTGCGAATTGACCTGGTTTTGGCTTCTTCATAGGTCTAAATGGTCTTAGATATATGGATTTCACTTGGATATTTTCTCTCACAGTTCTTATAATTTTTGCTGCAAAGATCTCTCCATGGGGGCTAACTAAGCCTTCTTGGCGGTTCCCAAGATTCAAGGTAGTCATTTATAACGCCTTGTCTAGCTAAATATTCGCCATACTCAACAAGTGCTTTTGCACCACTAGCTACACGTATCGGTAGTGTGTATGAGGGAATATTATTCTTATCGAATATTCTTCTAACGTACCGTGATAGCTCACCAAGGCCTATATCCATTATCAAAACCGGTTTCTTAGAATCTTTCATCACCGATAAGAGCTTCTCTGGGAGTCTTCCTGTAAGTGTTGGTGGATGATGAAGTGCTAGAACAATTAATAAATCAATATTCTTATCATTGAGTACTATCTCTGTAGCTTTGACATATGCATCATCACTAGCAGTACCACTTATATCAATGGGGTTTGCGAATGTTGCGATACTCGGGATAGTTCCATCTTTAACAGCCTGTTTCAATTCTCTTAGGGTATCATCAGATAATTTTGGTACTCTGAGGCCTCGCCTCTCAAGTTGGTCCGCAACAATAATTCCAGGCCCCCCACCGTTACTAACAATGCCCACATTTTTCCCATGAGCAGGAGGCTGAAGTGCGAGAGCCTTACACATATCCATAAGCTCAAGCACAGATTCGGCTACTATTGCTCCCATCTGCCTAAATGCTCCTACATATATCCTATAATTACCAGCGAGGGATGCTGTGTGGCTTTGAGTAGCTCTCGCTCCAGCCTCTGTTGTTCCTCCTTTGAGAACAACAATGGGTTTTCTCAGAGTGAATTCTCTTCCTTTTCTTATAAGCTCTCTTCCCCCGGCCTTTAGGGCCTCCATGTATATTGCTACGACCCGTGTGTTGGGGTCTCCTTTTAGGTATTCTAACATATCAACCTCATCAACATCTATTTTATTGCCCCAACTAACGAATTTTGAAACCCCTAGTTCTTCGCCCCACAAATAATCTAGAAGCGCACCGCCAAGAGCACCACTTTGAGTGAGGAAAGCAATAAATCCTTTCGGTGGTCTAGCAAGGTTGACTGTTTCCTTACCATCAATAATCTTCTTGGGAGGTATGAAGAGTGTGTCTATACCTGTATATGGGTCATAAACTCCAAGCCCGTTGGGCCCTATGATTCGCATTCCATAATTCTTACCTATCTTCCTCACTTTATTCTCTAGCTCAACTTCTCCGACCTCGGAGAAGCCGCTACTTATTATCGTAACAACTTTTATGCCTTTCCTACCACACTCCTCCATAGCCTCTGGAACAAATTTGGCGGGTATAGCTATAATAGCGTGGTCAATATCATCTGGAACCTCCAATACTGATCGGAAAAGTTTTTCACCTAGAACTTCCCCACCCTTGATGTTGACTCCGTAGACCTCAGCCTTAAGTATACCTGCCCTCTTATTATCCAACAAATTTTTAAATATCACATATCCTGGTGAGTCAACACGTGTGGACGCTCCTATAACAGCGACGCTCCTAGGCTCAAAAAAGTAGTGTAGCTTCTCTATCGACAAAAACACCACCCTTGGTATGTTCAAGAATAAGCAAAATATTACTCTTTAAATTCGATACTTCCAAAAACTATTGGGGAAGATGCAGTCCCATATAAGTTGATTGGGAGTAGGGGTGACTAATATTGATGATAGCAATAACAACTGTTTATAAGGAAAGCGACGCCAACAAAATAGCTAGGGAGCTTGTTGAGAGGAAATTAGCTGCGTGTGTCAGCGTTTTTCCGGCGCAATCAACATATTATTGGAAGGGAAAAATTGAGGAAAAACAGTCTGAGTTTATGCTTATAATAAAAACACTAGAAGAAAAAATATCGGATGTTATTGAGTATCTTAAGCATAACCATCCATACACAGTACCAGAGATAGTTACAATAAAAGCAGAGGCCCATGGCAAATATGTTGATTGGATGGTAAGCTATCTACTAGGTGTGGAATCTCCCTAATGATGAGAGCTTCCAGCTCTGATTTGTGATGAAGCGACCTTCGTCAGAAATTTGCTTTCCTAGCTATCTAGGCCAAAGACCACATCAAATAATTCTTCATTTGTTTTGAGTTTTTGACTCCCTATATAGCCTCGGCTTTTATAATCAAAATTTTTTGTATATTACTTAGCATCAAAATACTATGGTGTGTAGTTACTATTTTATCGGTTCTCAGATATGGGTGTAAATCGAGTTGGCAGATGATCCAGATTCTGATAAGGCGGGGAAATTAGAAGAGGCTCAGCAGGCTGTATTACTCTCAATATTTGCGATATCGAGCGTGTTTATTATTAAGCTTGCTGTTGGATTATTTTCCAGTAGTATTGCCCTTGTTGCTGACGCATTTAACTCACTTGCGGACTCAACATTATTAATAATCATATATCTTGCTCTCAGAGTGCTTAGAAGGAAACCCGATAAAAAATTTCGATATGGCTATTATAAGCTAGAGGACCTATTATCCCTGCTAATATCATTCGCATTTATAGTCGTTGCCATAGCTGTAATTATAGATGGATTCAGAGCTGTTGTTCATGGGTTTGAGGGTAGCGCGTATTATTTTGAGGCAGCTATAACTGAGATTGTTGTGGCATGTATACTTTTTGTGGTCTCATGGAATCAATATCGGGTTGCGGAGAGAGCCAATATAACGTCTTTGGCTCTCAGCGCTAGGGACATGAGAGTAGATGTCGTCTCAGCAATATTCGTAGCTCTAAGCATTGTGCTGAATAGAATACTTTTGTTTCCACTAGAAGGATACGCAACAATGATTATAGGTATTCTAATCATACAGAATGCTCTGCGTGGGGTAACAACAGCAGGTAGAAACCTATTAGACGCTTGGAATAGACCAGAGATCACTAGGAAAATAAGGGAAATTATAGAAGCCACGGGATTTTTCAAAGCTGGTGAAATACGCCTAAGAAGAGCTGGCCCAATGATTTTTGGTGAAGTAACTATATATGCTCATCAAGACCTGAGGCTAGAAGAGATAGATGAAATTCTGGAAGCTGTGGAAAATAGGATATACTCCGAGATTCCCGATGTGAAGGAAATTGTATTCGAAGTTGAACCCCTCGAAACAGAGCACCTCGTAGTGGGGGTTCCAATAGTTGAGTCTCCGGATAGACAAAGAAGATTAGCACCAGGATTGGCGAAAGCTGAAAAAATTGTGATATATCACTTCTATCCAAATACGGGCGAGCTCGTTGAAAGAGGGGAGGTACCTGTGGAGCCGAATGGTATGAAGGATAGGGAAATAACAATATGTAGGCAGCTGAAAAAATTGATGGTGGATATTGTCGTTGTAAAATATATAAGTGAAGTTGCCTACGAGGTGCTAAAGGCATATGGAATAGAGGTATATGTTGCCGAATCCGATGATGTTCAACAAGCAACGCAGGTGGTAAAGAGAAAAGACCTTAGCTCGCTCAAAGATTACAGCTATTTAGAGAAGAGATATTCGTTGGAAGGAGAAGCGGAGCTATTTGAGTCCGACCAGAATTACCTAATTATAAGTGCTAGGATGTCTCGTCAAAGTAATACGCCAAAGAAACTCGACGAAGAAGACATTGAGTTTTCAGGAACAAAGAAAGAATAATTGGAAGGATTTCTCTGAGCAACAATAATCTATTTTCTTCTAAGTAGAACGCTCTCAACAATAATTTTAGCAAGCTCACCTGTATAGCCAGACATTATGAACTCCTTATCTGTTTCTAGCGACAATAACTTAGTTATTTTTGCTTCGACTTCAAGACGCCTACTGGGATCCTCCATAACACTTCTTAGTAGCTCCCTATATCTTATAGGATCCACCATGGGATAGTCGATATACGTTGATATGTACCCCTCAATTCTGTCCTCAATAACCCTAGGGTTTGCCTCGTTTACATCAACGCCTAATTTCTCTTTTAGATATGGAATCCACATCGAAGATTCCTCCTTAGCAGTCTCAATAGCATCGGACGCGTGAGCGATGTTCACCCCAGCCATAATTCCATATCTAGCCCTGATAGTGTTTGGCGCCTCAATTTCTGCCTTCTCTGGAAATGTAGGTCCGAGAACTTCGCGGATCTTGTAGACCCCCTCTTTCGTAGTTCTTATTATTGAAACGAGGATTTGGCCAGATGCTACATAGCCAACTAACCAGTCAAAAAAGAATTTTCCCTTATGTACAGCGTAATGCTGATCTGCCAAGAAGTCTCTGTCTGGTTTAATGCTTTCGAAGCATAGAAATTCTAGGTCGCTTACACCATCCATAAGCATTCTTAATGATCGAGCACCAGCATATCTCCTAACAACCGCATCTGGCTTAAGGAAGAATACCAATGTTATCTCCATTCACAACACCCTCCATAGCAATATATGCTAATGTCTTGTTTGGAGCTATTTGTCAAAAGTATTAATGGTAGATATGCAATAATTAATGTGGATGTATTTGCATTACACAAATAATCGTATGAGGGGGTATTCTTGCTTACCAAAGATCAGATCCTCAGAAAGCTTCTCAGTGTTAATCTCGAACTAGCCAAACAACTAATAGTAAGCTATATCCGTAACTATTTCATTCGTTCTCACGCTAAAGTAGCCATTATGGGCCTCAGCGGCGGTGTTGATTCATCAACCACACTCGCCCTACTGGTTGAAGCACTTGGAAACAACAGAGTCCACGTACTGATATTGCCCTATGAGGGAGTTTCCCCAAAGAGAGATATCGAAGATGCGATATCCCTCTCCGAGAGTTTTAAAGTAAAATATGATGTGATAGGCATAAAGCCCATGGTTGATAACTTCAAGAGCATTCTAGAGAGAAATCTTGGTGACTTAAAACGTGTAACCATCGGGAATATCATGGCAAGAACAAGAATGATTACTCTGTATGCCTATGCAAATAATCTAGGTGGCCTCGTTGTCGGAACTGGCGATAAGAGTGAGATAATGATAGGATACTTCATAAAATATGGTGATGGTGCAGCAGATATCATGCCCATAGGCGACCTATACAAAACACAAGTTAGAAGATTAGCCCTGAAATTAGGCGTCCCCGAAGAAATAGCGTTTAAGACTAGTAGTCCTGCTTTATGGGCTGGGCAGGAAGCCGAAGCTGAGCTTGGAGCCAAATATGAGGACATAGATGTTGTGCTCTACGCACTGATAGAACTCGGATTAGACCCATCAGAAGTTCTTAAAATCGGAGATATAGATAAAAAAGTCAAAACTCTTGTTCTAAGCCGCATATCAAAATATGAACATAAAAGAAAGCCTCCAGCGATACCAAATATTCAAAAAATAATTGCATATCTCTCCGAGAACTAGGAAATTTCTCATCCTCCTAAAAAATCTCAGTGATCTTCTCCTAAAATACAAGACATAGAGCGATAATAGAACCTGAGACCATAGCAGGAAATATATAGCATAAAATATTTTCACCTTCTGAGGGCTGATAACTATGGTTAAAACTCCATAAGCCTGGGTTGACTCAATTTTTTAGCATTTGAGTATTTTTTATCCCCTCTCTATACTCTGAGAAATTTCTTTTAACATTGAACCAGCGAATATAATATTCATAGCATATCTCTTATATTTTTCCAATGAAAGTATCATTTTATTGTGATGATGACCTTGTGGCGCCCTGATGCTTTTGTGATGACGAAGAGCCGTTCTGACGCCTTGTTCTAATATCCTTTTATTAACAGCTGAGGACAGGTTATTTACCCAACACATTCATAAGTCTGTTCTACCATAATGTTTATATCCTATTTTTTTGCTTAGCTATGATGGAGAAGATGTGGTGTTTGGTTTGTCGAGTATATTGGAGGAACTTCTCAAATCAAAGAAGATTCCTGATGCTGCAATAGAGCTCTACATGAGTTGTCTCGGTATAGGCCCTATGTCCTTAGCTGAGCTTAGCATGGCTCTAAGTAAGCCTCTAGATACCGTTGAAAGCGCTATGAAAACTCTGGTTAAGGAGGGATTTGCTAGGGTTATCGAGGGGGCTCCTCCTAGGTATGAGGTTATTCCTCCGTACAAATTGTTTATTGATCAGCTCGTGGAACTGAAAACAAAGTTTGAAAATTCGGAGAGGGAGATAAAGCAAGCTATTGAGGAGAGTATGAAGACGCTTGGTGAGAGTGTAGCTGAGTTTAACAAGACGATAATAGATGTTGTGAATGGAGGCCTAACAAGAATCTCTGAGAGCCTAGGAGACATGCTTAATAGAGTATCGGACACCATGAGGGAGCATGTAGAAGGTACTGCAAGGGTTGTTGAGGAAACTGTTTCTAGTCTTTCGAATAGCTTCCTTAGGCAGTCAGAGGAACTAAAGAAAAATCTAGAGACGCAACTTGGTGAGACAACAAAAAATATGAATATGCTGGTTTCAGAATTAAGTGCTGGAGTGTCAAAAGAACTATCATCCATACTTAAGAAACTTGAAACAGAACTCAGCCTATTAACGACATTCGTCTCAAAGGAGATGGGAGATGTTATATTATCAACATCGGAAAGCCTAGAGAATTTCTCAAAAACAACAACGGAAAGCTTGGAAAGAGCATTGGGAACTGTTGAAGATAGTATCGCCAAGTTTGCTAGTGGTGTGGTAGGTACAATGTCAAAGACTGTTGAGCAGGTTAGTGACCAAGTTTCGAGATCGATAGATACATTGACCACAACTATGAGTGATTTTGCTCAAAGGATAATAAAGCAAGTTGAGAATCTACAGAACACATTTATACGAATACAGCAAATCCTGCAGGAAGCACTTTCAAGTGCTAATAGTCAGATAGAAACAACAGCTCAGAACGTAACTATGGGACTCAAGAACTTGAGTAGTGATATTGAAGGTGAATTCAACAAGATATCCAAGAATATGAAGGAGAACTTCGAGGCTATGAGCAACGAAATAAAATCCCAGCTTGATGAGATGTTAGCGAATCTGAAGCAGACAACAAAAGCTACGCTAAACGAGTTTTCCTCAGAACTCTCATCAAAAGTAGCAGATCTTACTTCGAGATTTAATGAGACTAAGGAGAAAACAACAAGTAGGGTTTCTGAGAGGGCGGATGAGCTAAAAAATACCATGAACAACATAGCAAAGACTTTTTCTGAGTCAATAGAGCAGGCATCAAACAAATTTATGGAGGGAATCAAAGAGACCAGTGAGACAACAATATCTAGCATATCGCAACAAATAGAGGAAACAAATAGAGTCTTAGAGAATCTCAGAAAGAATGTTGAGGAGTCCCTAAAAAAGACAATTGAGGATACGAATAGAAGCATCTCTGAGTTAAGAGAAAATATTGTAAATTCACTGAAAATAAGTACTGAAGAGGCCATATCAACCATATCAGAGAGGGTTGAGGAGGAATCTACAAAGCTTGGGGATAGAATAAGATCGATGTTTTCGGAGGCCATACTAAAAGAGACTAAGAAGGTATTAGTGGGATTCGAAGAGACACTAGATGTAATGCTTAAGCTCTACGAGGAAACAGTCAAAAAAGCGATGCCTGAGAAGAGGACTGTATGGCTTGTGAGGGGGATTAGTGGAGTTAGGGCCCATATAAAGGATATGATAACAAGAGCAAAAACATTTGTAATACTTGTGTTACCGTCACTAGATCAGGTACCTTTGGAGAGAATAGCGGGTCTTAGAGGGCTTGTAAGGGTGCAGGTAGTAGCAAGAATTTTGCCATCTAGCTCATCTCATATCAAGATACTGAATCAGCTTAGAGCACGAAGAGGAGTCCACATAAGAAGCTACGAGGAGGGAAACATAGTTGGCTGCGTGATTGATGGAAAAGAAGCTGTTTTTGCCGTGATCCCTCCCCGTGGAGAGGTATATGGTATAGCCACATCAGATGAAAACTGGGTAAATACACTACAAGGCTTCCTCACATACATATGGACCACAGCTAGAGAAGTCAGATAGAATACTTCGTGAGAATATTAGAGGAAAATAAGGACGCTAGACATTATTAGACTCTTTATTAATTTTTTAGAAAGGAACTCTGATTCTTCTCTCCGTGGCTTCTTCTTAGGCTGATGTAACAAAAAATCGCTATTATCCATATAGCTACTATAGGTATTAGCCCAGATACGAAGCCTATCCTAGGATCCTCAACTAGGACTATATACGATCCGAAGGAAAGCCCAGCGTTTATAGCCCCATGAGCTAGGGTGGGGTAAATAACACTATGCGTTTTTTCTACCAACCAAACAAGGAAAACACTTATTCCCGTAGTAAATACAACAAATTCAAGCATCAACGTTATCTGCATATCCAGTGGTACTTCCGTCAGTATATAGAGAACTGAATATATGGGCCAATGCCATACACCCCAAACCACACCAAGTATTATTAATGCTTTCTCTAAGCTATATGACTCTTTCAGTCTCGTCCATAGAAAGCCTCTCCAACCCGCTTCTTCGCCGTACGCTGGGAAACTATTTATTAGAGTCGCAAAGATATGTGTAATTATAAGCATCAGTACTATTGTGCTTATGGGGAATTCTATTCCCGTAGATTCTCTAAGTACTTGTCGAATCTCTGAGATTACCCATGACGCTAACCAATCAACGGGCACAAACGGGGAGAATATCAATGCTCCAACATATATCACTAAATACGGATATGTGAATGAAAGCAGTAAAGGCGTTAGAACAAATACTACCTTAGGTCTAACATTAAGTTCTTCTAGGGATCTATGAGTTATCATCCTATTCGCTATTAGCGCTGAGACCAAGGGATAGAACATAGATATTATCCCCAGTATCAGAAAGAGTAAATCTCCAAAGGATTTCACGAGAAAATAACCTATAATCCATGTTACTGTCATTAATGTAAGTACGGTGGAAATAAACAGTTTTATATCATTATCCAACTCTAACACCCACCATGCTAGATTTTCATTTGTTACTCATTAAATTTGCTTAAAACAACTTTTGTCAAGGAATAGAGTTTATATTTCTGTTAGGGGCTGTGCTATGGTTACAGTAATACTTTATGGGGATCTTAAGCGCCGAGCTGGAGTCGAAAAATTTGAGATCGACGGTAGAGGTAGAACACTCATGGAGATCCTAAAAGAAGTATCTGAGAGGTTCAATATAGGCAATTTAATATTTAGGGAGGGGAAAGTTCGTGGTGAGCTACTAATTCTGGTTAACGGTGCGGATTGGAATTCCCTCGGACTCTTAGGAAGGCCTGTGAAAGAAAACGCAACAATAAAGCTTATACCTGTGTGGCATGGTGGATGATATTGTCTGACCTTATAGAGAAGGCAGCTAAAATCATCGTGAAGTCAAAGAATTTAATTGCGCTCACAGGAGCTGGAATAAGTGCTGAGAGCGGAATACCAACGTTTAGAGGCGAAGAGGGTTTATGGAGTAAGTATAAGCCAGAAGAACTAGCAACACCCGAGGCATTCATGCGGAATCCTCGCATTGTGTGGGAGTGGTATGCTTGGAGAATAGATATGGTGCTTAGTGCAAAGCCGAACCCCGCTCATAGAGCTCTAGCGGAGCTCGAGGATATGGGTATTTTAAAGATAACAATAACTCAGAATGTTGATAATTTGCATGAACGTGCAGGAACGAAGAAACTCATTAAGCTTCATGGCGATATTCTAACTGCGAGATGCGTATCTTGTGGGTATAAGCAACATTTATCAGCTCCTCCAAAGGATTTACCTCCCAAATGTCCTTCCTGTGGGGATATACTTAGACCTGACGTCGTCTGGTTTGGTGAGCCCTTACCAGCAAAAGCGATTGAAGAAGCATTCGAATCTGCTCGTAGAGCCGATGTTATTCTTGTTGTTGGGACGTCTGGTGTTGTTTACCCAGCAGGTTTAATCCCGCATGTCGTTAAGAATTATGGGGGAAAAGTAATCGAAGTTAATGTATCGGAATCCGCCATAACGGAGATAACCGACATATTTCTCAGAGGACACGCAGGTAAGATACTTCCAGTGTTGGTGTTAAAAATAAAAGAACTTGCGTAGAAGTGGAAGATGAGCAGAAAAACCAGAAAAATAGTGGGAGTAGATCTCTCGGGTAGAGACGGAAAAGCCTCTGGTTTCTGTTTGATCTATAATGCGACTATCACCGCGATAGGTGAGTTCAAAACGCTCAAATACCTTTTGGAGTACCTCCTTATGCTAAGACCCGATATAGTGGCTATAGATTCCCCCCTAGGCTACCCCGCAGAGGGGCCATATAGAGATTGTGATCTACTCCTAAAAAAAGAAGGGTTGAGCCCTCTCCCCCTCAACATGTTGGGTATGCAACAGCTTATTAGGAGAGCTATAATAATCGTTAGAAATCTTGAGAAAAAAACTAGAGCAATATGCATAGAGACTTTTCCGTTCGGTGCCTTACGTCTCCTAGGGTTTAAGAGAAAACCTAGAAATTTTCACGAACGGAAAAAATACTTTGGCATAATAAGAACATTGTTCAACCTTAAGAGCATAGTGGACGCAAACAGACTCACAAAGGACGAATTCGATGCGTTTATATGTGCTGTGGCTGGATACGCATTTTCAATCGGAAAATACAAAGAGTATCTCGGCAAAGATTGCAGAATAATTCTACCAAAAAGTAAATAGACCATTCACCAACTAAATCACACTTAAAGTCAATAGAAGTCACCAAGGGAAAACATCTCAAAGATA
>JAHKKZ010000150.1 GCA_029856685.1 Candidatus Njordarchaeota archaeon
AAGCTGCATGAGAGGGGGTTTAAAGTTGTTAAGGATCTCCTAGAGCGATTATTGGATTCAATATTTGAGATTTCAAATTATTGCGAGTTGAACTCCGAGTTTTTATTTAACATATGTAGGTTGTTAGTTAAAATAGAAATTCCGAGAGGAAATCCGCTGTTCTCGTGTTTTGATGCATTTGAATTTCCTGATGATTTTGTTTCCGCGTTGAAAAATATTGGTGTTGAAGATGCAGTTGAGATTTGTAGAAAGATGTTGGAGTCAGAGATTCATTATATACGTAAGTTAGAAAAGGAAGATGCTATTAGAGATTTTGAGTATTTCATGGAGTTTTTTACGAAAGCGATTTCCATCGCATTAACCGAGCTGGATTTTGGGGAGTGGGGATTCCAGACGATGAATTATCTTTGTGAGTTCATGAAAAAGACAGATTCTATCGAGGTAGCGAATATAGTTGCCTTTCAACTTTATGATTTGATCAATTTTATCAAGCGGAAGCTAGAGCATGAGAATGTAGAGTCGCTAGATAATATTATGTCGCAAGTAGTAATTTTCCTTGAAAAACAACTCGAAATGGATCCAAGAAGCTTTCTCAAGCGATTTTCCGATCATTATGAATGGCTATCATCCCCCCATGCCGAAGCGTGGTGTAGGTTTTTTGCGATGCATGAGGAACCCATAATTAAGGCTTTGAAGAGCCCCGATATCTGCTTTGATATTTTGGATATTTCACCCCAGTTTTCAGATTTATTCCTAAAACACAAGATTTTTCGAGATGTCATTACTGAGACCCTAAGATCGCTAAATCCACCTGAATTCTTCAGAAGATTGGGGAATATATTGTCCCTAGATAATGATATCATTATAGAGATCACCAGAGAAAAAATTGCGGCAAGCTCATTTGATGACATTATTGTTCTCATCGACGCCAAGGGAAAATGGTGTTTGAAGAATGATTATATTAGAGATGCTCTTAATAACATAAAATTTGGGCCACAAAAGATCGATGTCGATGATATTAAGAGAGCAATATATAAAGAAAAATATGTTTCCATACTTCTAGAGTTTGACTGGTTTGTTGATTGCATTATCTCAAACATACGTACATTTGACGCTACCACACTAATTAAGATGTTGGAGCTTCATGTTTGGAGAAAACAGCTTCCAGAGAGGCTTATTAAAACGATAATTGAATCTTTGGCGTCACGTATTTTAGAGTCAAATGAGGAAGACGCTATCAGAATATTAAGGTCGATACCAAATCGAATATTAGAGGATCATGGTGAGATCTGTGAAGCCCTTGTTAGGAAGCTCTCTCTGGACAAGATGAATCTTGTAGATCTAGTAACAACACTAGAGAAAATTTTCGGTGGCAGGTTGTACGAAATCAAGCCATTATTAGACCGTTTAATGAGGCCAATAGAAATTTCTGATGGCGAAGAATTGATAGAAGCCGCATTTAAGTCTAACTATAGTGAGTTCAGAAGAATATTATGTGAGTCTATAATCAATAATAAAAATATCCAACTAAAGTTACTCAAGTGCGACTACTCTAAGCTAGCATCTTTTCTTGTAAAGCTGCAAAGAGAAGCAAAGTTTAGTCAAATAGACAAAATACTAGATAAACTTCTTAAGTTAGCCTGTGAATATTTTGGCTTTCAAGAACTATCCCCAATAGGTAAAAGAATTGATCAATACATGAGAAGATACATTGAAGGGGAATACTTGCCATTATTAGACATGCCTGGTATATTTACGAATTTCGATGAATGCTGGAGAAGAATGTATTCTAAACGATTGGAAAAAATACGAAGCATAATAATCAGTAGCTCCAACAACAAGATAAGGGATATTCTTCTCTACACCTGCGATAGAATGCTTAGTGGAGATCTATCTTTGAGAGAGTTCCAAGAGATCATAAAGGATATTGAGAGAACACTCTATACCTTGCATGATGCTTCTTTAGCATACCTTATCCTCGACCTATTAACAACACCCTTCGAATTAACACCAGAAGTTAAGAAAATCCATGAGGATAGGTACGAGAATGACGATATAGTAAGCCATGAAGAATTCATAGCGGATTACTCACTAGAGCATACCTACGAAGCACTTTTCCAACTATTAAAAAAACTGTTTTACCAAGGACTTTTAGACGTACCCTCACTATTAAACCTCCTAGCCAAAATTCTCGTCCAACCAGTAAAATATTTGGTACGCGAGCACAAGGGGAAAACATGTTGGCCTAACGAAAGCGGGGACTTCGGAAAATGGAGTTATAGAGACTCCATTATGATATCGTTAGAGACACTACTTGACGATACCATACTTGGGTGTATACCAGAAATCTACCTCCTTAAATTTTTAGAGAAACTAATACTCCGTGTGACCTACTTTCCCCTGAAATTACTACACTCTGGGGGCCAAAGTCATCTCAGCTACTTTATTGGCCATGACGAAAGAGCAGTCATATTTTATAATAAACTCATCGAAAAAATTATTAACCTAGTTACACTAAAGGCAGACCAAAACAGATTTCATATGGATAGGCTATACAAAACTTTATTTTCAGCACTATGTATACCCATTAGCTCAGAGAAGGAATCCTATGGCGAGGGAGACGTAGACTACGAGTCCTATGCTAGTATAATCAAAATATTCGATAGATTACCAAGCATTAGAGAGACTGTAATACATCTCCTAAATCGCATCATAAAAAGATACGGAATTCATATAAACACGCTATTACATCTCATGAGGATTCTAATTGATTTCTATAAAACACTTAGAGACAATACTTATCTAGGGGAATTAATCGAGTTTATAATCCACAGAGAAGCCGATAAGAAAAACTCAGAAGACAAATGCGAAGAAAGCATCTACGTAGCCAAATATTATATCTACATAGAGGATTATCACAGCTCAGAGGAAGAGATTAAAATCATCGTGGACAAAAACATAGAAAGAATGAAAAAACTGTTTAGCAAGCTTCGAAAAATTTTCGAAAAGCAAGATGTACCAAAAATACTGAGAAACATCATATTAGTCACGATAAGCTTGATAATAGACTGCATAGAGCTCCTAATTCAATTCGCCAGATAACACCTCAACACTCCCAATCAAGATTCTGAGAAGCCTTCAGCGATCACGACCAACATTTTTTACCAGCAACTAGAGGCGCAAAATAACCAAATAAATTTTACTCGATATTATGGCAAAGCTTCTAATACAAACAAACGAATACGTAGTATATGAATATAGAGACCGGGGTAGGAAGATATATCAGTATCTCATGGAGGACTATTTTATAGAGCCACTCAAAATATTGTTGGACGATGATACCCTCTCAGAAATGCCCCACCACATTATCCCTAAAATCTTGAAAAGGGTAATCCTACGCACCATATTATTTCCCAAGGAGGATGTAAGCTACCATCAATATCCAAGCGAATTAGGATTAAGATTTGAGAAAAAGTATTTTTGTAGCCCGCTTCTCGATAAAGTCGTCTGCGCAGCAGAGCAAAAAATTTGCGAAGATCCAGCCAATATAGACAAACTCCTTGCATCATTATTGCTGATATCAGCCATACCATTCTCATTTAAAGAGGTAGAGACATATGACGTATTCATCACA
>JAHKKZ010000151.1 GCA_029856685.1 Candidatus Njordarchaeota archaeon
ACAACGTTTAATGCTCTGGAAGCTGAAGATGTGGCCTACAAATTAGAAGTTTCGTATGGTGATAGAACAAAGGTTCTTTTCGATTCTGTTGGGGGTGGGATAATAGGTCTGTGTATTGATAATGCCGATATAGAAGGAGTAATTACTAGTCTATTCCCAGAATCCATACCCCTCTGGATATACCTATCTTACGATACCTTAGAGCGCCTAGAGAGCAAACTCCCCTTCACAAAAAAAGATGTGGCTTTGGGGAAGAAATTTTTTGATGATGCTGATGAGATAATTCCAAAGGAAATAAAAGATGAAACTGTGGGAGCCTATGTTGCTCGTAGGGAGAATAACATTGTAGAAGAATCCAGAAGAATAGCGGAGGAGCTATGGGAGATTATGTATGAGTCTACTAGCAGACCGCCGAATAATCTGAGATATTCTAAATTCCTCAAATATGAGATCTCAAAGGAGATGTTTTCGGGTAACGATATGATCTCTAAAGTTCTAAGATACACGATGAATGTTGCTGTTCGGAACGCTGAGATGCATATCATTGTGAGTGCTCCGACTGGCGGAGCATCAAGCATATTCCCAGCAACTCTGAGAGGAGCCATGGAGGAATTCGGCATAAAACAAGAAGAAATAATCAATGGTCTTTATGTCGGTGGTTTAATAGGTGGTTTTATTGGCAATAACATGTCGGTCTCGGGTTCTCTACATGGTTGTCAAGCCGAGATAGGTGTATCCTTGGCCATGGCAGCCTCAGCAATAGTTGATATGCTTGCAGATACATCTAATATCGAGAGAAGAGTAAAGATGGTTTTTGATGCAGCATCTATAGCTCTGCAATCTATACAGGGTTTAGCATGCGACCCACTAATGGGTTTCGTTGAAGTCCCCTGCGTTCTAAGAAATCTAGCTTTTATTGGAACGCCATTCGTTATCGCTAAGATGATTTCTTCGGGATATAGACCCGTTATTGCTCTTAGAACAGCAATAAGAGCTCTCAAAAAGACAGGAGAACTTCTCAATAAGGCTTTGAGGGAGAGTGGTACAGGCCCTCTTACATGCATGTATATTCTCGCTAAGATGGAGGAAAAAGGTATTGAGGAGGAACTCATCTCTCTATTTGAGAGAGAAATATACTAGTAGGTGAGGGCTATGCGAACGAAAATAATTGCAACGCTAGGTCCATCATCGAGTGATCCAAGCACAATATTTGAGATGGTGAAAGCGGGGGTTTCTGGTTTCAGAATAAATATGGTTTATGGCTCCTTGGATGAGAAGGACAGAGTAATTAGTGCTATCAGAAAGATTGAGGATGAACTCGGGATACCCATACCTATAATAGCGGAGATAAAGGGGCGTACTCTTAGAATAGGAGAGATGCCGGAATCTCATCTTGAATCCGGCGAAAAACTTGTTTTTCAGTTCGGTGTTAAGAGAAGCGACGACATACATGTTATTCCAGTACCATATGAGATCTCAACGAGAATTATAAAGCCTGGTGATAGAATCCTACTTGCCGATGGGAGGATCATTGTTCATGCAGATGCAGTAAAAGATTTTGAGGTTGAGGGAACTGTCATTGAGGGAGGAACCTTAAGGTCCAATGCACGTATAGCGCTTCGCAAAAAATCTCTACTGAACCTACCGCCTATAACTCGAGAGGATGAGAAAAACATAGATTTTCTGATGCAGAGAGACGTCGATGTTTTAATGATACCAGACGTCTTGGATCCAAATGACTTGGAGATTGTCAGCAGTTTCTTAGATTCGTATGGAAAAAAAGATGTACGTATCCTTGCAAGAATAGAAAACGCCGACGCACTACCCAAACTCAAGGAAATCGCCAAGCGGAGTGATGGTATTGTGTTCGCTAAGGAGAATATAGAGAACATGCTTGTTGAGGAGGAAAGACCAATAGCAGATATGTTCCTAGAGGATCTAGCTATACGCATGACCCTGAAAAACTCTAAACCAATTCTCGTGATAGTCCCAACATTAGAATCCCTTGTTTTCAACTCAACAATAAAGAGACACAACTTGGTAGTCCTCACAAACTTAATATCAAAAAGTTTTGATGGCATAGTTGTGTGTAGTGAAACAGCTATAGGGCGCCATCCAGTCAATACTATTAAGATAATCGCTAGGGTTGTTGAGGAGACGGAGAGACGTCTTGGTTTTAGTAGATTTGAGATTGAGGATGATGATCCAGTATATGTTAGGTTTAATAGGGGTCTTCTAGCGTTGGCTGAGATGATAGATGCTAAGATTGCTGTATATACCACTTACGGAAGAACAGTATTGGCTATAGTGAGGTTTAGACCAAAAAATATGGTATATGGTTTTACAGATTCTATGAGAACAGCTAGGTATCTAAGCATCATTTGGGGAACGAAACCCATATATGTAAAGCAGACACCGAACTTTGAGATAATGGAAAAAGAGCTCATAAGAAGGAGGCTAGTGCAAAGCGGAGAAGCGATAGTTTTCAGCTATGGTTGGAGACCCGAAATATTTGTAAAGCAATACTTACTCGTAGAAATATTGCAGGAGGTACATTTGAGCAGTTAGACACCGACTTAGCACGGTTTATTATTTTTAGAATGTGTCGTCCCTACAGCAGAGAGGATACAAAAACGATTTACATGTATCTACAATAGCTTTTTATATACAGTTTTACTTAATAATTTTGAGTATACTAACACGACAAACTATCTTCACTATACTTGGGGTGATAAAGCGATTCTCAGTACCTATGGCGGGAAATACCATGGTATTTGTGATGAATATACAGTATTGTGTATTGTTTGTAAGAGCCCTAAATATTTCTGCAAGACAAATATATATCTTATGGTCAGATGTGAATATAGCCCATGAATTCGCTGAAATCTGGGATGGTAATAGGTGGGTCCATGCGGATCCAACATGGGATGCTTTTGATGACCCACAAATTTATAAGAGGCATGGATATAAGCAAATATATATGATTTGCATTCTGCAGGGTGCGGACGATAGTTTATGCTCCTACGATGATAATCCATATGATAATGTACCAGATAACGGCGTTATACATTATTTGTATGATTATGAATATAAGTTTATGTATTCAAACAATCCGTATGACTAGCGAAATTCAATTATTGGGTGGTTGGTGATGACGAGCAAGCCAAGAAGATCCAAAATTTTGCAGTTTAGAGGTTTATTGGTTATTGGTATTATTCTTGCATCAATAGTAGTCGTCGGAATAATTAGATTCTGGGTAAAATACGGGTCTTCAGGCTCATGTATTCCTGTAGATGAGGATGTAGGGTTATCAGTAATAGAAACTAGGGATGGAGGATACCTAGTAGTTGGATACACACAGTCCATATTCGCACTGCTTGTCAAGGTTGATGCAAATGGAAATATTGTGTGGAATAAGGCCCTAAACATTATGTCCTCTATTCTTACGAGGGTAATATGTGGGTATGAGGGGTATATAGCGGTAGGATGGGTAGCTGAGAATCAAAATGCTGGGCTATGCATTAAAGTTGACGAAGAAGGCAACATAATTTGGAACAGAACATATATAGAACAATATCCAATCATTATCCGCACCATCGACAAAACCA
>JAHKKZ010000152.1 GCA_029856685.1 Candidatus Njordarchaeota archaeon
GGATGATCTGTGCGTCGATTAGACTTTTACCGAATCTAATGTTTGTAAGACTCCAGGATGGAGGACTGATTGATAGCATCCAGATAAAATAAAACTTACGGTATTAAACTCGCAAAGTCAAGTGTTAAGTATCGTGTTGTTAAGGTTAATGGTATTTCGTTGCGGGAGCTTGTGACTGGCCGTAAGAAGAAGGAGAAGAGATAGTCTGCTTCGTTGTTTTTTGCTTGTTGTTTTGTTCTACCATATTGGCTTTGGGTAGTCTTGTTGTTTACTCCTCGATTTCTTTGTATTCTACGAGTTTCTTTCCCTTATCGTATTTAAGAACTTAGAAAGATCTATAAGTAGGTTACGCATCGCAGTGGGGGGTTCATGTATCCTCAGAAGCAACATGAATTCTTGAGTAGATGCGTATTAGTGTTTGAGAATCTCAGGGAAGATCAGAGGGTTTTGAGGGAAGTGGCAGATTGGGGATCTAGGAGATGGGGTAGAGAGCGGCAGGCGGGGTAGTTTGCTACCTGATTGGTAGGCTGGGTGGTTCTTTGGTTGAGCGAATGTGTAATATTATGTGGGGAAACCCTAGCTGGTAAGTTTTTATGTTTAGGTGCTTTATTATTGGGGCATGGCATTATCTTTGTTGTGGATTTGCTTTCTTTTAGAGACCGTTGGCTATGTAAAGTTCTCGCATAGATAGTTATGTTGCGTAAGTAAAACGAAAAATTGGTGCCATGCTGAGAGGGGAAAAGTATTGTTTCTACGGTAAAACGTGTGGGTTGGGGAGGTGATATTTCGATGGGTATTTCTACAGAGTGGCTATCCCGTTGTTGTAGAGTGACAGGATTATGATCAGTAGGATTAATAGTAGAGCTGTGAGTGCTATTATGTTCCGCTTAGTGAGCTCTGGTAGTTTTATTGGGTAAAGACCTGGGATTTCCTCGGGACTTGTTATTTTGTCACTCAGTATTGCGCTGATGACTAGTTTGTATTTTCTGGTGATTCTTCCATAGAACATAGCGGTACCAATTATCGCGGATAAGCTTAGAAACAATGATTGTTCTGTTACTTTAAACAGGAGCTCCCTAAATATGATAATTAGTAGTGTGGCTAGAAGAGATAACACAAAACCAGCATTGATCATATAGATTTTATGAACTAGTTCTACTAGGATTTTTCTTCTTTCTTCGCTTGATAGACTCCTCTGCTGCGTCACCACAGGACCCCCCAATGATCGATGCTATGATTGCTCCTATGGCTCCAGCAACGAAGAGACCGATAAGTATGCCCGCGATCGCCCCCAGTATTGCTCCCCACCCAGAAGTATCCTCAAACTTATTAGATGCCATTCCGATCTCCCCGTCTACAAAGTTTTCTAAGATAATAGCTCTTCAAACATGATAGAATATGCCCGACATTGATACAATCTATATACAGATTAATGTTATTAAAAATTTCTATGCATAGGAGAAAAGACACAAGCAGTTAAAACTGTTATAAGCTGGTCAGTTTAAAGCATATTTCTGATTCCCCGCTGAGCATGCCTAGCATCCTCCATGTTGTTTTTATTATTGATTATCGCGTTGTGTTTAACCATAATTTTTTCCTAGTCTGTCTCCGATAGCTATTAGGAATGGTGCCAAACACACATCTATCAAACAAAGAAAATACCTCTAGGACCTCCCTAATACACCTAGAAAACATAAACAATCCTAAGATCGCAGCTCAGATCGACACAAAAATCCTAATACGATTCCCAAACCCGAAACCACGCAACCTCCTCAACATCAACAACAAGCATCAATATCCTCCGAAGCAGACGCCGATACTCACACCTCTCTGTTACGGGACAACAGGGAAACCCTATCCAACATACTTATCAAAATCAGAAACACCTAAACAACCACCACTTAAAAGTGACGATAACCACTTATATTGTCAAGAGAAACAATAGTAGTGAGAAAAATGATACTAGTAGCGATAAACGGGTCAAAACCAAAAACAAAACCAACACCACTAACAAAAACACAGACATGGTCAAGCAAAATAGAAATAATAAACGACAACGGACAACCCCAAAAAACAATACTAACAAGCATAATCTTTAAACAGCCAATACACGCAAAGAAGGAAAATCCAAGGTGGGTAGCCATAGGGAGTGGAAGAGACCCTACAGTGGAACTAATAGACCTCAAAGAGATGGAAGCATACGCCACGGGAACAATACCACTACACATGGCAATGGAGAAAGAATACTGGATAGGAAAACCATTACTGAGAAAAGAATACAGACCAATGATGAGGTTCGGAGGACTATACCAACTAAACGACAAAGAAATAGACAGACTAACAGCAATGATGGGCGGAAGATGGGCAAGCGGCATACCATCGATAACAGACGACGAAAAAATACTATGCGTAAAAGCACTGGGAGAATTCAGAATATACGAACTGCCGAGCAGAGAGCTAATAGACATAATAACATACGAGCAGGTCAGAGAGGCGATAATAAAGACACGACCAAACAAGGAAATAGCGAGACAAGCACTCACATCGAGCTTCACAGCGAAAATAGATGGCGAAGAACACAATATCCTGTGGGTAACAATGGCGAAGAGGGGAGGATATGCAGTATTCCTGATGGATTGGGAGGCGAGGGAGGTCATATCGCCGATAAAAAACCCGTTCCAGATAGCATGGGAAAACGGACTAGACGAAGTATATCCGCTACACCTAATAGATAGGGGAAGAATAATGGATCCAGAATATAGAAGAGGAATGCTGAACGGCGTAGTCATGGACACCATCGACGGAACAGGAAGAACAATTCTAAAAATCCACAACAGATGGCCAAATGTGCCGAAAGACCCAATCGAAAGAGAAAAAAACAACCTCCCACCAAACGACCTCTTCGGAGCGAGGGTATCCCTTAGCTAGGGTTGATAGGACGCTTCTCCAGACCCAAAACGGAAAGCAACATGTGATAGAAGGTGTCGAAAGCCTCTCTTTCGTCCTCTGAAGACCTCCTAGCAAGCCGAACAACATCACCGATGGTTAGTCCCCAAGTCTCCCTGATGTAGCGATCCAAGACGCATCCAAGGGACAATATGTTCTGCGAGAGACCTCTCAGCAATGTTTCTACCCGATAGCCACGTGGCGATGAGAATCGAGCCCTATTCGTATGGGGAGCCAGCCTTGAGATTACGGCCTCGACGAGCCCACGAACTCTGTATATCACCCGTAGATATCTGTTGAACAGCCACTCTACAGCCCTCAGTAGGGGATCTGAATACCTAACATTTTTGGGTCTAGCGACAAGCAAGATCCCCCTACTAAGGTGCCCGCTGACGAAGCTCTTCTGGAAGTAGACAGAGTCTCCGAGAGCGAGACCAACAATACCGGTCTGACCCTCTATGTCTGGAGGGTCTGGAGGCCCGTCAAAGCTTATCTCGCACACCATTTGTAGATCCAGGTCCGCTCTGACGTGAAATTCTATGACCTTCGAATTCTGGGGGTACCACGGAGCGATTATAGTGACTGCAGTTGAATCAACGTCGAGTATTAGTAGGTCTAAGGTCCGACCGGTGGCCTTCGGGACA
>JAHKKZ010000153.1 GCA_029856685.1 Candidatus Njordarchaeota archaeon
CTGAATTTGTCTCTGTTTCTTTTTCCTATTTTTGCTTTGAGTGTTCTTGCTGCGGACAGCATCCTTGTTATCTCGTTCTTCGCGGCCTGGTAGCGTCCATCATTTATCAGTGTCTTTATTTTCTCTAGCCTCGCCACAAGGGCTTCCCTGTAGTGCGGATCCAGGGGCTTTAGCCCCTCCAAATCCGTGAACAGAGTCTTTGTTTTCTCGTCCTTGATGTTCTTTATGGCTTTATCTATGGTTTTCATCATTTCCGTTTTCTCCTTCTTAGTGATTGTTCCTCCCTCGAGGTTCTTCATTATGCTTCCCAACGCCTCCTCCACTATTCCGAAAGCATATTCTTCTCCCTCTCTGTGTGATATTGAATCGTAATAATTCGCTAGGGTGAACAGGCTGTGGTATGTTATTGTCCTCCTAAGAGCCGAACCCCTTCCCTGCAAAAAGTCGTATTTTTTGAAGCATGGTTTTCCGTCCACCACCCTTATCATCTCCCCTCCGTATATTGGCAGCAGGCTCCATCCGATCCATTCGTACCCCATTATGTCTGTTTGTCTCCCCGCTCTCTCCACCATTAGTTCTAGGCTCGCCTTCGTAGCTGGGTTTGTGTAGTAGAGTGATATGTATCCCTCCCCCTCCCCCATTTTTGTCATTTTTATTTGCGCCAATTTCCTCTCCCCCTCCTTACTTTTCTCTTTGATCAGTACTTCGTTTCCGCTCTGGGTTATCTCTATTTGGGACAGCATCACTTCCGAGAGGGCCTTTTTGGCCCTTTCTATTGTCTTCTTGCTCACTTTTCCGCTGGCCAGTTCTTCCATTATTTTTTCTACCACTAGCGTTGCTTTTGCGAGTAACATTATGTGTTGCAACACTGTACTGTCATCGTTATTTATCGCGCTGAGTAGTCTAGATGCAGCATACCTCGCATCCTTATACTCCCTCTCATTGGCCATTATTGTCTCGAGTATTCCTCTTAGCTCATCCATTTTTTCCTTTGTGTTCCCCATGATTATTTCGTCCACGAGCCTCATAATCCTTTCTCTGTTCCCCTCTTTGGTTGTTCTTGTGAGTGTTATAGTGTCCTCGACTATGCATATTTGGTGTGCGTTCGCGTATGCGTGGGATGCTATGAATATTGTTGCTGGTGAGTATACGGATTCTACGATGTTGCCTAGCGCTTTTCCGAGCAACGTCCTACTTATCCTGGCCTCATTTCCTTCTAGGAATTTTGCTAGTCCATTTTTGAGTTCTGTCAGCATTCCCCTCGTTTTTTCTTTGAAGTTTCTAAATGTTGTTTCTTGTCTGATTGTTTCTTCTAGTCCTAATTCTCTCGCTATGTTTAGTATTATTGCTTCCTCTCCCCCGATCTTTTCTTTTTCTCCGCTTAAGTAGTTGTGTATGTTTGTGTAGTGTTCCTCTAGTTTTTCCAGGAATTTCTCGAAGGATTTTTTGTATTCTTTGGTTGCTTCCTTCCTCTGTTCCTCGCTCAATATTCTGCTTATGAACCATGTTGGGTTGAATGCTTTTCCCGTGGGTATCGCTGTTGAGAGTGCAGAGAATAGGGATAGGTAGCTTGAGAGAGCCTTCCCCGACACCGATATTGAGAGCGTTCCCTTTCCTTTTTCTGTTTTTGCCATATATACCCCCGACGTGCTTGCGATTATGCCGAGTACTCCATCCCTCATGAAATCCTTCATACTTTCCAATTTTTCCTCAAGCACAACCGATTCATATTGCTTAGTGGCTCCTATTTTTGCAAGCCTATATATAGTTCTCTTCACATTAAAAATCGAGCAGAAAATCCTCACAACATCCAACATTATTTCTCTAGTGGAGCTGGACCCATCAAGCTTCTTTAGAAACTCTTCGAACCTCCCAATGATATTTTCAATATCCTTCACCGGGTTTGGAGGGCTTGAGGGCTCCAAGCAGAGAATATGGAGCAGGCCAAGAAGTTTCTCCTGAATCTTAGCTTTCATTTCCTCCTTTTTCTCCCCAGACAACCCTTCTAGTGTATTAGGGATATCCTCCTTCATCAGGTACAAGTAATACAATATTGTTGACTCCTCATCCCTGCCACCAATAATCTCCTTCAGGGACTCCATACCAGACCTACTGCTGAGAATTTTTGAGGTAGCTGGGCCTAAAAGGGCATTCCTAATCAGGTCCCCAACCCAATGCCTAACTCTAAGCTCTTTTTCACTCGGAACACAATTCCAATTCTCGAAAAGCTTATTCATAGCCTTCTCATAGAGCTCCTTATCGCCCCTAAACTGTTCGAAACAAGTAGAGAATATACCATACGCCGCCCTAGCTTTATCTGTACCCCCACTACCATGAAGATTACTCGGATCCCCCTCAACAACACCAAAATTTCTCATGTACCTCAAGGCATTTCTAAGCATACTTATATCTACGGGCCTCGACAAAAGCCGGAAGAATTTCACTAGTGAATTTGACCCAAACTTTATCGATCGACCAGTAATACTGATTTGTGTTTTGGGGTTTCCAAAGACAGGAATATATGCCTCAACTATTCTTGCATCCTGGAACTCTACACCTATTGGGAAACTGGGGAACGCCGCCCTCTCGCTTTTGGTCTCCCTTTTTATGCCGAAGAAATCAGTTATCAGGAATACCGGCCAGCGAACCACGTGGCTTCTCCCATTGTGCTCTACCGTAAATATGAGATCCAGAACGATAATGCCATTACCGTTAAGAATAAGATACTCGTAATCCTCCCCTTTATTGTACCCTACAATGATTTGTCTTGGAGCACCGTTTTCATCAAGAACAACAACCGCGTTATCCGCCTTACCGAGCATTTTAGAAAGTTCATCAAACGTGATGTAGGTTTCATCAGACATGAAAAACTTTTGAAGAACTTTGACTGATTTATCGGGACACATAAATGCATTCTTCAATATGTTCTTGAGATTCCCCTCTATGCTATTTTTACACCCGGCAAAATCTACCCTCCAAAAACCACCAACAAGAGAGCTAGCCAAAGTTTCCAGGCTAATTGCCAATCCTACAATTTCTCCGTTCTCCCTTGCGATTAGCTCCTCCATCTTTTTCTTCTCCCTCATAGTTTCATCGTTCACCTTCTCATATATCCACAAATGATTGAGGAGCGACAAAAAGTTTAGTGCTGTTCTGACGAGCAAATATGACGCTATCGTGGCAACCTTCGCATCCTCCGAGACACTATTACCATTCTCAATACTCTCTTTCACGCTCTTTATCAAGAATTCGGCCCTAGCTAAATACTCTAAGTACCTTGTCCAGAGTAGCCCTAAAAACCCTACGAGCTCCCCCATATGCTTAGCGACCTTCCTCTCATCCTCAAACCCACCAGACTCGTATATAGTGATTAGGTTACTAATGATGTTCTCCATCTCCTCAAGCAAACCCTTAAGATTCTCCTTATAGTTAGAATATTCCTCTTTATTAGGCCAAACATTATCCTTCTCAATCTCCTCAACAAGCCCCAGAAAACCATTCAAGGATTCTTCAAGCTCACTAAGAATATCAGCAACCTCATCGCAAGACACGGCCATATGCCCATTAACAACACCAACCAAG
>JAHKKZ010000154.1 GCA_029856685.1 Candidatus Njordarchaeota archaeon
ATCGGACCTCATCATAGGTAATATAGGAACATCGGAAGCTGTGGAGGACATAGTATCAAGACTTGAAAAAGTTGATGGTTTCCGCGTAGGTATTGGTTCTGGGAGTATATGTAAAACTGGTGAAGAAACAGGTGTTTCTGCACCAACCCTCTTCGCTACTATCGAGGCACGAAGTGCTCTTCAGAAGCTCTCATTAGACATACCGGTAATTGCTGATGGGGGTATATCGTCGATTGCGAATGCTCTTAAAGCTTTAGTTCTAGGAGCCGACGCGGTGATGTGTGGAAGATATCTGGCTGGGTGCCTTGAGTGTCCTGGCCCAATAATAGAGATAGAGGGAAAGAAATATAAACCATACCGGGGAATGGGATCGCTTACAGTACAGTTGGAGAGAATGCTTGATAGGTATAGTAGGATAACAAAGATGATTCCTGAGGGTGTAGAGGCATTTGTACCCTATCAAGGCTCCATAATAGAGGTGATTCATAAATTTATAGGCGGCCTAAAAATCGCTATGGGCTACGCGGGAGCTAAAAATATTCAGGAACTTAAAAATGCTAGAATAGCATTGATATCACTGAATGCGAGGAAAGAAATATCGCCTCACAGCGTGATAAAGATAGACCCAAAGATCTTCTGGGAAGCAATTAAGAAATCTTAGAAAGAGCGTATAATCCCACAATACTAGAATTAAGGTGAAAAAAGTGGTTAAAGACCCAACAAGAAAAGCTATGACAATCGTTGCAAGCCTCGCAGCGGATTCATCTTTTGTCGGAAGAGTAATAACATCGAATTATGAAGCACTGAAAAATGAGTACCCAGAAGCAAGACCAGAAGAAATCCTATCCGCGACAATACCCGTTGATAACTTAGCAAAAAGTGGGGAGGAGTGGAAGAGGGCTCTTGCAGGGCTTATATATGCGAACATAGCTCTTGGTGCTATGCAACTATTTAGAAGGGAGCTCCGGGATGAGGACTCATATTTCCTTGCTTCTATTTATTCCTGGGTGAGGTCTGCTGAGATTTTAGCATCGACCAACAGCAAGGCATTGTTCATGATCCCTCGTCTCCTTATAGACATAAATGAAACATATGCTGGGAGAGAAGCTACAGTAACATCATTCATAATAGGAGTTCTCCAGAAAATATGGAGACGGGATAATAGGAAAGCGATAAGATTTGCTGTGAGCATCGTAATTGAATATTCAAAAAGAAAAACCCTAATTTCAGAAGCCCTAGAAGTGCTAGGTTGGGCTCAGAGAAGAGTAAGGGAATATATGGCGGATAGCGAACTTCTCGGAATACTACTTAGAATTGAGAAGGAAATTCTCGATGCTAGCGGAAGATGGGGGGAGGCTGCATCTACTGCTGATAGACTCAGCAAAATAGAGAGGGACTCTATGCAGAAACTTATATTCCTCTTAGACAAATCCGAGTACCTCTACTTACAAAAAATGTTTGACGAATCTGTGAAAATAATAGATGAGATACAGTCAAATGCACTTTATAGTAAGCTTCCAGAAGGAGAAAGAATGCGGGCTCTGCTAATAAAAGCGAACTCTCTATTCAGCCTTAAGAGGTACGAAGACGCGTTACAATGCTTGAATGAAGCCGAAAAAATAGCGGATACACTGGGTCTGACAAGAATAAAGATAGATATACTCACAAATAAGGGCTCCCTCTTAGTGGAGGTCGAAAAATATACGGAGGCTATTGAGGTGCTGGAGAAAGCTCTACATGGCCTAAGAGAACAGAAGGAAGAAGATTCTCATATGATGAGGCTAAAAG
Source organism: Candidatus Njordarchaeota archaeon (assembly GCA_029856685.1). GTDB lineage: Archaea > Asgardarchaeota > Njordarchaeia > Njordarchaeales > Panguiarchaeaceae > Panguiarchaeum. The sequence continues at coordinate 1,789 of JAHKKZ010000154.1, forward strand.
CAAGGATCATGTATGGTCTAGGTCTAAGCTATGCCTCATTGGGATATTTATGGAGGGGCCTTACTTTCCTAGAAAAAGCATATGATCTACTATTCGATCTGGCAGATGATGATAGAAGTTATGTTGAGATGATTGTTCTTCTTGCTAGGATAATCGCAATAAACATAAATCTCAGGCGTTGGGATAGAGTACGGGAGCTCATTGAGGAGTCAAGAAGACTTGTGGATAAGATAAATGACTCAGAGGAACGGGGGAAGCTAACCATACTAATAGAATACCTCAACAGAATATATCTAGGCGCCAGCAAAAAATGAGTGGTGAGCGATAAGATTAGGTTTTCCGTCTCGGCGACACTACCTATAATTGGACTTCAACGCCGCTTTATTTAACGATGAGTGGAACATGCTTGAAACTCTCAACATCGAAGAGTCCCTTGTCGGTAATCTTAAGTTTCGGAATAACTGGAAGCGCCATGAAGGATAGTGTCATAAATGGGTTTTCAAATCGTGCACCTATTTTTCTCGCCGCCTCGATCAGTTTCCTAAGCTTATCGGCAACGATGTTTGGCTCCTCCAAGCTCATCAAACCTGCTAATGGAAGCTCCAGTTTTGCTACTACTTTTCCCTCTTCCACAGCAACAAGCCCCCCACGCATCTCAGCTATCGCGTTTATCGCTCTTGCTAAATCCTCTCTGTTTGTCCCCACAGCAACTATGTTATGAGAGTCATGAGCGACAGACGATCCGATAGCACCACGTTTTAGTCCAAAACCTCTCACGAACCCTAGACCTATGTTACCTGTAGCCTTATGCCTCTCAACAACCACGATTTCCAAAATATCCCGCTCCACATCTGCCTCAATAAGACCCTCCCTTACTTCCATATTTTCAATTATTTCGTCGGTTATAACAGAGTTTTCTTTTGCTCCGATTACTCTGATCCGAACTGTATCTCCTTTTGCTCTTATCGTTAGGTCTCCGCTTGATATCTTTCTCTTCAAATTGATTGTTTCGAGAGCCCACTTCGGATATTCATATGGTTCAATGCTGATGAGTAATTTTCCATCCTTCGCTGCAAGCTTTCCACTTAGAAAAACAGCCTTGACCCCAAAATTCCTTAGATCTTCTAAGAGAACGATGTCAGCATAATATCCAGGAGCTATAGCACCCATCCTACTCAGCCTATAGGCGGTAGCTACATGAAGCGTCACCATTTTTATGGCCTTTATCGGATCTACACCCATCTCAACTGCTGTTCTTAGTACTGGCTCCAGATGCCCATTCTTCAGTATATCATCCACATGTTTATCATCTGTCACAAATATGCATCTTTCCAGCGGAAGACCCATCTCAAGAATCCCTCTAAGGATATCTATATTCTTAGACACAGAGCCCTGCCTTACAAGTAAGTACATTCCTAATCGAAGTTTCTCGATGGCCTCCTCGATCTCTGTGCTCTCATGGTCAGTAATTATACCCGATGTTCTGTAAGCTTGGAGATCTCTACCAGATAGTAAAGGGGCATGACCATCAATAACCTTTCTTTTCTTCTCAGTAGACAGGATCTTGTCTAAAACATCTTTTTCCGCATTTATCACGCCTGGAAAATTCATCATCTCGCCCAGACCTATTACTAAATCCTCTCTTAACAACTCTTCAATATCTTTCGGTCCTATTTCAGCGCCCGAAGTATCAACACCTGGTGCAGCAGGGACACAACTAGGAGCCATTATGAATATCCTCATTGGCAGTCTTTTAGCCTCACTAATAATCATTTTTATCCCTCTAAC
>JAHKKZ010000155.1 GCA_029856685.1 Candidatus Njordarchaeota archaeon
AAATCTAGGGTAGACACACTGTATTATAGGCGGATCTACGATGATGTTCTGAGGGTTAATGAGACTCATATAACCTATAGTAGTTACTATGAAAACTACAACTCCTCAGAAACAATTATTAACGCTACTGTGAACGTTGCAGATTTTATAGCCTACGATGCAAGCCTAGTAGAGTTCAACAGATCCGCGACGATCTATGTGATTAACACAAATAATTCTATATTCTACAATGTCCAAGCAGCATATATTTTCAACAGTAACGCCCGTTTCAACATATCTAATCCAGCAATTACCAATAAAATATACGCATCACAAGCAACAATAATAATATCTAATAGTAATTTCGACTTGGGACTATTCCTATCCGCCAGAAACTCCTCTCGGATCACCATAGAAAATACGTATATGAAATCCTTCGACATTCTCCTACGTGATTCTGAGCTTAATATAAGTGGTTCACAGCTAATAAACGCATACAATTTCTGGGTTGAGAACTGTGAGATCCGCATCTACAACACTTTTCTAAATGCGACTTCAACTATAAAATCGGTTCACAATTCAAAGGTAATCTTCAAGAGTTCGAATATATCTATGATCGTCGATGGAAACACTGTTCTTGGTCCTGGCAGATACAAAATGCTCAACATGGTTATAATCAACGATACAGCCATAACATATGGATTCGTAGACCTAGGAGGAAACGATCTAAGCGGTTTTTACTTCATGGGCGATATCTATCTAAATGGAACAAACCTAACAATACTTGGTGGAAAACAATATCTATTGGCTTATGGCATAAACATATACATGAGATGCCAATCATATCTAGAAGTACTCAATATGAGCATAAACGCGCTCAATATCTATGGAGTAAACACCAGCTATTTAACGCTGGTCAATGTATCAATGATAAGCAATCTTGAATTCGAGGAACTCCACATTGAGGCGAACAATTCAAATCTAGTATATGTTGAGGCAGAATATCTATATGGTAGTCTTAGCAATACTACGTTCTCATATCTAAACTCATGGACGTACGCGGACATAGAACTCAGAGATGTTAAAGCAACAAACGATATGTTCATACAATCTGGGGATATAACTATAGTAAACAGCAACATCTCACATGCGGGCTTTGGTATGTTCGAAGATATAGGTATAGCTAATGTCCCAACGGTTAATATCTATGTCGAGAATTCTAATATTAGTGTTCTAGATGCATTAGCACGTGGTGAGATATACATAAAGAACTCGGAGCTAGATAGGCTGACATATCTCTTGGCAAACGTCACTGTGGAAACTTGCCAGATAACCGCCGCTATGAGGAATTACCTGATAACTGGGACGGGAACAATAATAATTGATGAAAACGTAATACCAACTGGAACATACAGAGTTCTTCTTAACGAGATATCATCAACAATCTGGATGTATCTGGAGGCTATAGTAGTAGACAAAAACCCAGATGCCCATCTAATATTAAACAATTCAAACTACTTTGCATTGTACGCTACTGAGAGCCCCATAGACATCATAAATACAGAACTAAACATATTGATGGTTGAGACGGCCAGCGCAAATATCCAAAATGTTCTGGTGAACGCAAGTTTTATGAAAGGAGACTCGCCGCCAGCGATATTGGGAGGAGGAAACGTTGAAGTTGACAATCTAACAACAATAATGACATCAACAGTGCTTTATCTTGGGGAATTCTCCATAAGAAGTCTTAATACTAATGGCATCGGAATATATAATGCTACTGGCCAGATGAACAACACAGTTCTCTCATCGAGCTACGTAGAGGTATCTGGCTCAAACATAACGATTGACAGGATGTATTCTGCTAGCCCATATTCCACAATCTATGCGGCATACTCCAGGATCAACATGACACATATAAATATATCATCACTATATATTATGAATTCCAGTGCAGTGATACGAGATAGTGTCTTGGAAGAGATCTATCTTCATAACGATACATATCTGGGCATAGATAGAAGCAACATAACAGACATAATAATCGTCCCCGATTACAGAGTAATTCACGCTGCCAATGTCTCCATTTCACCGAGAAATGTAACTATAGACACAATAAACACAGACATTGGAACAGCACCAATAATGTATAGCGCCTCAAGAATCAGAGATGAAATCGCATATTCAGACCCGTATACCGAGAAGCCGTACATGACAACAAGATACGTTGAGACTGAAATAGGAGCAATATCCAGCTCGTTCTTTGTGATACAGAGTAAGACTGTGTTGAACATCACTAATTTCAAAAACCTGAGTATAACGGGTATATATGCAGCGGCAAGCTATGATTCTGCTCCGCCCACCATAACAATTCTGAGTGATGTTCCTATAGAATATGAGTTAGGATTGAAGAGAAAGCTTGAGTTTGTTGTGAACGATGAGACTCCATATATGTATATCTTGGCTATCAACGGGATAGTGTTAGAGAATTCGTATGAGTCTGGAACAAGAATAACTATAAATCTGTGGGAGATAATAGATGAAGCCCGCAACTATACGTTTGAGATAACAGCATACGATATTTTCAACAACGTTGCTCATGCCGATGGAACAATCATTGTGTTTCCAACGGAGAAGCCACGTATACTGAGTTCACCAACAATAACAAACGCTACGGTTGGTGACGAAATAGTACTTGAGTGGGAAGTCTTCGATCATTCGCCCTATAGATACCAAATATATATCAACGACACTGTAGCCATTGATATGCCGTGGACTGGAGAGAGATTTATATCCTACTCATTCACGCCAGACACACCAGGAAAATATAATATAACACTAATACTTGAGGATCAGCTTAACCAAACTGAAAGAGACATAGTAATCATAAGTGTTGCTAAGCGTGCAGAGGGAGGAATACCAACCTGGCAGACAATAAGCATAGCACTAATTCTATTGGCAGTGATAATAGCAGTGGTTTTGTTGCTGAAAAAGAGGAAAATGTAGCTGCGGGAGCAAATATAACCTCTTCTTTCTCTTTTTTATGAGCTTCTAAATAGCATTCTTCCATAGAATGCTGAGGTATTCAAAAGAATGGGCTGCAATGCTATTCTCCTTTGACATAAAAAGCAGGGCTCAAGCAATCTGTTTTATTAAACCGGTCTGATATTAGCATTTATAATATGTTTTCGGTAAATTAGTATTTATAGTATTTCTGGTGTGGTATATGCGGAAAGTTTTCCTCTTGTTGTTAATGCTTTCGTTTTTCCTCTTTGTTAATGATGTATATTGCGATATGACTTTTATTCCCACAGACTTTGTGGATGTCCAGGAACCATTCCAAGTAGCAGTAGTCTCTTGGAACAATGGAATAGAGGTTATGCTCTTCGGTATCAACTTAGTAGTTCCAAGCGGTATTAAGGGAATGGGATTAATGCCACTACCTTCGAAACCTGAGGTTTTTCTTGGTTCTTCTAAGAGTTATTATTATATAAATGAATTGTTTAAGCGGGCGGGGAGAGGAACTGCTGGTTTATCTCCAGGTTTTGATGAAACAGAGATCATGTTTAATGTTATTTTGGGT
>JAHKKZ010000156.1 GCA_029856685.1 Candidatus Njordarchaeota archaeon
AAAAACTAAGAAAATTAGATTGGATGCTCTATTTAGGATGAGCCAACTTTAGTTATAGTAGTGGTGGGATAATTGTTATTAGTGGCAACAAATCTATGATGCTTATGACAAGATAGCGAAGCAATTCTGATGAGGTCGTCGGTAGCAGATTTTCTTAGAGGAAGTTAAGTAGAAAATAGCTAGAAGTGTAAGATGATTTATGCTAGTATGTCCAGTGAGTTTTCCGACTATTTTGCGTCTCAGACATATTATTATTGCTTCAAGGAAGAGATAATTCCAAATTTGTGATCTGTCGGGCTAATTGATTGCAGTTTTGTACCATCTAGTTCTCCTAGCCGAAATCATTTTTAAGGCCGACATATGGCATTAGGAAAAACAGAAATGGCAAAGCCAGCAATACGAGACTTTTCTCATTTTACCCCACCACTAAATATTACCCACCGCGCCGATTTTGCTCACTTTGCTCAGTTTTGCTCAGTATTCTCCGGTGGGGCTTTAGCGTCATCGGTTACATTCCAACGGAAATGGCGTGTTTTGGTCATTTTGCTCGGTCTTGCTCACTCCTGCTCAGTTCCGCCTAGTTTTTCGTGGAATACATTCTATGTTGCTCGTATTGCATTGTGTCCTGTACATTCGAAAAATCGGCATGTGTTCTGTGTCGCGCTGTGTTCTGTACATTCGAGGCTGTGTTTTCTGTTTTTTGTTGTTCTTGTTGTTGGTTTCTTCTTGAGTTTAGGTCTTGTTATTCCCTCTTTTCCTCTTTGATTCCAAGTATCATTCTGATTACTGTCTCTGTCTGTTGTTGCGCCCCTGTTACGTCCCCACTAGTTTTCCGAGAATCCGATGAGGTTCTCGGTGTTGTATTTGAGTTCCCTGAACAGTATCTCTCGGATTTTTTCTTCTGAATTCCTAGAACTCTTTTGTTCTCCTAGACGTTCGGCGATTATTCTGAATAGCCAGTGTATCTGTTTCAGAGTTTAATATAAAATTGAGGAACGGGAAGAGCATCCAGGCACACAAGAGCTTTGATAAATCCATAATAGGTTGTGTGGGTCTTTTGCGTTTTTGTCCCTTTAGTTGGAGGTCTACTTATGCAAAGAAGTCTGCATGATCAAGTATCAGCATAACTACGATAAAACTTAGGAAGCATGTGAGGAAAAGGAAAAATTCTGTTTCTATCTTTAGTTAGAAAATTGAAATGGTGGTTAAGAAAAATAGTAAGTGGTTCCAGCAAGGAGAGTCATTATACTTCCTTCGAATGGGCCGAATGTGGTATTCGGTGAGGGAGATGTGGTAGGATCGGTACAAAAAAATGCTGGCAAATACCTCTCCTCCTATGAATAGATGTACTCTATCACATTCCTCAGCCTCTCTAACTTCTTCTTTGCATCCTCCAGGAACGCCTCTCCCGAATCTGTGATGTAGTACATCTTCCTAGCCTTCTTGCCAGAGACTTCCCACTTTGATACCACCAATCCGAGACGCTCAGCAGCATTTAAATGATAATAAATCACGGATCGGGGGACACGCGACCCCAAAATATCATTTATCTTATTGACGATATCGTAGCCATACGATGGGCTATCTCTGAGGATTCTAAGGATGAGTGCCTTCAGTATTAAAGGAGAAATCAAACCTTTTGGAGGAGGTGGAGGGAAAGGCATGTGAGGGCGGGGAGGAGGGGCCCCCGGCTCTATGCGTCTTGGGGGTGGCTCGGGATGTGGAGAATCTTCGTTATTCATCCATCCTATACGATAATGCTCGGCGAATCTACCATTATAAGTTTTCCACTCCATGCACATCACCCTATTGATAAAACTTGTAATATTCTAATATATGGAATATACTAATTCTCAGTATTTAAGGCCTAGTATATATGCATGAATTACAGGGCTTAGAAGCACATGACATATAATTATGTCTCTCAGCAAATCACGTTGCCATAAAACTTAAAAAGTATTGCAAAACTGGTTTTTGTTAGCTGATTTTGTGGCTTCTAATATGTGTCAATCAGCACTGGAGAGGTCAGGTAGGCAGACAGCTTCGAGGAAAAAGAGAAACGGAAACAAAAATGACTAAGGACTCGCCGACCAGTAGCTGGAACAGGGGAGTAGGAGGGATAGTAGATGCGATGATGAGGCTGCCAGGGGGAGGGAGAGAAGCGGTCTGAGAGGAAGAACCAGAAGCCTAAACCAAAAACAAAGATGGGGAACAACTCGGATGCATAGGACGTAGCGCAACATGGAATACATATGTTTTCTTAAATGTACAGAACGCACTGCGAGGCGAGAAATATCTGGCGGCTCCCGCGAGAAATTGCACAAGAACGACGCATATTAGAAGCCACAAAATCAGCTAACAAAAACCAGTTTTGCGACTATGGGGCTGACACTAGATGAGCTGGAATGCAAGGAGACAAATAGAGCTGATAAAATCACTTCATTTGGATGAAGATGATAAGAAGATACCTGGTTATAATGCTATTAATCGACTAAAACTAAGAAATACTAATTAGAATCGATAACAAATTTGGGATGCCGCTAAGAAACAGATATGCTTGGTGTCATTAGTTGGGTCTCCTAGATGGGACAATATGCATAAAAATGGGCTGCTTTAATTGTTGCTTAGAAACAGAGATGCCGCTTACTGATGAGGATATTAGGAGGATTGTGAGCCTTGGGTATAAGCCCAAGGACTTTACTGTTTTTCGTGGTGGGCTCTGGCGTCTCAGAAATATCGATGGCCGATGTGTTTTTCTGGGTGAGGATGGTATGTGTAAGATCTACGAGCACAGACCTATTGGCTGTAGGCTCTATCCGTTGATTGAGATTGATGGTCGGTGTGTCGTTGATGCTGAATATTGTCCATACGCATATATGATATCAGAAGAAGAAGTTAAGCGTTTTTGTCGAGATGTTATTCAGCTTAATCGTCTTTTGGAGATATTAAAAGAGGATTCTACGTACCGAGAGCTAAGGTTTTTGAGAAAGTGAATGGGAGTTTCATCCCATTGCCTCTGCTTTATATTGTTTTATGATTTCTTGTTCTATTTTTGGTTTATCTCAGAGGGGTATGCTTATGGGGTATTTTTGGACTGTCCACCAAGTATTGAAACCTATCTTGGGGCCATCAAGTTCTCATACATCCGCCCCATTTGTTATGGGATATATCTTCCATAATCATCTTGTTAGGTTAGGTTTTGAGCCAACAATAGACTCTCTGGAGAAGAACCTTAGGATTACGATTCTCTGTCCAAATCCTTCGAGAGCAATGTATTCTTTTATTGGACATAGATCCATTCGTGCCCTTATCTTTGGGCTTCTTGGTGGCTATTTTTCCTCTGATAGAAGACGGATATTTGACGATGTTAAACGTTCTTTAGAGAAAAAGAAGGAGTACGACCTCATCCACACATTCGAGACAACGTTTAATGCTCTGGAAGCTGAAGATGTGGCCTACAAATTAGAAGTTTCGTATGGTGATAGAACAAAGGTTCTTTTCGATTCTGTTGGGGGTGGGATAATAGGTCTGTGTATTGATAAT
>JAHKKZ010000157.1 GCA_029856685.1 Candidatus Njordarchaeota archaeon
CCTTTTAAGTGGAATATCATATATCTTCATGGGCCCAGCCCCAGCGACTGTGGGGTCAGTAATATATGCATAATACTGTCATATTGGGCCAGCCCTATCAACATCAATCATAAAACAAATTTGGGGAAAAAGCCTTCTCCTTATATTTGGTTAAAGGTTCTATTGAATTCCATTCTGAAAGTAGTCTTTCATTTTTCATCTATGGTATTATACGCCTTATTTTTATTGAGGTTAACAGTATCAGTAATATCGTTATGATGAGCATCGATGATATTGATTCTATGGGTGGGATAACGTCATAATTCCCATTTATAGCAAATTTCGTTGCCTCGACAGAATATGTTAGGGGGAGAAGGAACGCTATTAATCGCAATGGTAGGGGTAGGGATGATACAGGAATGAATACTCCGCATAGGAATATCATAGGAAGCCTTATAGAATTAAAAATCATCATCGTGTTTGTCGGATCCTTTATCAAGAAAGATACGAAGACACCAAAGGCAGAAAACATTAATGCTGACAATATCAGAACCGCAACCAAGAAGAATGAGTAGGCAGGCACGTTTAATATGAATGGTAGAACCACAACTAGCGTCGCGAATAGAGATATTATTCCGAAGACGAAACTGCTCAGAGTTTTTCCTAGTGCTATACCGATATAGCTTACAGGGAAAAGAAGTAACCTTTCGAATGATCCTATTTTTCTCTCAAAAACTATTGAAGCCGCAGCCATAGATGTTGTTCCGAAGAATAATGCGAGAGCTATAAGTCCAGGTATGATTTCTTGGGCATGATGCCCACCCCTAAGTATGAACGCCAGAGTGAATGCAACTGGAAATACTATACCCCAGCTGATCGTTGGGGGCTTCAAGTAGTATTCCTTAATATCTTTCTTAGCGATGTAGAAAGCCTTAATGATATCCTCAAACCGAAACATGTCAATCATCCCCGGTACTAAATCCAATATTCTTTTCAGTCTTATCAATCAACTTAATAAACACATCCTCCGCATCTGCCCCTCTCAAACTCAGCATAATTATCTCCAGATTCAGCTTTTTAACCATTCTAAGTATTCCCTCTAGTGCCGCTATGGTGTCATCTATTGTTATGCATATTGTATTATCATGCCCGATTTTCACATCGATTATCCCATCCACACTATCAAAAATAGCACTTTTCTTTATTGGTGGAGATACCTGAAGCTCGATGATCTTGTTTCCCGATACCTTCTTTCTTAGTTCTGTCGGCGTTCCCTCAGCTATTATCTTTCCCCTGTTTATTATTGCGATTCGATTGCATAGTCTAAATGCTTCGTATATATTGTGCGTGGTCAGAAATATTGTTATTCCCTCCTCGTTGAGTTTACGAATAAAATTCCATATTTGCCTCTTGCTCTTTACGTCCAATCCGATTGTTGGTTCGTCTAGAAAAAGAAGTTTAGGTTCATGAACTAGAGCAGCTGCGATAGCTAGTCTTCTTTTGAGGCCCTTCGACAACTCCTTAAATTTGACATGCTTTCTGTCTTCAAGCCCAAAGAAACTTAGCAAATCCATGACTCGTTCTTTTCTTTTGTTTCTTGGAACCCCATACATTTCAGCACAGAACATAAGATTATCATAGCATGATAATTCCATGTATAGATTTGAAATATCCTGAACAACACCAATTAGCTTCTTTATAGCTACCAGCTCCCTGTTTATATCATAGCCATAAATATATGCCTTTCCCTCGCTTATTCTAGTTAGTCCGCATAGCATTCTAACAGTTGTTGTTTTGCCCGCTCCATTCGGTCCTAAGAAACCATAAATTTCGCCTCTACGAACCCGAAAGCTTATATGATCGACCGCTAGGAAGTCACCATAGTATTTTGTTAGTTTTTCTGCTACGATCGCATCATGCAATGAGCAACACCCAGATGGCGACATATGAAAAATTCCAAAAGATATAAAGTTAAAAAGAATTTAAGTATCTTTCTGTTAATGATCTATATAAGCTAACAGCATCTTATTGGTGAGAACGCCCATGGACTCGTGGGAGGAATGGTTTGACAAGGCAAAATTCTACATAAAGGAGGCAAAACGATACATGGATGAGGGGCCCTACTGGGCTGCATGTCTCAATTCTCACCAAGCCGCAGAGTTCGCTCTTAAAGGGTTACTCGTATACTTATCAAAATCATATCCATTCACACATGACCTTGTCGCCCTACTTGATGAGATCCACGTGAGAGCAGGTATTGATATTCCTTCGGATGTATATGACTGTGCAGATTATCTTTCGCCACACTACATCGGAGCACGATATCCTGGGACAAGAGCAATATCGTATGATTCTAGAAGAGCTCGTAAGTGTGTGGAATGTTCAAGAAAAATTTTGGAGTTCGTCAAAGATGTCTCTGGATACGTATTTGAGTAGATTGAAGAGAGCTGCTGAAGAGTATCAAAAGCGTATAGTTAGAAGCATAAGAAAGGTATATGGGGACAACGTAACCATCATACTCTTTGGAAGCAGAGCCCGAAGCGACCACTCATTAAAGAGTGACTTTGACATATTAGTCATTACTGAGACCCCAGGTGATATTCTAGGAAATATTGTCAAGATAAGGAGGAGCTTGGGAGCAAAAACCTTTGCCATCGACATCGTGGTGATAAAGCCCGAGGACATGACCAATCCCGTGGTTAAGCGCATGATGGAGAATATAAGAGTTCTCTACGATGGATTGGGCATATTCTCTGAGAGCAAAATAAGATAGACATTCTTTGCAAAACTGTCGCAAAACTAGTCCCGTTGACTAATTTTTATGGCTTCTAAGCGGAAACATAGGGCGGGAGAGCGGATAAAAAACCAAGCCGGCGAGAATAGTTAGATGAGTTGGACTGGGGATGAGGTCGTTGAGTGGACGAAGCCCAAGTGGTATGAGAAGCTCGCAGTATTGCTTGTCCTAATCCCGGTAGGAATACTCATCACAATTCCTCCAATCCCACTTAGGATAGGGGCTCGCAATAGCATTCATCGTAACGTGGTACTTCTTCCTGATGTTCGTGATAGAGGACATAAAGACAAGAATAATAGCTTGGAGGATAAAGAGTGCTGCGGAGAGGAGGTATCACAGAAGATATTCGCTCCAAAACCTATTCAGGAAATACCCATGGCTAAAAACATATCTAAGGGAGGTTAGGAGAGCCGAGGAGCTTGGATTTCCATATGTGCCAGACATAATTGTGAGGGATCCGGCCACAGCAAAAATAGAGATAAGAAGACCACCAACAAGATGGATCATACCACAGCGTCAGCCTCAAATGCTAGAACAACCGCGAGTACAGCAACCAGAGCCTCCACAACAGATACGACAACCACGAATCGAACAACCAGTCGTTGAGAGAACCAGAGAGCTTGCGGAACCCGAAGAGAGCGAGGAGGGATTTCCACTCTTGGCCATAATCGGCGAGATCTGGATCCTTCTTAAATCCCTCTCGGTAGAACAAACACACCAGCTATTCAGAATAATCGCTGAGTCCAAAGGCTATGGGAGGCTCAC
>JAHKKZ010000158.1 GCA_029856685.1 Candidatus Njordarchaeota archaeon
CATATCGTACGGATAGCATCCTCTTGGAATTTATAAAGTTTCTTTATTCCTCTAGATCGCAAGCTATCACATATTTTATCAGCAATATATTTTAGCCCCAATAAGCGAAGAGTCTCCTCGTTGACATCGACTCCTAATTCTGGGGGGTCTGTGTATAGGTCACTATAAAAAACTGGTGTGTATTCTAAGAAATTGTTCTCCTTAGCTTTATCCATGACTATTCTAATGGGTTTAGGAGCTTTAGAAGGGATACTCTGTAGTGGCATTATTGTCGCTATATCTCCTCTTTGTGATACTATTTTCTCATGGTTACTTCTTATTCGGGCTATTACTTCTTTGTAGTATCCGCAGTTTAGGCAGAACATTATTACTTTTATTGTTTGGCTATCTACTTTTCTTTTCTGAATTGTTAATTCTTTTTCGCATTTTGGGCATTTTAGATCTAACATTTTGGGTCGTTATAGATCTATTCCCAAAAAAAGCAGGAACATAATTTATTAGTTTTCTATGCTACTTTGGAGATAACATTAATTAGCGATGAGGGGATTCGTTCTGTGAATGTAAGTATCAATAATCCTTTGTCTCCATTCAGTATCATTATACTCGCATACAAACCATAAATTATAATAACTCTATGTTTGCCTATAGCTTCATTTATGGTTTTGCTGAGAGTTAAAATTTTTTCTAGTAACTCTATCTGCTTTTTAGATAGATTCTTTTGATCGGAATATGCAACCTCAATTTTTCGATTAGTACTTATGAGTATAAAGCATGATGAGACCCCTCTAATTTTTTGCTGAAGATTTCTTGCTAGTCCAATAAGTGCCTTCTGTTTAGTCATTTCTAAACTTATGTCTAATGTCACATGTTTACCTGGTACCGCTAAGGAAGTCTCTTGCTCGCTACTTCTCAGACTTGCTAGTATTGAACATATCTCCCTAATTATGTCATTTGAAGTTTGGATGATCAAAAGCTTCTTACCCAGTATTATAGCGTAAAGTTTTTCACTTATAATAAGCATAGCCTTAGGTCTTTCGGTAATAGTCTCAGATACCGAAACAGCATCTAATAGCCCCAATAAGAGTTTTTCCTCATCCTTACCTAGTTCTCTTTTTCTGTTATCGTATGCTACCAGCAGTTTATCTGGCTTTACATCAACAACATATATCTTCGAGAACGGTCCTATCCGACTATACAAAGAGTTTGCTAATGCCCAATCAAAATCTGTTTCACATAGCTCTATAAGTCTATGTGGAGCTTCTGGAGGAGGAACCCCCTTGCCGATAAGGCTCTCTCTAGGAGTTATTTCGATTTCCACATGTTCCTCGGTATGCGGCGGTGCTTCCATTTTCTCGATCTTGGAAGCCTCAGCTTTTATTTCTGCCTCTTTAAGTACTTGAGGAGTCTCTTCGAGGGGAATTCCGACAGGTGGCTCGGGGATCTGCTCCTCAGGTGGAATTTCCATCCGCAGTTTCTCAAGTTGTTTTTCGGCTCCCTCGGGCAACTTAGGAAGTGGTGGTATGGGGATTTCTCCTTCCTTTGTTTCTTCGGTGGGAGCTTCTGGTGGGGTTTCTATTGCGGTTATTTGTTGTTCTTCGATTTTTTGCTCTATAATTTTGGGAGGAACAGGCTTTTCTATAGGTGGTTTCTCAAGATACTTCTCCATTTTTCTTTTAAGCTTGGAGATTAAGTCTTCGGGCAGTTTAAGCTCGAAGTTTATTCTTTCGATACACAGAAAAGCCAGATTTACATCCTCTGAGTCTAAGCAAGAAATTAGAAAATGAGGCACCTCATAGCCATAGAGGGATGATGTCTTCTTTGAGAGATGTTTTGCTATTTCTTCTCCGATCTTCACAGCCCCTGGGTCTGGACCCAAATCACTTTTGGTACCAACAACTATCATCGCAATAGCAGATTTCAGCATACGTTCCTTCTCAAGCTCCTCTCTAATCATCCTCTGGAGATTCTCTGCCGACGTTGGATCCGTCGCATCATAGAAAAATATCCATGCCACAATTTTTGTTAAAGATTTTGTTCTCTGCTCTTTAAATTCTTCTCTCCCAGGGACATCTACTAGAGTAAGTTTGTATTTCGTTACGGTTTCATACGTACCCATAACAGTCCTCCGCTTATAGTCTCTGAGAATCTCAATGATGCGAGCAGACTCTGTTGGTTCTATTTTACTAATTTCATGCTGGGTAAGCATGTTGCAAAATGTGGTTTTGCCTGTATTTGATGGACCGAAAAGTGCTACACGCACACGCGGTATTTCTCGCGGGATGAATTCATCTGTCATAAAAACCCCCAAATTCCCAACTAAATATTAGAGAGAATGCATACTTATATTGGCTATGTGAAAAGTAGTGCTACACGATGAGAGAGGAACAAAAAGGCAATCCATTCAAGAAAGCTACTTTGATAAATCCGATAGAGCTTTTTGATAGAGCTATTCGAAAATCCTTAAAACTTTCATTGCCCAAAATGAGGGCCGAAAGATTCCAGAAGGAAAAAATCTTAATATTAAATAAAATCAGATACATTAGACAGGTCCTAGTCACAAACTTACGTAACTACCTTCAATCTATACCTAATATCAATTCTATACATGAATTCTATAGGACTATAATAGATGTCTATTCAAGCACAGATGAGTTTAAGAGAGCATTAGGCCGTATTGCTGGCGCAGTAAGAGTCATTGAGAAACTCTCCGATGAATACTTGAGAAGTGTGCGGGGGATAAAAAAGAATCCATACCTCCCTGAGAAAGTCTTCATCAACCACCTTCATAGACTTTGGAAACAATACTTAGCAAGGATGAATTCATTTATACGGGAAATCAGTGATGCTTTCATCTATCTAAATACGATTATTAAAAAGCTTAGGGCTCTTCCAGATTATAATCCTGAACTCAGAACAATAGTCGTTTGCGGGCCTCCTAATAGTGGTAAGAGTAGCCTTGTAGGCCGACTTTCCAAAGCGAAGGTTCAAATCGCAGAATATCCGTTTACAACAAAAAACCTTGTATTTGGTCATATTGAAATAAGATCTAATCCACGCGAAGTAGTTCAGATTGTTGACACACCGGGGCTTTTTGACAGGCCAATTTCGAGAAAAAAGAAGGAAGAAATTTTAGCTCTCCAAGCAATAAGAACAATCGCTGATGGGATTATCTTTCTTTTTGATTGCGGTGTTGAAAGAACGTTAGATGCTGAGCAACAGATTCGGATTTACAAGGAGGTTACGGAGTTTCTTCGTACCAAGCAAATTGTTGTTGGTTTGAATAAGATTGATATTGTTGATCGCGAGACGTATGATAGAATATTTAGATTTGTTGTGAATACGCTTAAACTTAAACCTATACCTCTTAGCGTCAAATATGGTATTGGACTTAACCATATTCTGAAGGAAATAAGACGGTTATTTGGGTGATGAATATTGGAAACATTCTCCGAAGGAGAATTTGTGATGATATTTGAGCCAAAAAAGAGAAAGAAACTAGTTGTGAAGCTTGTCCCAAATAAGAGAATACACACACA
>JAHKKZ010000159.1 GCA_029856685.1 Candidatus Njordarchaeota archaeon
AAACTTTGTAGTAGCTCAACTATGTCGATTACTTAGTTAACAATTTTTTCTTCCTTATAAAGTATATTGCTAGACTAATCGATATGATACATAGCGTACATATCAGCCATAGTAATGGGCTTACTCCTTCTCGAGTGCGCTTGGCTATATTGAATGTTGCGGATACCGAAGCTGAATTTCCTGCGTTATCAAACGCTTTTATGGTTATGGTGTGTATTCCCTCAGATAAATTCTTAAATGTATAGCTCGTTGTTGTAACTTTTATCCACTCTTCATTATCGAGTTTAATTAGATAGTATGCTACTCCATTTTCATCATATGCCTCCCACCCAATCGTTGGAGAAGATGTCTGGAAGATTGTTCCGTTTTCGATGAGGATTGTAAGCACGGGGGGCTTAGTATCCACTATGAATCTTACTGATGTTTCAGCAGTATTTCCAGCCTTATCAATCGCCCTAACCACTACTAGATGCTCTCCATCAGGAATACTAGTGAATGTGTAGTTTGTTTTGGTAATATTGATCCAGTCCCCATCATCAAGTTTGATAAGATAATATGCGATGCCGCTTCCATTATCTAGAGCCCACCACTTAACTGTTAGGAATGATGTATTAAACATCGTATTGTTTGCCATGAGGATTTCTACGTATGGGGGTCTAGTATCCACTATGCTCAATCTATATGAATACGTGTCTGGTAGGTAACCTGTGGGGGCACTTGTGTAGATTATCACCCTATAGTCGCCATATAGCCCAGCGGTGCTAATCGTAACATCGTAAACTCCGGTTTCTACTTCGGTTGCTGATAGATTCTGGCCGCTTATAAGTGCAAAGACGTCGACGCTTATGGGATGTCCGTTCTGATCTGTAGTTCTTATTGATATTGTTACTGGGTCTCCTGATTCAATAGTTTGCGTTGAGAATTCAACGTGCAGTCTCAAATGATTGAGATAAACCCCAGTTTTATTCGCAGATATTGTCGATGTGTGTGTTTCATTTTGCTGAATATATCCACCAACGACCAGTGTTTGATTCACCTTCGGGTCCCACACTGTTAGCATGTATGGAAGCGCTTGCATGTCAGACCCATCATACTTTTCACCTCGAGACACTACGTGGTGCACTGTTATCTTATAATCTGTCATGTTTCTCTGCAATATCATTATGGCTGTATCGTTACCACTTAAATAGATGCCATGCTCAAATACTGAGATCTCAGAGTTATTTGTCTGATTGTAACCCAATAGGAGTCTGTTATTCGTTTTGTTGTAGAGTTCGAGCACTACTCTGCGGCCTGGTGGATCCACCGCATCTATTATGAGTTTTAACACGTCTATTATTCTATTCTTAATCTTCAACAAAATTAGGATTTCTAACACAAGATCCGCAGACTTCACGAGAAGGTTCTTAATACTTATAGCATAGCCAGAGAATACCTTACAAACCGATAAAACAATATCAAGAAGATCGAACAATATTCTCTTAAAACGTTGCACTTCCTCCACGATCTCCGATGAATCAAACAGACAATATGCAGAGAGGTAGCCTCTCAATGTGTACAACTCTATGTCATAGTTCTCGAGAAAGTCAAGAATTAAGTCAATAATTTCGTCTTTAAGCCCATCGATAATTATGTTGATCGAATTTTGGACAGCTGAAAGCAAGTCTGCTTCGCCAGACTTGTAGAATAGCAATAATCGCATTTTACCATCAGAGCTCAAGTGATATTCAACATCCCCAAGTATATCATCAATAAACCACCATGCATAACTCTTAAGCCAATCTACGAGGCCACCAATGTTTGGAAGTTCTATGACTATTGGAAGCATACGTTGATACTCTTCAGTCTCTCTAACGCCCCACTCATAGAGTCCATTAAGCATGTACGAATAGTTTGTTGATGGGAGTATAGCATATATATTAACGGGCCATCTAAGCTCAAAAGGCCAACTAAAAATAGTGTCTTCATCACTTATGATCTTTACAGTGTCAAAATTGGGAATGTCTAAGTAGTTTGGTATCCCATCACCGTCGTTGTCTCCCCAAGGATATGTTGGGAGGTAGTCGTACACAAGAACATCAGTTTCATTAAGAACAATAATTTCGTTAATATCATCATTATCAAAATCAACAACACGAAAACTAAAAGAGCCACCAACATAGTAGCTGGTCTCAACACTAAGACTGCCATTCAGAACAAGAATATAGCCACTATCCCTAACAAGGATCTCATCTCTACCATCGCCATCGAAATCATTTATAGCTTCTGGCAACCCTCCTCTCTCCCCTAATGTCCTCGTAGCAACAACACCGTCGAAATAATCCACAATGGATATGCATGAATCATCAGATGGAGCGACAATCTCAAATATACCGTCACCATCAAAATCACCAAGACCAAGAACTAATGGGGGTGAATGACTGGTGTAATAGAGAGCGTACTCCTTTAAAAGTGATCCATCGAGAGAATATATCGGTACCCTACACGTATCTGGATAATAGTAGTCGCCATAGTAGCAGAATATTGCCTCTGGAATACTATCACCGTTCACATCACCCACAATTGGATGCGCACGCCGCCCGTCGCCAAGACCAGCAGTCATGATTTCGGAACCATTCCCTAAGTATATTATTGAGGCATAAACATAACTATCGCGAGTATATGTTCCAGTACCATTAACACCATATCCAAACCCACCATTATTTACTTGAGACCCACCAAGAACACCATACCATACTCCATCTACTTCCACAATAGCGAGCTTTCCACCATCAAACCACGGGCCGAAATCATACCAGTATATCTCATCTCCAGACTCAAGATCGGTGAGTATAACCCCTCTTGGCTCCGCAGAGTAGCCAGCACCGATTGCAGAGAGAATTTCAAGTCTACCGTCGTTGTTAAAGTCGGCAATGTATTCGGGCCAGATTCCACTGTCATACCCATTAGCAATGTAAGTTATTGAGCTCCCATCATATGCGTATCCACCAAGCCTGCTTATTGTTCTAACTATGGTACCATTGTCATCTACAAAGTACATGTTGAGAGAATTGTCCTGTGGGTTATTATGTCTTCTTCCTATTAGTGCTTCCGTGACACCATCGTTATCGATGTCATAGAGCATTGTCAACTGAGCTTGCCAACATGGACCTGTTGTCGATTCCCCTGGAGCGTAGGTGATCCATCTTCGTGTTTCGTTGTCAATATCCACTAAAGCAATATGTGTTCCATTACATACGTAGAGCTCCAAGTAGCCGTCCAAGTCCACATCTTCAAATAGCGTCCCCCACAGCATAATATTTGTTGGTAAAATACCTTCAAGTCTAAGCGTAACATTGTATAGGTCTATGTCTAATTGAGGGTTTGAATATGGGTATCTAAATGTTTGCTCATTATCATAGGACCAAATATATATCCCCTTCGCGTTTTTCTGATTTTTCATACCTGTTGTTTGCTTTGTTATCATACTGGTTTGA
>JAHKKZ010000016.1 GCA_029856685.1 Candidatus Njordarchaeota archaeon
CAAACACGCTAATGCCACTTCTATGTCCATACTGCTTCCTGAGAGTTGCATAACTATCTGGTTTATTACATTTAGAAGACGCCTTTTTTCTTCCACGAGAACAGCGTTCTTATACAGATTAGCCAGGTGAACCAAAGCTAGGATCCTTGCCTCCCGATCTTTGTGTGTCAATGCGATTTCTTCTAATAGTTTGCCTATGCGATTTAGATCGTCTTTTTTATATATGGGTATGTTCAGACTTGCTATGAATTTCACAACGGATTGTGGTATAATGGTTACATCTTTATGTTTTTCAAGAATTTTTTCAACAATAGGTTTTACACATAGAAAACTCTTTTCTGCAATTATACTTAATCTCTCGAATAGAACATCATGCAGGGGATCTGATTCATCTGATATGATTGAATTCAGTAGATCCATATAATGATTTGTTGCCCATGGAACTTTCCATAGAGCATAAATCAAGGAATCTAATCCTACATTTCGTAAGTCAATATCTTCGCTTGCCAAGGCTTTAGTAAATATTGTCTTTGTGGCATCATCAAACAATATCTCGCAGCTTGCCGAGACAAAATATTTTAGAGCGCTAACTGTGAACAATAGAGCTCTCTCGGAGAGTACTTGAGGAAAAGTAGAAAAGATTTTCTTCATAAACTCGAACGTCTTTTTTGCATTTTCAGGAGACAAAATTAGAATTTTAGCTATTTCTAGTAAAAGAGCACCATAAATTTCTTGTTCTGGACGAATTCCTGCTTCGACGCGCTTAGCTAATACCACCAAAGTTTTTAAAATCTGCTTCATGTTTGGAATGATTACATTTAAATCGAATGAGCGAATCCTCAAAATCTCCTCCCTACGCCTCATAATTTCTACTGATTGGTCTTCAATAATTTTCAGAATACCTAGAAGTTCTGAACTAGACATTTATCATCAGCCCATAATACCACATCGAAGCCCATAGGACATCGAGGAAAAATATGGATAATAAATTTGTGTACTAGAGACAAAACTCAAAATCCGCTTTATATGAATTCATTAAGAGCTTTATTTTAATGCTGAGTTCACAAAAATTCTTGGTGATTAATATGAGCACCGAGGATATTACCTACAAAAGTGTTGCCTCACTAAAAGTAGGGACCTACATAATGATTGATGATGAGCCATGCAAAATTGTTGAAATTAGTAAATCAAAACTTGGCAAACATGGTGCAGCAAAAGCCCGAATAGTTGCTATAGGTGCATTCACTGGACAGAAAAGGACAATAATAAAATCTACGGGAGATAAGGTTGAGGTACCAATAATCTCAAGAAAAGAAGCTCAAGTACTAAGTGTTAGAGGAAAATATGTTGAGCTAATGGATTTGGAAACATATGAGACTTTCGAAGCTCCAGTCGCCGATGAAAACCTCCTCAATAGACTTGAAACAGGAGCTATTGTGGAAGTCTGGTTCCTCGCCGGGAAACCCCTAATAACAAGAATGAGAAGAATGGAATAAAATCTCTCTAGGGTCTAAGCTTATGGCTGGCGAAATTGAGGAAAATTTGAGAAAGGCACAGGAAATACTATTTGGAGTACTTAAAGAGCTTCCTCAACTGATTAGTCCTGGAGTAAAGATACTTGAGATCGCAGAGAAAATCGAGAAAAAAATCATGGAGTTAGGTGGGACTTGGGCATTCCCAGTCAATATTGCTATAGGAAATATTGCTGCACATTATACGCCTCTATCAGATGAAGAAACATTAATTCCAGAAGATGAAATCATAAAGGTTGATATGGGAGTCTGTGTTGAGGGTTATATTCTCGATAAGGCGACCTCATTCTACTTCGGAGAAAACGATGAAAAGAAGGCATTGATCGAAACTGCTAACGAGGCACTGGAGCTAGCACTAAAACATATAAAGGCGGGAGTACCAATAGTGGAAATCTCTGGCATAGTCTATGATTTTGTTAAGTCAAGAGGTTTCAAGATTGTCTCGAATCTCCATGGACACAAAATAGAAAGATGGATTCTACATGCCGATAAGGATGTCCCATTTGACCCTACATTGGATGTCAAGGGAGTTTTTGAGGAAGGAGAGATCTACGCCATTGAGATATTCGTTAGCAATGGAGAAGGATTTGCATACTCGTCAGACGATACCCGAATATACGCGTTACCCAATATCTTTGCTGATATTTCTGGTCGGCTTAGATTACCAATACATTTGAGACCCGCCCGCGATATTTTCTTCTGGATTTTCCGAAATAGAAAAACGCTGCCAGTGAGTATAAGGCACTTAACGAAGATCTTCGATTATGCAACTGTTCGGGTCGGTCTCTCGATCTTAGATCAAAAAGGATTAGTCGTGAAATATCCAGTATTAAAAGAAAAGAGAGGCTCTGTAGCGCAGGCAGAGGAAACAATTAGAATAAAAAAAGAAGGAATAGATATCTTAACCCGCGAATCCTAGAACCTTTGATGAAGCCTTTGCACTAAGCCTGAGGTGGATAGCAATTTAGGTCTTCTTTTATATATAGTTTTTTATAGTATCTCTATGTTTTCTTCTGGGATTCCTAGCCTCTTAAGTAGGAATTCTTTTACTTTCTCTACATGATCGCCTTGCAGCAGTATTATTTTGCCATATCTCGCATCATCTTTGTAGGTACCACCAGTAGCACAGAACCTCTTTAACTGGCTTGTTATTGTTTTTATATCTATGTTCTTGTCGTCAAGACCCTGTATTATTGTGACAACATGAGTCTTTTTTCTAGTCTCAGTAAAAATCCTTACTTTTTTTGTAACAAGCGCTAACCTTTGTTTGAAATCAAGCAGAAAAGGTTTTTTCGATACCACTAGATCCCCCTTCAATACCCCTACTACTTTTTCACTAAAAAGCTCTAATAGAAAAAGAGGCTTTATAATAAGTATTAAATGGTTGGTGTTTTTACTTGAAAAAATTCCCGCCAGTCAATAGAGTCAGAAATGTTGCTATAGCTGGACATATAGACCATGGTAAAACGACTTTTGCTGATCATATTCTCGCCGAAGCACGTGTTATCCCTAAATCCTTGGCTGGAAAAGCAAGGTATCTAGATTATTGGTTAGAGGAGCAGAGACGTGGAATAACTATGAAAACGACGGTGATAAGTCTAAGTACAATAAGAAATTCTGAGGACTACTTAATACATCTTATTGATACGCCAGGGCACGTTGATTTCTCTGGAAAAGTTTCTAGAGCTCTTAGATTGGCGGATTCCGTAATCTTTATAGTAGATGCTGCGGAAGGAGTGATGGCACAGACAGAATCATATCTTAGATTGGCACTCCAAGAAGTAGTTCGGCCTATTCTATTTATCAATAAAATAGATAGGCTAATAACCGAGATTAGAGCTGGACCATCACAGATTTTCTCAAAATTATCAGCGATTATTAAGCGTTTTAACACCCTAATAGCGAAATATGCCTCCGATGAATTGAAAGAAATTTGGCAGGTTAATCCGAAGGATGATACTGTTATCTTCGGTTCAGCTCTGCATGGATGGGGATTTACATATAGTGACGCCCAGAAACACGCAATAAGATTTGATGACATCATCAAGTTTTATCGCAAAGGAGAAATCAGTAAACTTCGGGAAACATTCCCACTAGGCAAAAAAGTCATCGAGTTAATTATAAATAAGTTTTACTCACCACTTGAGGCTCAAAGAATAAGAGTTAAATATCTCTGGAGTGGAGATATACCCGAAGCTCTCCTTAAGTGTTCTCCCAATGGCGAGACCGTATTTTATGTTAGCAAAGTTTCCATTGAGAAAGGACGCACCTATATAACTGCAAGAGTTTTCTCAGGCACGGTCAAACCCGGCGAATACACGCATCTCCCAGGTGGGAAAAGAAAGCGATTACAATCAATATTTATGATCCATGCGAATAAGCTAAAGAACATATCTGAGGTGCCAGCTGGAAATATTTTTGGGGGAATTATGGATGCCTTACCTGGAGAGACGTATTCAAGAAAACTCATTGAAGGGAATTTCATCGGTCCAAGATACGCTGTATACCCAGTGTTATCTGTAGCCATTACTCCGAGAAAATATTCTAATATCCGTCAACTACTCGAGATTATAAAGAAGATGGTTATTGAGGATCCCAATCTTTTCTTTGAGGTCTCAAAAGATACGGGACAGGTACTCTTATATGGCCTAGGCGAGCTACACTTAGAACTAGCTATTAAACATATAAATGAGATGGTTCCCATATATACAACCAGACCAATAGTGGCTTTTAAGGAGGTTCCTCAACAAAAAGTTGAGATCTCCACGGAAACTCTAAGAATTTCTATTGAACCTACAGAGCGTCTATCACCAGGAAGCTTTATCGGTGATTTAAAGAATCATATTGAAATAACGGGAGTGTCGACGGACAAAAAAATATTGCTTGAGACAATAATATTAAATAGTCTTAGAACAGGGCCACGCATAGGTGAGCCAATAATATCTACGAAAATCAAAATAGATATCCAGAAGTCTGTTCCCGAGAGCGAAATTATTCAGAGGGTATATGAGGCTCTCAGTAATCTTCAAACCTATATTGCTCAGCCATATTACTCATTTAGTATCATTACAGATTGCAAGTTTCTAGGGCCTATATTAGGTTTCCTCTCATCCCGAAATGCAAAGATCGAGAATGTTATTAGTGGTGATCTATGCGAAATCTTTGGGAAAATCTCAGTCCTAGACTCACTAGGACTAGCAGAAAATCTCAGAAACATCTCACGAGGTCATGCAAGTGTTCAATTAGAGTATTCTGGTTTTATTGTTGCCAATAAGGCTGAGGAAGAGAGAATATTCAGCTACTTATCGGAAATCACAACTACATACCTACAGCATGCCTAATTCCCAACTGCAAAATTATTTTAAATTATGTATTGCTAATATACATAAATACTTGATCCCTAGTCGGCTCTAAAAATTTATGTTATTAGGATTTTCCAAGTTTCATTACTTGCTACGTAATGAATGCCATATGATGATACGAACAGACACTGACATATGATGAGGGAAGAGCCGCTCTGACACTTCTATAGAAGGTGTCAACATATGGAAGAGGAAATCTCACTTGAATTTCTACGCAAAATCGAAAAGAAATGGCAACAAATATGGAAGAAGAAAGGTATCTATGAAGCCGAGCCCGATCCCAATAAACGCAAATTTTTCATTACTGTTCCATATCCATATACTAGCGGACCACTACATATAGGTCATGGCCGCACGTATGTTACGGGTGATATCATTGCCAGATTTAAAAGGTTGCTTGGTTTTAATGTTCTTTTTCCAATGGCTTTTCATGTAACCGGAATGCCCATACTTTCTATAAGCGATCGCATAAAGCGAGGAGATAAAAAGATTTTAGAGAGATATCGCAGCTATATTGGGTACTATGTGCAGGACCCAGATAAAATTAGGAAGATTTTAGAATCATTTAAGGATCCCATAAATGTTGCTCTGTTTTTTGCGAATAACATCCAGAGAGATTTTGAGTCTATCGGCTTAAGTATTGATTGGAGACGTAAATTTCATACAGCTGAACCTATTTATAACAAGTTTGTTGAGTGGCAGTATTACCGGTTAAGGACACTAGGCTTAGTGAGGAAGGGGACATATTATGTGCGTTTTTGTCTCTTGCATAAGCAGCCTGTGGGCGAAGACGATATTGAGGACGGAGATGTCAACCCTGTCCACATACAGGAATTTATAGCAGTAAAATTTAGGTACGAAGATGGATACATCCTTGCATCGACTCTACGCCCTGAAACACTTTATGGAGCTACTAATATGTGGGTACATCCCGATGCTACGTATGTCAAGGTGAGAGTAGATAGTAGAGAGATTTGGTACATCTCAAAGGAGGGATTAACAAAGCTAAGACATCAATATCCTTTTCAGTTTGAGCCAATAGAAGAGATTCCTGGACAAGAATTTATAGGTAAATACGTCTTAAGCCCTCTTGGAGATAAGCTGATAATATTACCAGCATTTTTTGTAGACCCAGATAGGGCCACGGGATTTGTTTACTCTGAACCTGCCGATGCTCCGTATGACTACGTAGCATTGATGGATTTGAAGAAAAACCCGGGTATTCTAAGAAAATACAACATGGATCCCTCGATTCTAGAAAACATTAAACCTAAGAAGATAATCAATATTCCTGGAATCTCTGGGCTTCATACCGAGTATGTAGTTAGAAAATATAAGATCAAGAACCAGATGGATCCCGCATTGATAAATGCAACTGAAGAAGTCTACAAAGAACAGTTCTATAGAGGAGTCATGAATGAAAATACAGGCGAGCTTAGTGGTCTTCCAGTAAAGGAGGCACGCGATAAGATTCGAGAAAAATTGCTTCTGGAGAACAACGCAATAATTTTCTATGAGACTTCAAGAAAAGCTGTATGCCGAGGAAAAGGAAAGATTATAGTCGCCCGGGTTGACGACCAGTGGTTTATCGATTATTCACAGGAATGGTGGAAAAAGAAATCAAAAGAGCATCTATATAGAATGACAATAATCCCAACGAAGTACCGTAAGCTATTTGAAGACACAATAGACTGGCTTAAATATAGACCATGCGCACGTCTAAGAGGACTCGGAACTCATTTACCATATGATAAAAAATGGGTTATTGAATCCCTCAGCGACTCTACCATCTACATGGCCTTCTACACAATAGCTCATATATTGAGAGAGCATAACATAGCCCCTCAGAAACTCACACCAGAAGTTTTTGATTATATATTTCTTGGCGATGGTGAGCCAGATGAAATATCCAGACGAACGGGTATTCCAGTTCGGATACTCAAGGAGATGCGAAAAAGCTTTGAGTACTGGTATCCCAACGATCTTCGTCATACAGCGACTCCACATATAACTAACCATTTGACATTCTTCATAATGCATCATGTAGCATTATTTCCAGAGAAGTATTGGCCAAGAGGAATATCGCTTAACGGGCTAGTAATACGTGAAGGACAGAAAATGGCAAAATCGAAGGGAAATGTCATACCGCTTGTTGATATTGCGAGAAAATATAGTGCGGATTTATTTAGACTGTATATTGCTAGTAGTGCTGATTTAGATGGTGTGGTTGACTGGCGAGAGGCTGAAGTTTCACAGCTTAGAAAAAGCCTACTTTCTTTTGTAAAAATATGCTTAACTGCCTCAAAATTACAGTCCAAGTTGGGAGCCATATCTAGCGACCCTGCCGTAAAGTGGTTCTTATCGCGTTTTTATCGCCGATTAGAGGAAGCTCGAATGCAACTGGAGAATTTCAAAATACGAGACTACATTGTTTCCTTATTCTACGAGACTATGAGCGACATAAATAAGTTGCGAAGACGTGTTGGAGATGAAAAAACTCTGGAGACTATTAGGTTTATTCTAGAAGATTGGATAGTCGCTTTAAGTCCTATAATACCACACATCGCTGAGGAGATATGGTCAAGGATTAATAAGGATCCAAGAAAATGGACGATAAATTACGCTCGTTGGCCAAAACCGAAAGAGGAGTATATTGATGAGACGCTGGAAACCCTCGAAGAAATTCTTGATAACCTTATATCAGTAGGTCATGAGCTTAAAAGATTAATAAAGAAACCAGTCAACTCAGCTGTTATAGTAGTGGCTGCTAAGTGGAAATATGATGTCCTTGAGATCATTCGAAGAAGCTTTCTAGAGCAAGGTATCCGGGACATGAAACATATACTTAGTCAAATCAAAGAGAAGGAGCATCTAAGGGGCTACATAAAGTATGCAGTAGACATCGTTAGAAAGGCGATTCAAGGAAAAATAAAAATTCCACAAATCCGATTGAAGCGGGAAACTGTATATAAATACGTCCAGTCAAACGTCGAGTATATAGCTAGGGAACTAAACTTATCCTCAGTAGAAATAATAACTGAAGAGAACGCATCATCTGACATCAAAGATAGAGCACAGAGAGCTCTACCCGACCGCTTACTGATAATATATAAATAGGATTGCTTCAACAACCAATATTTCGATATATTTAAAAAGTACCTTCAGATAAGACTACTATACTCAAAAATGTTGCCATACTTGAGGTCTTTAAAAAATGTTTAATCGGGATACTCAAAATTATCAATATAGACGCTAGGTGACATAATTTGAGAATATGCCCCAAATGTGGTACACCTATGGAGAGACGAGAAGAAAAAGCCAATATAGTGTTATATGTATGCCCAGTTTGTGGCTTTACTGAAACAGTAAAAGTTACCGAAAAACCTAAGATAGAAGGCATAAAAATAAAAATCGAGCATAAAGGCGAGGGTGTTATAGAGGAACATAAAAAGCGAATTGAGATAAGCGAAGAAGAACTTGAGAGCGTATTAGAGATCTTAGAAAGTTCGGAGGCTTCTAGTGAATAATTGATTATTTTTTAGCAATATTGCTACTTTTGTGGAAAACCAGAAAAACTTTCCAGTTCTTTTACCCCCAATTTATGCTGAAAATTATTTAAGGGAATCGTTAAGGTGCACGAAGGATGAGTGAGAATCTTGATGAATATCTCTCAGCTGCGAGAGAGTTACAGGAGACGAATAACGAGCTTTACTATGTCAGCAAACTTATAGATAGAGCTCAAACCAAGCTGAATATAGACTCTTTAAGTCAATTACGACCTTATATGAGTATCCTCTTGCAGAAGCTGGGAGAGTTACAGGCGAGAAAGCTTAAG
This sequence comes from Candidatus Njordarchaeota archaeon, assembly GCA_029856685.1. Taxonomy (GTDB): domain Archaea; phylum Asgardarchaeota; class Njordarchaeia; order Njordarchaeales; family Panguiarchaeaceae; genus Panguiarchaeum. The sequence continues at coordinate 8,730 of JAHKKZ010000016.1, forward strand.
CTCGAGCAGAAGCTTCAGAAAATTAAACCACAATTTGTAAAGATGATTGATAACGCAAAGGAGTATGTAACACAACTAAAGAAATTTTTTCTTAGTACCGCCAAAGGCCAATTAAGTCTAGGGGATTTATGGAACATCATTCAGAATTCCCGAAATATAGTTTCTAAATTGCTGGAGAATCTTAGAAAAAGCATAGAAAAAATTCGGGACCTCGAACAGAAATACCGAGATGAACTCAAAGCATATCTACGGACGATAGCATCTGATGCTGAGGAACTAATAAAAATCTTGGAGATTATAACTAAAGTCTCTACAATAGATCCTACTACAATTATAAGGTACAAGAAGATGCTCGGTTCAAGTGTACGCTTAGAGCCAGGTGGGGAGCAAGTTTTAGTCACAGACGTTTATATGGATATGAACGGTCGTATATTCCTAGAGATATCTATGGAAGAAGAAATAGATAAGAGCACACTCGAAGCTTTGTATAAGGACATAGGTTTCGACTTTATGGCTACTGATATTTCAGATTTCCGTGCAAAGTTTATTAGGCGAATGTATAGTAGGATAAATAAGAGGGAACTTAAACCATCTATAATAAAACACTTTCTTAGCGTAGAGGGCTACATAAACTACCTATCTTCTGAGACTCTAAGTAAATTGCAACCAAGATACAAAGTATTGGGATATGTTAATGTCAATGAAGTCACAGAACAAGGGGGAGAGCTCATAGTAGAGAAAAGAAATCTAAAAGAGAGTTCTACAGGCCTTATAAGATGCCCCTCAATCAAATTGCTTCCAGAGACGGTTTTGGGCAATATAATAAAGATTGGCGATTATCACTACCAGATCTTAGCACAGACATTTTTGCCAAATTATGGTCGAGTTTTGATCTGCATACGCCAAGATAAAAATGGTGAGCCTCTTCCCCATATCAAACTTGTTGAAAGGATATTCCTATATTTAGCTAGACGCAAAAATTTGGCCCAAGAAGACTTAAACCATATATCGAAGGCTGTTAGACTAATAAGAAGTGGAGGAAACTTTGAGGAGATATATTGGCGTTTAAAAATTATGATAGCCAAATCTGGAATAAGTCCGGAAATCACAGAAAGTACAGCGTTAAGACCGATGAATGTTTTTCGCTTCTGCCTCAAAAATTCGATACCATCACTCCTTTCGGAAATCTACGCTTATTACCTCTATGTTGTGGAGACCGATAACGTTGATGTTCATGGATACGATCTGAAACCCAAATTTCAAAGACTTCCACACCCCTTCTTTAGTGTCTTTAATCCCACAACATTGAAACTACTTCTGGGCTTAGAATGCCCCGAATTCCTTGGCGTTTTGTATGAGAGAAACAAAGTAATAATCCTTTGCGGTTCCAGCATGGATCAAGATACCCTAGAGACTATAAAGAAGGAATATAAATTGCCTTCTGAATTCACATATTCCATAACCAAACTTTTGAAAGGATTAATTCTGTTGGGTAAGATTAAAAGTTTGTCGGAATATTATGGGTTATTAGATACACTCCAGATTAATCGCATAATATATCCCGAGATAGTAAAAGAATTCGATGAAAACGATGAGCTTGTTATAGCACATACTTTTCTTATGAAGTTAATAGCTGAGTTAATGAGAAAGCCTGGTGAGAAGTTTGAGTGAATACATTCGTGAACGTAATAAATATTGGATAATATATCCAGAGCATCTAGATTATCGCTTATCAAGAAGATTAGGAAGAAAGATTCCTCTTGATTTCGCCATTGAAAATCCTTCTCTTGAGGAACTGATAAAGGTATGCCAACTTCTCAAAATACCCGTTATTATCGAAAAAGATAAATCCCATCCATCAAACTGGATAGAAAAGAGGGGTAGAATAAAAATACCCAAGTTAACCAAGATTCCAAAGAGAAAGCTACTAAAACTCATAGCCCATAGGATAAAGTTGCTAAGGGAGAAAAAACTTATTGTAAAAGAAGGCAAACCTAAGAAAAGTCAAATTGACAAGATGCTAAAAAGGGTCGTAGGGTGAAGATTATGGATGAAATCGTACTAAACATTCTCAGGGCACTGGTCTATATCTTACCCGCTTACATCGCGAATTCAACCCCAGTAATTGTTGGGGGAGGCCTACCTCTCGATTTTGGCAAGAACTTTATTGATGGGAAAAGAATTTTTGGCGATAATAAAACTATATGGGGCTTTTTTGGAGGAATACTTCTTGGCACACTAACAGGCATTCTTCTTCCAGTAATTTTCCCTTTAGTAGGCCTAGGAGAAATTTCTATAGTTGACGCTTTATTATTAGCATTCCTTCTGAGCATCGGTGCCCACGCTGGGGACTTACTTGGATCTTTCATTAAACGCCGCCTTAATTTAAAACCCGGTGCGCCATTCCCAGTAATGGATCAGATAGGCTTCGTTCTTTTGGCATTGCTATTCGCATGGCCAATATTTCCTCTAATAAGCTACTTGGAGATAATGATATGCATTTTTATCACATTGGTAGTGCATCCTGCCTCAAATCTTATAGCATACCTACTAGGGCTCAAGAATGAACCATGGTAAACCTCTGAAGGATTCAGACACGTTTTTTAGTCTTCCTTCTATCCAATTAGCTCTTAAGAAAGAACAAAAGGACATGGCTAACGTTCTTCTAAAAGTCCTTGAGAAAGTTGTCCCATCAGAAGACGAAGTTAGGAGAATAAAAAATCTGGCCAAAAAAATAAAATCAAAACTTGAGAGAATTCTGCGTGATATCGGGATCCAGGCATTCGTCGAAATAGAGGGATCTGTCGCTAAGGGTACTTGGATCTCAGGTCATGTGGATTTCGATGTATTCATCCTACTTCCACCGCCTAAGACCAGAAATTATAAACCGATGCTCGAGGAACTTCTCAATAAGATTGCGAAAAAGACAGATTGGTCTACCCAAATCAGATATGCAGAACACCCATATCTACATATATGGATTGATAACTACGAAGCGGATATTGTTCCAGCCTTCAAAACCCCACCAGATAATATAGTCTCAGCGGTTGATAGAACTCCACATCATACCCGATATGTCCGTTCTGTACTCTCCGAGGAACTAAAGAATGAGGTACGCCTCCTAAAAACATTTCTCAGAGGAATAGGGGCCTATGGAGCAGAAATAAAAGTTGGCGGGTTCTCTGGATATTCATGTGAATTGCTAATAATGCACTTTGGTTCATTTTTGCGAACTATCGAGGATCTTTCAAAAAGGAAAAGAATATTTATTGATCCAACTAATACTTGGACCCCAAAAGATGCGTTTAGGAAATTTAACCACTTCTTTATCCTTGTAGATCCTGTAGATAGGAATAGAAACGTTACTAGTGCACTAAGGGAGGAAACTTTCAGCCGCATGCAATTGATGTCCAAACTTTTCCTGGTTCATCCTACAATAAAATTTTTCTTCCCAGAACCTACCATTAGTTACCCACCGAAAAGAGAAGCCTTAATAGATGGGATTTCGAAGCGGAATATATGCATCATTGTGTTGAAAAGAAAGAATATATCACCAGACGTCTATTGGGGGCAGACCTTTAAGATTATGCATAGAATAAGACGACTTTTAGAACGTAGTGAATATTCCCTGCTTTTCATAGACACCATCGAAGGAAAATCTTCAATGATAATATTGATCGAGACTAAGTTTCGTTCAATACCAACACCCCGAAAGATTGTAGGGCCGCCCACATATGCAAGTATAGACAACATCTTGTCTTTTATTAACAAGTACTATGAAAAGTCAATAGCGGGGCCATGGATAGAAAAATCACGAATAGTGTTTCTGGTGGAAGAGACAGAAAGTATAGATGATTTCCTTCATAGATATGTTTCTGCCGTGAAACTCGAACCTTCTTTTCATTCCTTTGAAATCATAAGCAACCCAAAGAAAATCATAGAGTATATCCATAAAGAAAACGTATTTAGGAAGTTCTGTGAAATTATTTCACGACGCTGGATATTAGAATATTTAGAAAAAAATTATAGCAGCACCAGCTAAAGCTTTCTTAGGAATTTTCTATTCCTCTAAGTAGAATCTAAGTTCCTCCCCTCGTTCCAGTGCCGCCTCTATCAATCGTCCCGCACGTGACCTTTTTGATATACGTAATTTACCGCTCCGTGAAGTTATGCCTCGTGTGATTAAAGTCGATCCAGCATATCCAACCACACGCCTGGATCCGTAGCCCCGTCCAAAATCAAATATAAAGGCACGTCTATTGTCTTTTAATGTAAACACTAAGCTTTCCCGACTTGGGAGTTCTTCTAATAGTTCAGCGCCGTACATCTCTCTGGAAGCTTCTTTTGATATCGGAACAACAAATGTTCGTTCGCCGAAAGTATAGATCTCATAAAAGGGTTTTCCTGATAGGAAATCATAAATTACAACCACCGGCCTAGCAAGATCTTCTGAGGTTAGCCCATGAGGGACTTTAACTGTCGTTCTCAAAGCTAGGACTTTCTCAACACGACCATTTTTCATGTGAATAACAGTATCGATTATGCTAGGTATCATCCCAAGTTCTATTTTGCCTATGAATCTCTGTATAGCATCTATTGCCGTTGTTGAATGAATCACACCAACCATACCAATTCCTGCTAATCTGAGATCTGCAAATAATTTTATGTCCTCCAGGTTTCTTATCTCATCAAATATACAGTAGTCAGGTCTTGAAAGCAGTAAAATATCGTGAAGTTCCTCGGGAGTACCATAACTCTTAGAGTACTGCGTTATTTCCTCGCTCAACTGCATATCTCGCGGAGCCTCTATAGTTTTTATGATTTTACCCTGTGTGCGATAAAATTCGGCTAGTGCCTGCGCAAATGTTGTTTTCCCTGCACCAGGGCTACCAGATATGAGTATGCCCTCGGCTTTAAGCTCAAGTCTTCTGATAAGCTTTGCTGGTAGGTTGTATTCCTCCAAACTGAGTTTTCGTATAGGTCTAACAGCAGTTATTTCGAGACCATCTGAGAATGGCGGACGAGTAATTATTATTCTGAGATCCCTCAGTTGAATTATCATGCTACCTGGTCTCTCAATTTCCATAAAACCTTCTGGATGGGTTCTTGCAACCTCTATTATCTCCCGCACTATCTCTCTTAGCTCATTGGCCGTCATGGGTCTATCTTGAATTTCTTCAAACATCCATTTTCCAGGAACACCCTTCTTCCTGAATGGTTTGCAGTTCTCTTTTAGATGCACTGATAATGTCTCCTCATCAAAGAACCTATAAAGTTTCAGGCTATGTATATCAACCTTCTTTTTTACTAATATCGAATCTACCCTAAAACTTTTGCAGAGCTTATGTGTGTACTCGTCGCCCGTTAATACAGTCCCCCCTAATCGCATTGCTAGTTCTAAAATCGCCTCTGTAATGGACACGCGATCAGAAATGTCAGAAAACTCAAATTCAAGTTTAGCTTTTTTGCCGAATTCTTCTAACAGTGCGATTCCTATGTATCCTTCATCCAATCCCTCATCGGCCATCTTCTTTAGCTTACGTAGAATCAATGAGTGAACATAAAATATACCTCCATCTTCCGCAAGTTTCCGCACTGTCTCCGTCTCAAGTCCTCCCGACGTGATTAGACTCATATCTACTATATATTTCTTTGGATTTGACATGCTAATACATACCTCTATGCATCTTTTTTACATCCACGAAGATACCAGAAAAAACTATTAGATAATTATAAAGATGATGTCTTTTTGGGCATTATGGGGCTGCTAATACAAAGCATGCTCGTTAAGCCAACTAATATTAGGGCTGTTATAATGTCAATACAGGTATTTCTGAGACCATATTATGTAAAGGATTTGCCACCTCTACGTTCTTATCCATGCTAGTAGATTTAAAGCATTACTTATGCTTAGGTATGACATGCATATCCCGAGGGTAATATGCTCAATTTAGTTTGCTCCAGATATCCTCCTTAATAGCATACAGATTTACCTAGGGTTGAAAAACAAAAATGAGCGTATTAGATGAGTTATTTGAGCAAGCGCTTAGTAAAAAAAGCGTTTTTCGGGACAAAAAATACTTATCCGTGGATTACATTCCAGACGAGCTACCTCATAGAGAGGAAGAGATTTTAAGACTCGCCAACATCTTGGTAAGTATACTAAGAGATTCACGTCCAAGCAACATTTTTGAATATGGTCCCGTTGGAACTGGAAAAACAGCAGTCACAAAACTAGTCCTAAAAAAGTTAAGTGAGAAAGCAGAAAAAGCGGGAATACGTTTTAGATATGCGTATATAAACTGCCGTTTCTTCAGAACTAATTATCGTGCCCTCGTAAAGGTGGCTATGGAGCTCGGACTTAGAATTCCTAGAACTGGTTTACCAGTAGATGTCATACTTTCACTTATTACTCGCAAACTCGAAGAAAATTATAGGTTTCTTCTAGTTGTTTTTGATGAGATTGATTGGCTCGTTAAATATTCGGGTGATGACATCCTTTACCAATTTACCCGTCTAAACAGCGAACTCAATAAATCTGAGATCTCGCTAATAGGCATAACAAATGATACACGATTCAGAGAGTATTTAGACGCAAGAGTACTTTCAAGCTTATCGGAAGAAACTGTAGTTTTTCAACCATATAACCAGGAACAACTATATGACATACTCCTTCAAAGAGCAAGACTAGCATTTCGTGAGGGTGTCATAGATGATGAAGCAATAAGATATGCGGCAGCAATAGCAGCAAGGGATGGAGATGCCCGCAGAGCAATAGATCTTCTTAGAGTTGCAGGGGAAATAGCTGATAGGAGTGGTGACTTTAAAGTCACCGTAGACCATGTAGTCCAAGCTTCCGAAGAGGTAGAAAGAAATATAATTAGAGAGATAATATCGATTCTCCCTCCTAACCAGCAACTTCTCCTATTAGCTATCGCAGGACTCTCTAAGCTCAGTCGTAACAAAATAACAACAGGAAAAGTAAAGCATGTTTTTGATTGGATATTATCTCAGATAGGAAAGCAACCGATAACTCTAAGAAGAATAAATGATTATCTAGCAGAGTTAGAAACTCTGGGGATAATAAGTTCAACAATCGTATCATTTGGCAGACATGGAAGGACAAGAATAATAAAATTAGAGATACCAGTAGAAATAATTGAAAATATCCTGACTAAGGATCCTCTCTACTCCGAGTTATACTCTGAACTTATTAGAACAATTATATCTCCATAGAGAAGTACACAAATTAGAATTAATAGGTCTTATTTAGGGTATGATGTAACCTATAATTTCTATCAGGACAAAAGAGAAACTAACGGGCGTACCTATGGCATTACTAAATTAACTTTGTTGAATGGGCCCGGCGGGATTTGAACCCGCGACAAGGAGCTCCGAAAGCTCCCAGGCTAATCCTAGCTACCTCACGGGCCCGGAGGAATAATTTATACAATTATGTAAAAACAGTATACCATAAGTAACTGTTGTCTGAGGATTATATTTAGGAAAGGGGCCTAGACCCATAAGCCCCCTTTGGTTTCGGGCATGATGCCCTAGCGGGATTAGACTAAGCGGTCAATGCCGACTCGCCGCTTCATTATCGGCATATCATTCCTTAGTCCCGCGGGGAGGGCCCGTTTCAGCGCTCCCTCCCACCTCCTCTGCGGGTTGGCTCGGATGCTGTTACCAGCATCCTTCACCGCTTCATTGTCATTGCGCGGGAGGACGTGTCGTTTCTTTGCCCTTACGGAGGATTTCTCCTCCGCGGCTTGCGCCGCCCCGCGTTCGAGGGACGGGGGACTTTCCACCCGTCAGAGACGGGAGACCCGCTGGGTCTAGGCCCCTTAATATAATATACCATTGGTATAGAAATTTATTGCCTTGTTATAAATGTTTTAAATTGTATCAAAAGTATCTCTGATTTGGCCTTAGGTGTTTAGTGATGATGATGGAGAAGTGGGATGAAACACGAGCACGACAGATACGTAGATTACTTAGAGTAAAAAAGAGAAGACACAGAAAGTTTCAGCGTCATATGGCATGGCGATGGACAAAGCTTGATGATTCCTGGAGATATCCCGATGGTCGTGATAATAAGCTTCGTTTACAATATAAAGGCTATCCTCCTAAAGTAAAAGTAGGATTTCGGTCTCCTAAACTTGTTAGATTTCTTCATCCGTCTGGGAAGAGGGAAATTTTGGTATATCGCGTGGAAGATCTTTACACAGTAGATCCTTTTACAGAGGTTGTAAGGATAGCGTCTAATGTAGGTCTCCGCAAAAGATTAGAAATCGTCAGATTTGCACAGAAATTCGGTATACGTGTTCTTAACCCCGGTAAGATTCCTGAAGTACGCTTGGAGACTCCTCCCCAGCTTCTTGAGGAGGGGCTTGAAACCTTAGTTGAGGAAATTGAGACAGAGGAAAAGCTCGAAAAAGAGCTTGAGAGTATATCTGAGAGAGAAAAGGAAACTAAAAAGGAAAGCTCAGCCGAAGAGAATAAGGAGTGAAAACCGAGCATATGGGGTGATTCTTTATGACTCGAAGACTTATTTTGCAACGAAGACTTGCTGCTAGAATACTTAAATGTGGGATTAATAGAGTTTGGATAGATCCCGATGCTTTAGATGAAGTGGCCTCTGCAGTAACTAGTGAGGAAATAAGGAAGCTTATAAAGGAGAGAAAGATATGGAAATATCCGATTGAAGGAACAAGTCATCATAGAGCTAACATACGTGCAATAAAACGGAGAAAGGGGCGCAGAAGAGGGCCAGGGAAGAGAAAGGGATCTAGAAAAACACGTATGGGCGGGTCATATGTATGGGTCATCAGAATAAGAGCTATAAGACGTACATTACGAGCATTGAAGTACGCTGGGATTATAACACCAAGAGTCTATAACAAACTTAGAGGGCTCGCTAAGGCTGGTGTCTTTAAGAGTAAAGCCCATGTTATAAGCTATATCCTTGAGCATAAGCTAAATTCTAAGCCCATACCAGAAAATTGGAAAGAAGAAATACTGCTTAAGTATGGTGATAAGAAATGAAACGGCGCTTTGGCAAAACATATAGGGTTCCTTGGCGACGCAGAAGAGAAGGCAAAACCGATTATTATGCAAGATATAAGATGCTTATCTCCAAAAAAATAAGAGCAGTCGTAAGAAAGAGTCTTAGACATATCATTGTTCAATTTGCCAAAGGCGAGCTGCTTGGAGATAGGACACTATCCTATACACATTCTAGCGAATTGCGAAAATATGGTTGGAAATACAACTGCGGAAACCTTCCTGCAGCTTATCTAACGGGGTTTCTAGCTGGACTAAAAGCTCAGAGGAATAATATTACTGAGGCCATACTTGACATAGGTCCTCAACGATCGACATATGGAGGAAGAATATATGCAGCTCTTAAAGGGCTCATAGATTCTGGGATCGAGATTCCCCATAACGAAAAAATTTTCCCTCCACCAGAACGCATCATAGGAAAACATATTGCCGAATTCGCCGAGAAACTTAAGAAAGAGGACCCTAAATATTATAAGAAACAGTTTAGCTTTTATTTGGCCAATAAAATTCTACCAGAGGATATCACCAAGAACTTTTTTGATGTATTAAAGAGAATAGTAAAGGAGTTCGATGCTTCCGTTCCAGACTGGATTAAGGAGACTATGGGTGCATAAAAAATGGTTATCAGGGTTAGAGAGATCCCCCCAGAGTCCATAACTAAACCTCGCGAAGAGTTAGAAGTATCATGGAAACCAAGGACAATGATCGGGAAACTTGTTAGAGAGGGGAAAATACAAACTATACATGACTTGTTTTACTATACTAATCGCATACCTGAGCCTGAAGTAGTCGATTGGCTCGTTGGAAATAATCTCTATGGCTATATCCTTAATATCATCGTAACATCAAGAATGACGGATAGTGGAAGAAAATTTAGTTTTAGAAGCGTTGTTGTGATTGGGAATAGAGATGGACTAATAGGTGTTGGAAAGGGTGGATCTCCTGAGCTTCGTTTTTCTATACAGGAAGCGATAACAGACGCAAAGAAAAATTTAATCCCCATAATGCGCGGATGTGGTTCATGGGAGTGCAGATGTGATATGCCACACTCAGTACCATTCAGAGTCTATGGAGAATCTGGGAGTGTACGGGTATTTCTAATACCCGCTCCTAGAGGGACAGGGCTTGTTGCAGGAGAAGCTGCTAAGAGGGTATTAGAATTAGCAGGAATCCAAGATGTCTGGACGAAAACTTATGGTAGGACAAGAACGGCTATAAACTTTGTTTACGCAACCTACGATGCCTTAAGGAAGCTCTACAGAATGCTATAAACCAATGTGGATGGAGCAAAAGTACGTCTTTCTAATTTCTAATACAATAATAATTCTACATCTATATTATTCTATATTTGCATGCATAATTTTCATCTTCTCCTCAGTAACACCGAATCTTCGTGCTAACTCTGCTACTATAGCTTCAAACAATATAAAGCTTGATATCTCAAATGCTGGTATAAAATGTCCTGGTTCTTCACGTCCAAGTTCAAAGTATCTCTTCCGCTCCTCGATATCTTCTAACACAAGATAAACATTAGATAGCCTCGCAATAGTACTCTCTCTATTGCCCACCACACTTAGAATTCTCATGCCACTTCGTCTTCCCTCCTCAACTAATATTCTTGATATTGATGCCTCCCCCGATCCCGAAATAACTGTTAGCAGATCTCCTTTCTTCCGAAGAATCCAGTCCAAAATGTCGCTTACGTTAAGTCCTAAGTGCTGAAACCTCATTGATACCATCTCACTGATATAGTTTAGAAGCCCTATACCATAGAAGTAACATGAAACATCATTGTTCCTGGCATCCTCATAATACAAAGTGAATTCCATAAGTTTGTCTTTCGAGGCTAATACGCGTCTCATTGAGCGCTCGGCAACATCCAATATCACCTCCAAAGTTCTTCTGAATTCCTCTAAAGGTTCTTCTGCATCGATCATGGCCGCTATACCCGCAGATATCAAGAGAGCCGAGAACTCAGGGACAGAACCCATGGGAGCCAGAGGTGTCTTATATTTCCCAGCTATTTTCCTTGCTACATAATCTATAGAGGATAATGCTGGTTTCCCCAATAGATATATGGTATAATCAGCAAGCCTATCAAGCTTAGACCCCTTGGTGGCCGTGAGGGCAATAAGTGTCGCCCCCCGCCTAAGGCATAACTCACTATAAAGAGTTGTAGTTGTTGTCCAGCCACTTCCAGAAAATGCAAATACAACATCATCCTTATCAACAGGCTTTGCAAGAGTATCACCTATCGTGGATGCTTTTATGCGCCTAAGCTTTAACAGTTCTGCAAAGAATCTACCTGCAAGACCAGACCTCCCCATACCCACTGTATGTACTTTCCTGTTTTTATGTCGCACCTCTAGGAGAAGGTTTCGTATCTTCAGGAGAGTTTCTGCCTGTTCCAAGGCATAGCTTAGCATTTTCCTTCCAACATTTATGAGTGTTATAGCAGCGTCTCGAAAAGCCTCCAACATTATAATCTCACTCTTTTTATCCAAACAACAGTTCTCTACCCAGAATATTCAATTATATTATAATTCTTGCTTGTTAATTTAGGCTCGATAATTTGAGTGATAGTGAAATGTTCATAGGCTTAGAAATACTATCTGGAACCCACGAACTAGTCGAAAAGGAAGTAGAAAAGATACTTGGACAAAGAGAAAAAGAATACTTGTTTCCAACTCTACTATTAGTGAAAAGTAGAAATATCAGCGAGGATATAACATTACTTTCTCTATTCTCTCGAGCCGCTATAAATCTTTACCTGATACCTAAGTACGAAAAATATAACAATCCCAACGACCTATATAGGATCTCTAAGGACATACCTTGGCCTGAGATAATCAAGGCTGAGAAATCCTTTGCTGTGGTCCCTAAGATACTACCCGAAAGACTCAATCGAAGAATTGTTGGACAGCTAGTAGGCCAAGGAATAGTAGATAGATTCCTCGCTGATAAGAACACGAGACCTCCAGTAAACCTAAGATCGCCAGATATTGAGGTCGCGACATTTATCGACGAAAATAAGGTTGTATTGGGAATAAAGCTCTTCAAAGATAACATGAACAGAATCGAAGAGGCTATCAACAGATTAGTTATCCTTAGTCTCCAAATAGAAAAAATCAGAACTCTTGGTGAAATTTATCATACGGGTATATGCGAATCAGCATTCGAATATTTCAATGCTGAGCCGCAGAAAGGGAGACTATTAAAATCTACATTCATCGAATTACAAAACATAGACGAAGAAAAAATATTAGATCTTGTCACAAAAAAATGGAAAAAGATAACAACAGAAATCTTCTGCTTCGATGAAGAAATAAGGAAAAACATACCAAAATACAAAGACATACATATATCTCCGCTTGACAGACTACCAGCAGCGCCAATAGAAGTTTTTCTTACAAATCTAACCTTGGCGTATCCCAGCAAAAGAGAACAGGAAAAAATCGCAAACAAAATATACAACTTGCTAACCAGCAATGAAGCATGGGTAGAAACAAACTTAATAATCCGCACAGACATCCAAATAAGCACCATATTTAAAGCCGAAAAAATAATTGACATAACACTAAAAGGCATCCCCTCACAAATAATTCGTATAACAAGATAGGTGAAAAAAAATGAGCAGAGCCAAAACCATAAGTGCAGTCCTAGCTAGTGCGACAAGAAAAACCGCAGTAGCCCGATGCATACTAACCCCAGGAAAAGGAATAATACGAATAAACGGCAGACGGATCGAATTCATAGAGAACAAATACATCCGCCTACTAATACTAGAACCTATTCTTTTAATAGGCAACCTAGCACAACAAATAAACATAAGAGTAAGGGTACGAGGAGGGGGAATAGTATCGCAAGCATATGCTGCTAGATGCGCAATAGCAAGAGCTATAGTTAGATATTTCCAGGATCCTCGTATAGAAAGACTCTATAGATGGTACGACAGATATTTATTAATCGAGGACACCCGACAAAAAGAAATGAAAAAATTCGGTGGACCTGGAGCAAGAGCAAGATTCCAAACAAGCTACAGATAGTTCAAAACTCACTAATTTTATAAAACCAGAAAAATAATAAAGACAAACAAGAAACTAAATGTCAAGTCAGATCGGAATAAGTGATATTTATGTCCAGTAAGGGAGCAAAAAGAACATCCTCAGGAAAAACTAAGGAAACCAAGCCAAGGAAAGACCCACTAAAAATCGGAATAGCATATCTATTCTGCCACAAAAACAACACACTATTAACCATAACTGACACAACAGGCGCGATAACAGTAGCTCGAGCATCAGGAGGATTATTCGCAGAAGCATCTAGAGATGAACCAACCCCATGGGTAGCAATGCTCGTAGGAAGACACGCAGCACAAAGAGCACTAGAAGTAGGAATGTCAAAGGTCATGATAAAGCTAAGAGGAAGAGGGGGGAATAGATCGCCCAACATAAACTCTGCAGCGGCCGCCGCAGCAATAAAAGCAATTGCGAGAGCAGGACTACAGGTAATATCAATAGACGATGTAACACCAATACCGCATGACAGCATAAGAAGACCAGGAGGACGCAGAGGAAGAAGAGTATAAACAAAAACAACAACACTAATAATAGCCTTTATAATAACCATATCTTTTCTTAGAATAATTCGGATAGAAAACCACGGTGGGCCCGTAGCGTAGCTTGGCTAGCGCGTGCGGCTGATAACCGCAAGGTCGGCGGTTCGAGTCCGCCCGGGCCCACCACTTCTAAAACTCTCTAAAATATTTGCCGGGGTAGCTCAGTGGGCCAGAGCGCGGGACTTGTATCCCAGTTTTATGGGCTAGAAATCCCGAGGTCGCGGGTTCGAGTCCCGCCCCCGGCTCTTCCTAAATTCGCTTCTCGTTTCTTTGAGTAACGCTTATCTTTCTACATGTTGGTTTTATTTCTTGGTGTTTTGAATGTGGGGGTTTTGTTTAATATTGCTGCTGGTTGGATAGAATCATAGATAAATCTAGGAGAAAAAAAACGGTGAAACTTTAAAAATCACATAAAGTACAATAAGTAAAACTTAATGGAATATAGAAAGAATAGCCCCCACAGGGAGGGGTAGAGTAGTGGTAGCTCGCTGCCCTTGCATGAATCATTCTACCCAAGAAAGGCAGAGGCCGCGGGTTCGAGTCCCGCCCCCTCCACCATTTCTG
>JAHKKZ010000160.1 GCA_029856685.1 Candidatus Njordarchaeota archaeon
GAGGTACAACATAGGGCTACACAGAAAGTACGGCTTTGGTGTTATAGATCTCGACTAACAAATTTTTTCTACTCTTAAAAATCTTCTAGACGCATTAAGTCTTACTTATCGTCTTTTTCTATTTCTTCGAGTAGCTTTCTGTATATCTTGTCGTGTAGTCTGTAGCCCTTCTCCATCAGTTCCTCGATTTTCTCTTTGATGTCATCTAGGAGACCTCTTCGCCAAGCGAGTAGTAGGACTCCGATAGTGCCTTTAACATTGAGTCCTAGTGTTCTAGCTATTCTTCGGGCATCAGCATCATCGAGTAGTACTGCGTCGGCCTTGATTTCTAGTGCTAAGACTATGGCTTCCGCTTCACCATCATCAATTTCTTGTTTTAGGTGGTTAGCGAAAGCGTGGTCTTTTATGGAGATTGTTCTTATCCAACTAGCGTTCTTCACTTCTGTGGCGCCAGGTCTTTCGCCTCCTTCTATAACAACTTCCCTATAGACAGCATCTGGGATGAATACTTCCTCGAAAAGCTTTCTGAGTATTCCTAGGAGGCCGATCTTAGATAGGAAGATCAGAACAGAGGAGTTGGCGACTACTCTTCTAGCCACTCAAGATCCTCCTGCAGTTCGGATTCACCATAATGTAGGGGTATTCCTTCCTTCGCTAACAATTCGATGAATTCCCACTTCGTCAAACCGGCGATTCTCCTTGCAACACCGAGGCTGACAATCTTCTTAGCGTAAAGCCTCAACGCCAGCTCAATTCTAAGCCTATTCTCAATCTCGTCTGGCGGTAGCTTCAAGGAACTCTTGATGTGCTCAGGAACAATTATCCTTACTTCCCAACTGGAAGTCTTCCCCATAGGATCCACCAATCAATATAATATTACCAAAAGTGTGATTTAAAGGAGCCTAATTATGTAGATACTATTTTTCACCGTTATACCTCAGTGTGCGTACCCTCAGAAAACTTTTTATAATCAAAATCTCTTCTGCTCTCGTCTTCTTTCCAAATAGTTATAAAGCAGATTTACCACATATTTTTGGTGTTTTTGTTGTCCAGCGAGTGCGAGGCAATCACATATTCTTGCCTTCGGAGAAGCAAATTTGTGGTAGTCATAAGCCCACTGCTTTCAAGTGCAATATTGATTCTACTTATGTACCTAGAAAACCTCGGTTTTCTCGAAAGCATTATTACCTTCGTGATATTTTTCGTGGTAATATGTGTGCTCTTCGGTCTATTTATCCCTCTGAAAATGATAAGGGATTTCTCACAGACCGCCTCTGAGTATATGGTTTTGGACAGCATTTCTGTCAGAAATGACCTCGGCACAATCTCTATGTTCTGTGGTTTTGAGCTTGGACTAAGCATCCTTATTCCAGGCTTATCCATCAGCTTCGCCGCGATACCCAGAATAATTATTGCTTGCATTGTTGGCACACTGGCTAGCTATGGTTTTTACCGCTTCATTGTTGAGCCAGCAAAAAAGCTGGATGAATGCGCTCTGATACCCGATGTTAAGAATGGCGATATGGCCAAGGTCGTTAGTGATTTCTTGGAGGCCATCCTTGGGATGTCTATCGTGCCGACATCACTGCATAGGACATTTTATCTAAAACTCGAGCTCTATGAGGACACAATAATGAGGATGGCTAAGTACGAGAAGTCTATTGGGGATCTCTACAGCGCTCTTCTTGATGCTTTGGGAGGAAGATCAGTCATGACTGTGGCTAGGAAAGAAGAAATCAGAGAGATCCTTGAGGGAACAAAGAGGGAGAAGCTCCTAAGCATTGTTGTGATGATGATATTGCTAATAGTTCTGGGAGCTTTCCTGTACGCAATGATAGTGCTAGGAATGGGGCTTCACCCCGAAGCATTCCTCAGTCTGCTATTCGCATTACTGGCCTTCATACTATATATGGAGTATAAGAGACGAGAAAAACTAGAAAAGTACTTCAAGCATATGGGAATAGAGTTGGATCAGAAAAGATATTTGACAATAATAGAAAAGGCGTTAGACATAATCGAGAGAATATTTGAGACCATAGAGAAGCAGACAGGCCGTAAGGCATACATAGCAAATACGACAAGGAGCTTCGTAGTGGGGCTTAAAGAAGGATTAGTAAGGGCAAAAACAATGCGGGAACAACAAATAACCGCAACTACCTACGTGTAGATCCATTTCATTACGTTTGAATAGAGAAGCCCTGCCACGATTTAGTCTCCCAAATCGGCCCTAGGTTCTGCCCAGCCCACCGATATTTGTCCAGAAACTGGACCAGTTTAAATGTTAAATATCTTCTAACTTTTTTTGGAAAATAATGGATGATTGCCATGTTTTGGGATTTTAGTGAGCTAAAACGCTTTGCGTTTAGGAGGAGACTGCTCAGTAAGGACATGGTAGTCCTTGATTATGTTCAGGACAAGCTACTATACGCCCTGAGTATCACCTATGATCTTAATTTTGCGTTAAAGGGAGGAACAGCACTATACAAAATATATAACAGTGGGAGGTTTAGCAGGGATATAGACATAAACGCCAACATGGGTATTGATGTTAATGTCTTGGCCCAGTGCCTCAGGTCGGAGGGGTTCTCGGTTAGAATACTTAAGGAGAGGAGAACAGAGAACATGCTTATCCTCAACCTGGACATATCTAGGGGCAACATAAGCGCCAGGGTCGCAATGGACGTAGCATTCTCCGAGCCGAGCGGGAATACTGTTGATTTCTATAGCCCATACCCAGACATTCCGCCGTTTAGGATTATAGTTGCCCCACTGGAAAAGATCTTATGGGACAAACTCAGTGCCATCATACGCAGAAGGAAGCCTAGAGACCTATACGATGCCTACATAATAATGAGGAAATATGGAATCAAAATAGCGTTCGATAGGAGGAGAGAGCTTAGAGAAGCCATAGATAGGATAAAGCCCCAGTGGCGATTCCTCGAGAAAATGGTCTTAGTGCCGCTCCCAGAGTTCGAGGATGTGAAAAATACGGTTTTGGGGGGCGTATAGGCGTGCTCACGAGAAAAATACTGGACTACGCGTCACGGCACCCAGTATTCAGGGTGTCAGACCTATCAAGGGTCTTCTCGGTGGACACAGCAAGGCTCAGCAAAATACTATACTACTTGGAGAAAAGGGGGAGGATACGGAGAATAATGAAGGGAGTATACGCGGCTACGTCGGACGAAAAAGTCATAGCGACAGGAATCTACAGGCCATCATACATATCCATGTACACGGCCCTGTACATCCACGGAGCCCTCCTACAGGTCCCATCGGAAATCCAAGTCGTGACGACTAGGCACTATGGGCCGAAAAGCATAACCATAGACAATGTAAGGATCACATACTATAAGATCACACCAAGATACTACTTCGGATACACGTGGAGAAGAGAAGACCGACACCCATACTTCATAGCTATGCCGGAAAAAGCCATCATCGACACCATATACTTCGGCATGAGCCTAGAC
>JAHKKZ010000161.1 GCA_029856685.1 Candidatus Njordarchaeota archaeon
AAGATTGTTACATATGAAGAGAGAGAATCTTGTTTTCCTTCTCCTAGTACCTAAGGACATAGATGCTGATGTTGCCTTTAGAATGCTTAGAGAGCTTGCTGAAAAGTTCATAGAGCTATTTGGGGAGGATCTTGATGAGGCGAGAGGCATAACTCTATTTAATGCTGAGGCTGTTGAATCATTTAAAAAGGAGGTCATGGGCGTTCTTATGGATGTCGTCCAAGAGTTTGCTCCAGGGCATCTTGACGTGTTTTTGGAGGAATTATTTGCGTTGCTCAAGAGCAGAGGCGCTGATGTTTCTGAGGTGCAAGCTAAATTCATACCGGCCAACGTACCCTTTATTGTTGAGGGGCGCGATATCTCCAAAGTTAAGGATGATCTTGATTCTAAAATTCTCAGTACTTGTGATGGAAGAAAAACTGTTCAGGAGATCGCGGAGGAACTTAATGTTCCAGCATCAGAAGTTTACAAGAGGTTGGCAAAGCTTGGTAAAAAAGGTTATGTTAGGTGGAAAATAGTCTATAGACTTGTTGGGTAGGTGTCCATTATGGGGGTTAAGGGATGGATTGCTTGGAGATTTGTTGCAGAAAAAATAAATGTAGTGGCTTTAAGGGCCATGGTTGCGGGCATTATTGCCCTCCAACTAAGTTCGGGGCGAACACCAAAAGAGATAGCCCAATACCTAAAGGATCTAGGTAGGCTCATGGGGGAATGGATTTACAGGCATTACCTCGAAATTGGAAAAGCCAGCTTAACTATTGCTGACTGGGGCAAAGATTTCAATTTAGGCTTCAAATTCTTTACAGGAAAAGAATTTGATGATATCTGGTATGAAGTTTCCGATGATGGTAAATATGTCGAATTGCACATGAGGATATACAATAATCCCACTTCCAAAGGCCTACAATCTCCTTCGAGAGAGATTAAGATCGATTCTTGGGTTGCAGGTATTTTTGAATGGATAGAACAGATGAGGATGGAAGAGTGGGATGCTGAGGAACTCACTGTTGATGAGATAAAATGTAGGGCTGCAGGCGATCCTTATTGCGAATTTGTTTTCAAGGTTAGGCTGAGAGATGAGGGGGCTGAGAAAGTTCTGCGCATTTTAAAGCCAGGGACAACTATTATTAAAGGTTCGAAGAAACCTAAGGCGGAATCAAAATAATGTTGTCGCATATTCACCTCTAATTTCACACCATAATATTGAATTCAAGCGTTGGATGATGTATCCTAGTTCTAGTTGTTCAGCGATTTAGCGAACATCTATGAGGCCAAGCCAAATGGATGTGCATGGTCTGTAATAAAACTCTGATTATTAGGAAACATTAGGGATTTCTCGGAGAGGATTACGAAGAAAGAATTGGAAGTTGATGCCATCGTCCGATGGATTTTTGGTGGATCTTCTTTTGCTTATATTAGGTTTCTAGCTTTAGTTTTTTAGTTTTGTGGTTGTCCGAGTCCTAAGTTATAAATAGACTAAACATTTCCAACAATATGGACTTGAGGCCTCCCTAGCATTCCACCTATGGGGATCAGTGCCTTATTGGGGCAGTCGTGCCCTCACAGGGAGACCTACCTTAGGAGGGAGGAGAGTTCCTCTGCTGTCATCCAGACCCCGTCTCTATCATTGAGGCAGGGGAGCAGGTTTCTATCTGCAGCGTAGCGATGGTATAAAACGGTACTATTGTTTATCTTTATAAAAGCTTTCGCTTCCTTTTTCTGTATGCTTTGTCTGCAATGTCAAAAATTGACAAAATCTCAGGAATCTAAATGACAATCTATTTTGTTTTTACTCTTATTTTGATTCCTGTGAAGAATAGGCTTATTAGGACTACTATTCCTAGTGTTGCTATTAGTAATAGGTATTCCAGGAGGGGTTCTTGTTGAGGGGATAATGGGTTCGTTCCTTGTTCTATTTCCTCTTTGTCTGTTATCCCATCGTTGTCAGTGTCTGGGTCCTTTGGGTCTGTGCCTAGGGAGACTTCAAGGCCATCTGGTAGGCCATCACCATCCGTGTCAGGATTCAACGGATCCGTGCCTAGGGAGACTTCAAGGCCATCTGGTAGGCCATCACCATCCGTGTCAGGATTCAACGGATCCGTGCCTTTGGAGTATTCGTCTTTATTTATTAGATAGTCGAAGTCGGTGTCTCTGTACGCATCAGCTGGGTTTAGAGGGTCGAATTCGTATTGTACTTCCCAACCGTCTGGCATAGAGTCTTCGTCAGTATCAAATTTTCTTGGGTTTGTTTCATTTCCATATTCATATACATTTATTAGACCGTCATTATCTATGTCTGTTTCATTGTCAAATGGGTCAAGGGGATTTAGGCTGTACGTCCATTCCCAGCCATCCGGCATAGAATCGTTATCAGTATCATTGTTTGTTGGATCTGTTCCTAGTTTGTATTCGCGGATATTTATTAGACCATCATTATCGTTGTCTTCTGTGGCGTCTGCGGGATCTGTTGCATTTAGGCTGTAGTATACTTCGTAGCCATCGTACATTAAGTCGTCGTCGGTGTCTGGGTTCGTGTAGTTTGTTTTGCTTATGTATTCCCCAAATAATGTGAGACCATCATCATCCCCATCAAGTAGGGAATCACTAGCGTTTAGTGGATCAAAATCATTGTCTATTTCCCATTTGTCAGGGAGTCCATCGAGATCGGTATCGTCGGCTATGGGTGATGTTTTGAATCCTAATGTTCCATTCACCTCATCGAAATCTGATATTCCGTCTTTGTCCGTGTCGTTGCTCTTTGGGTCTGTTCTGTATATCCACTCCTTGCTGTCCGTTAGGTAGTCACCATCGCTATCTTCTAAGCCGTCTAGTTCGCCATTATTGTTTGTGTCGTTATTCTTTGGGTCAAATCCGTATATGAGTTCGAATCCGTCCCCTATGAGGTCATCGTCGGTGTCGTTGTCCGCTACGTTAAGGTTCAGTATGAACTCTGTATAGTCGTTCGCCACGTCGTCGTCTCTGTCGGAGTCGTACGGATATGGATCTCTTATGTTAGGGTATCCGTCCATATCGGAATCTTCTCTTATTACTAGTCTATTTGTGTTTCTTGCCGATCCGTAGATTGTTTGCCATGATCCTTCTACTATTGCGCTGAGTAGAGTATCTATGTCGAGTGTGCCGATTGATTCGTTTGTGGCAAATATCAGTTCGCTGTTTCCGTCTCCGTCGATGTCTCCTAGGAGTAAATATTTTGTTGTGTTTGTTATGTCTGCCAGCTTTTGTATTGAGATCTCACTGTTCTGAATACCCATTATGAGGAGTGTTCCGTTGCTGAGGAGTGTTAGTATGTGTGGTTTGTTGTTTAGGTTTAGGCTTATGATTTTTCTGGGTGTTATGTTGCCTTCTAGTGTTATATTTTGTATGGTTGATACTATTGTTTTTTGTGGGTCGTTGGTATATGTCAAGTTTCCGACGAATGT
>JAHKKZ010000162.1 GCA_029856685.1 Candidatus Njordarchaeota archaeon
GCCACCAAATATTGTTAATGTGGCCATTGGAGAAGAAGTAGTACTATCTTGGAAAGCCGAGGACAAATCACCATACATATATGAGATATATGTTGATAGTAATCTAAACATGTCTGGAGCATGGCTAAGCGGGCTGTTTTCAATTTTTCCAACATTCGGATAAATCTGATGACAAACAATGAAAAGCCACAACAAACCACATCCAAAAAACTACATGTCAATTTCTATGTACTGACTATAATCGCAGTTTCTTAACTTCGCTCGACCATATGCCGACAATCCAATAGAGTCCAAGTAAGCGCAAAATCGTCTATAACGCTCCGAGATAGAATCCCAAGCTAAACACTCTAGCAGACCAGGTATAGCCTCTGGGCGAAGATGCATGACAAACACTAAGAACTTCCCCCAACGAACACAAAAGTCGTTACTGTGACGCTACCCAGTAGCACGGCGAATGTCTCTCTTAAAGCGCCCAATGAGGGCTTCCATGGCGTTGTTTGTCTGAGGTATGCGGGGATCGTCATACGTATAGAATATATTTTTGATTCAGCGTTTGGTGTACATGTTGATGTCTTTTAGGACTTCTTTGCCAGGGATGTCTTTGGTTTCACGGATTTGATATAGGCGAGGAGTCGTCTTTGGACATCTCTGCCCTTGAGGCCCTCTGGATTGTCTAGGATTTCACAAATGGAGCGGATTATCTGGACACTTTCTGATACGGCATTATATTGCCTCTTAAGCTCGCTCAGTACATTTAAGATTCTCACCATAAGCTTTTGAACATCACTGTCTTTGATGTTTCTGAGACAGTCTATAAGATGGCGAAGCTTCTCATAGATTTCGATTTCTGCGAATCGTGATGGATATCGGGTTCTGGTTGCCAGAATCGCATGGATGAGCTTACCGACTCTTGTCAGCAATTTGGATGGTTTAAGGCGCTTGTTTCGAGACTTTCGGTAGTGGTGCATCGCTCTAATTCTTGCCCGAATTTTCTTTGCGAGGTTTCTGTCGGCGTCGCATGCTTTCTGGGAGATGTTCCTTATGTAATGGAAGTGACAGAATTGATGTTTGGCTTCTGGTAGAACTTTCTCTACGGCCTTTATGATCGACTGCTGGCCGTCGCTTACCACTGCAATTATCGGGACCCCAAGCTTCTTCTTTACCTTTCTTAGCATGTCAGCAATGGTATCAATTGTCTGGTTTTCTAGTATTTGTGCATGAATTGGCCTTTCCACTTGGAGTTCAGTCACAATCTAAAGTGATGCTTTTCCTTTCTCTGGCTGGACGCCATCGATCGCTATGATGGCGCATCCGACTTCTCTGATTTTCTTGAGGGTGTCTTCTTCGATTTTGTCGGTGGCTAGGATGAGGTATTGTTCGTAGATTTTTCTGACAGTCTTGTGGCTTATCTCTATGCCTCTCCTGGCGAGTTCTCTCGCTATTTCTCTGAATGATTTTTTGTCGTACTCGCGTAGAATGACTATCTTCACTATCACCTCTTTGCTGTAGACTAGCCTTGGCACGCTAGAGTCTTAGCTGGCCTTATCTCCACGTTGTGCATTTCGCAGTATGGGTTTGGGCACCTTAAAAATATTGTCCTCTCCTAGATCGGCCCTTCGAATGTCCAGACTATGCGGTCTTTGTGTCTTCTTTTGTCTAGTGTTGTCTGGCAGACTGGATATTTCTTTATTTTCGGCCTTATTACTATTCGTTTTATTGGTTTTGGGCTTTTCTCTGTGGCATTATAGGCTGTTCTATTGACTGGTCAGTGTCGTCAAGAAGTAACTAAAAAACGGTACTTAAAAACTGACATGTAGTTTTTTAAAGGATACAATTATTATGTTGTTATAAATTAGAAAATAATAAAAGAGGAGCTGATTATGTCAAGAGGAGCTTCTTTATTACTGATACTTGTCCTCCTAATAGTTATGCAACCAGCCTCTCACTCAGTTGAGCTAGTAAATGTTAACGCTATATCTCAAAAAAAGGTCTACATGAGCCTTACTGAAGAGACGCCTAAAATCAACATAGGAGTAAGTGGTAATCTAACAATACTATCAGATGTAGTCAATTTCATTAATGAAAAATATGGATCTTATGTCAATATAGTTTACTTGGTACCTAGAGATGAAAATTCACTAAGAGGTATTGACCTATTAATCTTAACGGAGAAAGTATATGAATTTCAACCACAATGGGTCATTGGTGATTACATAGAAAAAAGAACTCTTATCATACAAATGTGGGATAAGGAACAAAATGAGTGGGTAAATATTACTGAAATCGTTCCTAGAAACCATCCTTATCTATATGCTATAGACCTTACTAACTATACTATAAAAGTTAATAAAACAAGGAATGTATTCCGTAATAAGGGAATAACCATAGCCTATCTCAATAAGCTCCTACATACTATGGACTCCGAGAGAAGAATTAATATTACAATCAGAATATTATTTACAAGACCACATGCACTTGGGTACATAGCTATAGAATCAACGCCCATAAGGAAAGAAATAGAGCGTTGGTTAGATATGAAAATCGTGCCGTCAATGTTAATCAATGCATATCATTCTAATGGTAACAAAGTCTTGAAATACCTACTACTAGACAACAAAACAGCCATGATAGCCATGGATGAGAATGTAACTATGGAATTTACGGCTCCAAGATTAAACATAAACTCGCTGAAAAAAGACATTATATTTGTGGTAAGAGGTTATTATCTAAGATTATCTATTAACGAAACTCAAGAAACAACTCAAACGAAGTTTAGAGCCAAGGGGGTCCATCTAAATGGCAAAATATATTTTGTGGCAACCAAGACACATTTCAAAGTAAGTCAAGGCCTTCTAACTGTATGGGTAAACATCACGAGCGAATCAAACATTACTGAATGCGAATTAATATACTCATACAAAGTGAATAATATTTCTAAGGGACCACTCTCCATCCCTATGGGTCTCGAATATTCAACCCTTGAATCTGATAAGTATATAAGCGTTTGGAGTGCAAGTATAACTATACCAGAGGTCAAAAATTATAAAGAGTTCTATCTAGAAGTTGAAATGACCGCAGTATTTAAAGATTTTGATGGTGAAACCCATAGTTACCACTTCAAGGATACGCATTCTCTTTCTGTAACCACAACCGTGACATCACAACGAGTTGCTTGGAGCTACATACTGATATTCATGGGTGTCGGCCTAGCTCCTTTTGCCTTTGTTGCTGTGTATTACTTTAAAAGAAGACAAAAATCGGATTTGTATTATTAAATCCTATTTCATATTACTTTTTCGCTCTTATAACTTTTTCGGTTGGTAGTCGAAAAGCATAGATTCAATGCTTCCAGCGCCTCCCAAGGCTCCAGAACGTAAAGACGAACCCAGACAGTAGCAGACGCGGCATAGAGATCGAGATAATCCTTAGCAACACCAC
>JAHKKZ010000163.1 GCA_029856685.1 Candidatus Njordarchaeota archaeon
AATGTGTACTTCAGCTAACAGAGTACTGTATTTACCTCAACTATACATTTAGATATCTTTCTTTTCGAATGCCCCATTTAAGATAGCTTTAAAATAAAAATCCTCCCCTATGATATTCTCCTATAGTAAACTCTTTTTTGGTGAGAGATATGTACCCCCGTTTTTTGTAATTCTCTTCTTCTGGCCACTAATCCTCCTAATGCATGCATCCTCCGCTCCGCAACTACACAGCAGGAGGTCTAAGGATATTATAGAAGGAGGGTTAGTGCATATGGAGGACACATTTAACCACGCTTTTTGGTTATGTAATAGAAACCATAATATGTTTCCAATAGAAACCGATGATTATCCATCGAACAATTTTGCCCATATGAAGTTGATGCTGGGAGTAAGGGAGAGGGTGGTGAGATACGCTATGAGATCGACTCACTAGGTGACTAAGAATGCCGAGGAGAAATCTATACTTAATCATACTTATCGCAACGATAATTGTTTTCTCATTCAGATCCGCAATAGTCTCCAACCAAAAGGTAAGCAAGCAGGATGAACCACTATCAGTATCGGTACTATGGAAATTCAAAGCAGAAGACATAATCTCGGGGTATGCGGTTTGGGACATAGATGGCGACAATAAACCAGAAGTCATCTTTGGAAGCACCAGAAATTATCTCTACGCCCTAAATGGAGAAAATGGAAGAATCCTATGGAGACGCAAAATTGAGATATGGAAAAGACCAACCATCGGTGATGTAGGCTGTGACGGAAAACCAGAAATTATCGTTGCTACAGGAGATAGTGTCTACGCTCTGAATGGCAGGGACGCTTCGGTTTTATGGTCTTTCTTTACCGGATGGGGACCATTCACACCATCTTTGGGGGACTTAGATGGTGATGGCAAACTGGAAGTTGTTTTTGGTGGTTTGGGGGGTTATGTCTGTGCTTTCAATGGGGAGGATGGCTCCTTGCTGTGGGAAAAATATTTTAATACATGGATTGGAGCCTCTATCGCCTTGGGAGACATAGATAATGATGGCAAATTGGAGGTGGTTTTCGGCGGTTTTAATGGTCGCATATACGCCCTAAACGGGGAGGACGGCTCTCTGCTGTGGCGTTTTAATACGGGGAGACGCTGGGTTGGGGGGAGTGTTGCTTTGGCGGATCTGGACGGTGATGGTGGCCTTGATGTCGTCGCTGGCACTTTTGGGGACAAAGAAAACTCAAGTATACTTGCTCTGAGAGGTGTTAATGGTTCTCTGCTTTGGCGGTTTGGTGCGGCCCTAGGCCCAGATTTCTCGATGGCTGTTGAGGATCTGAATGGTGATGGAGTTGTTGAGATTGTTTTTGGAGCCTCATTTATTGTGGATGATATTTATATTGCGACTGTCTACTGTCTAAGTGGGGCTAATGGCTCATTGGTTTGGAGGTTCAATGAGTTTGTTGATGCCTCTAGTACCTTCCCAGCGCTTGGAGATATAAATGGTGATAACCGCTTGGATGTCATCTTTGTAGACTACTATGGAGGGTATCTCTACGCATTAAATGGTATGGACGGCTCATTACTGTTCCGATACTACATCAATACGAGTATTCACACCGCAGTTTTGGCAGACTTGGACTGTGACCGAGATTTAGAGATTATTGTTGGAAATGTCTATGGTGATCTCTATGCCTTAGATGTCGCTGGTAGCGGATTCCGCGTGTATTGGCAGGGTGGGAGCGGCGATATGCTCTTTATGAGACAGAACAATCAGTTCTTTGCCGATCGCGATGGTGATTTCCTCTCGGATTACTCGGAGGTCTGCTTAGGCTCAGATCCCTTAGACCCAGACACCGACGATGATGGCATTCTGGATGGTTTGGAGGTATACCAAGGCTCTGACCCCGGTAAGGCGCCATATACGCCGAGTCTTTGGAGTCTGAATTGTAGTTGTAGTTCTGAGAGCTGCGATGTTTGGTATTATCTTCTAGTATCTGTTCCGCTTGGTGGCATAGTTATTGGGGCTTTGTTTTTCAGAAGACGCTTATTGGGCTTCATTAAAAGGAATGTTGCAAAGTCGTCTTAGCAAATTATCTATTTTTCCACCTTATTTTTTGTTTAGTGAGTTAGGCGAAAGAGGAATCAGCAGATATGTTAGCTGATTAGCAAAGGTTCTTTCTGTAAATGTGGTTGGAGAAAGTCTTTGTGGTCTATATTGGTATCATAAATATGTGTAATAGTTTTCTGACTAGTAGGGGGTATAATGAGCAAACGGAAAATAATGAGGAATGTTATAATACTTAGTATTGTTAGTTTCGCGATAAGTGTTGGTTTCGGCATGATATTTCCTCTGTTGCCTTTCCTTCTGTTGTATTTTGAGGGGAAACTTAATTATTATCCTGAAACTCTTGGGAAGATTCCAGAGGCCTCTGGAATAGCATTTGAATTCTCCTTCATTGCCTCCGCATTTATGCTTACAAGGGCGACATTTGCTAGGTATTTTTGGTAATCTAAGCGATCGGATTGGAAGGAAAAAATTGGTAGTTGCTGGATCCGCTGGTTATATTCTAACAGCTATTCTACACATATTGTCGAGGTCATGGATGCATATCCTGCTGACTAGGGGTCTTCAAGAAGTGTTCTCTGCTACGACATGGCCTGTAGCTGAAGCTATGATAATGGACTCGGTGCCGCCAGAGGAGCGAGGTAGGTATATGGGATGGTATATGTCTATGACTAACGCTGTTTTCTTCATAGGGCCTGCTCTCGGTGGCTACGTGTATAAGCTGGTGATAGAGCTTTTTCATCCGCCTCTATATGCGAGTTTGATAACCCCATTTTTCTTCCTAGCCGCGCTTTCATCAATATCTTTGTTTCTATGTCTTTTTGCCAAAGAAACTATTACTGCATCTCGAGGAATGAAATCTCTAAAATTTTCACGTAGAAATAATAATCCTACAATTAGGTCGCCGGAACCGATAAGCAGGTCGATAAAGGTGATATATCAAATGGGACTGGCCGATGGAGTAGCCGTTGGGTTTATTGTGGCTATAGCAAGCATATTTGTTGTTCAATATATAACAAGCGACCTAGTTGCTTTAGGTATTCTCTCTACGGTTGTTGGTGTGTTGGGTTGGATGGCAAATTATCCCTCGGAATATCTCTCAGATAGAATGGGTAGAAAGAAAATTGTTGTTGGGCAGTTAGACACAAGGCTCGCGACATTCCTTATACCCTTCGCCAAAAGTTTAAACGATCTCTTGGTAATATATACTGTGCGTTCAGTCTCATTCAACATGAGTTCTCCTGTGTATAGGGCTCTCCAAGCAGATCTCGTACTCACAAGAATGAGAGGTAAGGTGTTTGGAACAGTTCAAGCTCTCTTCAATCTTGATGCTGGAATCTCTCCTCTCGGAGGATACATATATGAGACACTTAG
>JAHKKZ010000164.1 GCA_029856685.1 Candidatus Njordarchaeota archaeon
AATGTTGAATACTCAAACGTTGTGGATGCGAACTGATACAATATATCCATTATGTATTTAGCGGAGCTATCGTTCGAGATCCTAACTCCTGGGCTCCAAACAACAAAATCACTCCTATCCAAGCGATACTTAGCCCTCCAAGATAGAGGATGCAGAAGTGATGGATCTGAGGAATACTCCTTATCTCCTCCCAGCGAGAGGTTGCTTAAGATCCCTGGAGCGCTCCCAACTTTAACTATCTCTCCCTCTGAGTTAAAGACTGTGATTGTGCCGTTCTTCCTTATCGCCTCCGCCAAGCCCTTCTCGTTTCTATTTTCTCCGCTTGTTACGCTCCACGTCATAAACATGTGTATTCCGCATCCTATGCCAAGTGCGAGTAGTAGTCCTGCTATCTTCTTGCTCTTCCCCCTCACGATCATCGCTGCTCCTGTTGAGATGAATGATATTGTTATTAGTGCTACGCTTAACCACGCTAGTGGATCTCTAGGCACAAATATTTTCTGTTCTTTCTTCTTGGTGGGTAGTGTTTCTGTTTTGGGCTCCTCTGGGTACGGATCTGGGTTTCCTGCGGATATTTCCTCTTCCTTCTCTTTCTCCCCGCTTATCATCACACTCATAGTGTATTTCTTCTCGGCCCTGTTCCCTGCAAGGTCGTATGCTACGAATCTCAATGTGTGTGTTCCTTCGGTGAGGATTAGCTCGAGTGTTTCGTTCCCGGTGAGTACAGCGTATGTCTGGTTGTCCACGTACACTGTTATGTTCTCCAAGTACTCCTCATAAACCGTGATGCTCACCGTTATGTTTGGCCCAGCCTCGCGGCTCAGCCCGCTCACAACGAGTTTTGGTGGTGTTCTATCCACAATAATGTAGTATATCCACGACGCGTGGTTTCCGTACGGGTCGGTAACATCCACTATTATTTCGTGCTCTCCCTCACCTAAGGTAATATTTATGAGTACCATGGAAATTGTTATGTTTCTCGGCTCGGATATGTTCTCCTCGTAGATCAGCTCCCCATCGACGTATACTCTAAGATGGCAGCTCTCATTAATCTCTATTGTCAGGTTCTCTGGAACCCAGCCGAGGATAGTATCGTTGGTAGCATTATCGAGGAATAATACTGGTTCTGGTGGATCAGCATCCACACAGAACATAACCACATCCTCAGCGACATTACCACTAAGATCCACAGCATAAACATACAATGTGTGGATACCCGTCCCAAGAGTAACATTCATGATAAGATTTTCCAGCTCATCACCATCAAGGAAGACATGTATCTCGCCCAACCACTGATCAGAAACACTAATATTTATGGTTACGTTAGCCCCATAAGTAGCGCTTGGTAGTGGAGAGAAAACTGTTATCTGGGGAGCGGCGGAGTCCACATAAACAATGTATGTGATCTCCAAACGATTACCAGCAACATCCCAAGCACGAAGAGTAAGTAGATATGTCCCATCAGACCTGAACTCCTTGAGCTCGGAGTACCTAACAGTATCGTTGAGACCCTCATACCTGTAGAGTTCGGAGCCGTTAACCGAGAGGGAAACACCCCTCAGATTCCTATCGTATACATAGAAACTTATATTGAGGGAGCAGCTAATGGATATCCAGGTGGTGTTGTCGTAGGGCTCGAGGAACATGGCGGCGGGCGGTGTTGTGTCTACCTCGAACACTATGTGTAGCTCCGCTATGTTTCCTATGATGTCTCCCGCGATAATAATCACAATGTATATTCCGTCCTCCAGGTTTCTGAGTAGCAGTGTTCCGCTCATGTTCGCTGTCGTTATGCTTATTGCGGCGCCCTCAACGATAAGGGTTACGTTGTCTAGGTAGGGATCCTCCGCACACCAGCTTATATTTATGTTCCTCGAATTCGTCACGGTGTTATTTTGGATTCCACCAATGCTTATTGTTGGGGGCTCTGCGTCCACAAATATTGTTTCCTCCGCAACATATGTGTTCCCGCAAGGATCCATAACCTCGATTATGAGGGAGATGTTTTTGTTCCAGAAGTCTGGGTGTTGGGAGAAATCGAGAAGAATGGTAACGTTGAGATCCGCAACAAGACCATCAAAGAGGGTATATATAGAGGATCCCCAGAAAGCATACACTCCCAGGCGGTAGTAGTCATAGGGGACATCATCAGAACCCCAAAGATAGAGATATGTACTATTCACAGAGACAATAACAAGAGAATCATCGGAGGAGAATATCCCACCAAAGCCATAGCCCACGCTGGGGGGCGAAGAATCATAGATAAGCCGCACAGAGCGAGACACAGCATAGCTATTGGCCACATAGCATACACGTACATACAGCAAGTACCTCCCAGCCAGAGAGATGTTAAGTGAGGACAGATCATATGTCCGCGACAATGTGTCTGCAGACCTATAATACTCATACCAGTCCCCCTCTAAAACCACCATGCTATTCCCGAAGCCCAGCATCCCACCATTCATCGCTCCAAAGCATGTGGTCTCCGTATCATTCACATATACACATACTCCCCACAGGGGATAGAACCCCTCACCACCCCAAGAGACAGTTATGCTCAGCGTTTGGGATGTAGCGTTGTAGTACCCATAGGTATTGTTCCATCCGCATCCCCACGCGTCCCGGAGGGAAAAAGAAACATCGTACTCTGGTTCGAAGACATAGAACACAAAGTTCAGCGTTTCGTTAAGAATATTTCCAACAACATCCACCAGACACACTACTATTAAGGTATAGCCCACGGATGTTGCCTCAAAGAGAAACGTAGTTCTATCAGACGAAAACACCAAAGAACTAAGGTTTCTGAGCACCGAGGAGCCAATGAGGATGTGGGACATATTAGGAGCGAAGTGATTATCAGAAACCCAAAGCCCCAGAGGAAATACGGAACCTAAGGGAACGACGACATAGTACGTATCCCCATCCCACAGAAGAGAAGTAGCATTGAAACCATCAATCAAAACTCCCGATACCAAGGGAGCAGTATTATCCACGGTGACCCAGACAGTAACACTCCTGCGATTCCCAGCCCTATCCCAAGCAACAGCAGTAATGTTGTAAACACCATCACCCCACCTCGCGGCATCCGCGGTATCCCAGACATAGATGAGATCAGCAGCGGAGCTATTCACCAGCGTACTGTTAATGTATAGGTAGCAGACATCTGGGTTAGCATCAGACCAATAAACACGGATAATCCTCGTACCGCCCAGAACCTCACCATCCACAACACCACCAACCGAGACCACAGGCTTAGTATTATCAACAACAACCAAAACAGTAGAAGCGTTCCTGTTCCCGGCGAGATCATAAGCAACAAGAGTAACATTGTAGATACCGTCACCCCAGCCCAGCGTGTCCCATGGAAAAACAAAGCTACCAGTAGTGTTCCAGGTGCGGACGGGAGTACCA
>JAHKKZ010000165.1 GCA_029856685.1 Candidatus Njordarchaeota archaeon
AACAGTTCACTATCCCAACCCAAGTGTTTAACACAAGTCAAAGCTTTCTTACCCATAGAAGCCACCTAGATATCCCATAGAATTATCTTAAAAAATCCCAGTAAAATACCGAATCTTTTTTCATACACCACAGAAACCCAAATCGCGCCTGCAGATAAGATGAAAAACCTAAACAATTGTGGCCAAAGACGAGATACCAAAGATTACTGTATGAACACAACCATCCGATGAGACTCATCAAGAAAAAGAGTGCATTAGATCTTAGATTTTTCCACAAGAATCAAAAAATATGCAAAAAAGGATGGGCCAGCTGGGTCACAGAGAGATACTTATACTGATTGGAGACTGCGGATTTATCAGCATAGCTATCAGAGATATTATAAATATAGCCATAAACACTATGTCTGGAAAGACACGTATAT
This sequence comes from Candidatus Njordarchaeota archaeon, assembly GCA_029856685.1. Lineage (GTDB taxonomy): Archaea > Asgardarchaeota > Njordarchaeia > Njordarchaeales > Panguiarchaeaceae > Panguiarchaeum. The sequence continues at coordinate 423 of JAHKKZ010000165.1, forward strand.
CCATAGTATCACTGAAAACCGTGATTCCGTCGACAAGCCCCATAATATTTACGGTTCTTATCGCACCCCAGGGATATACAAAGAACTTAAGTGCGAGGGCAAGACCTTTCAATGAGAGCTCATAACATTTAGCATGTATTGTGTATTCTAAATGTCTTTTGAATTGCATATCCTTCCTCAGCTCTATTGTCTGCTCCTCCGGTGTTATCTTAAAGAAATTCGATACCAATTTGATTTTCATATCCACTTTGTCCCTATCAGAAGTAAAGACGATTTGGTTTATAGCAACTTTCCTCTCCTCGGTATGCTTCACTTCTACTTCTTCCCCTAAACCGGAGGGTATGAAGTCAAGTTCTATAGCGGCATCATGTCCGCATCGGATAGATTTAGGATAGCTCTCCACAACGTCAACCTTGAACATTCTCTCAGTGATCTCATTGATCATGAGTCTCCTTTCTGCCTCCAGAGCAGCCTTAGGTGGCGCTATTAGCCCTACGCCTATAGTTCCAATTTCAGCGGGGCCGACCGCGGCTTCAAACTCAGCAGTTGACCGCTCCGTTTTTCTGAGATCAAAGGTCGCGATTGGCTTCTTGGTGCGCCTCTTTATAACCAGAAAAACTACTAGCCAGAATGCGCTATATGCGAATATTAGTAGGCTTATAATGAAGAGTATATCCACCATAATTACCTCAGCTGAGCATCTATACAAAAGAAGGGTATAAATTATATATAAAGGATGTCTTAGAAATAAAAAATATCATCTTAGGATTTTTTTAGCGAATATGAATATAACTACAATTATGGGAATAGCTAGTATAAGCATATTCGGCATATATGGAGAATTTGGTGCCAGATCTTTTCCATCTAACCATCCATCACCATCAGAATCTGGATCAAGCGGATTGAGTCCACTCTCAATCTCGTATCCATCCAAAAGTCCGTCACCATCAGAATCTGGATTCTGAGGATCCGTCCCATATTCTTCCTCGGCAACATCAGGTATTCCATCACCATCAGAATCCTTAGCAAATTTTATTATGAGAGAATAAGCTTTGTCGCTTGTAAAATTAGTGCCTCCAATATAGACCTCTTCATCGCTTATAACCGCGATTTTTCTTGCAGCATCTCCATATTTGTCCCCCCATAAAGTCTTATATAGAAATTCACCATTTTCATCAAATACAGCAACCAATATATCTTGTCCCTCAGCCCCAAAACTTTCAGTAACTCCCGTTACATATATTTTACCACTTTCACTAATACTTGCATCCTCAATTCTATCCCTATCCTCCCCACCCCACGACTTATGCCACAGCAATTTCCCATCCGTTGTCCACTTAGTCAAAAAAACATCTGTCATTTCTCCCTCGCGTTGTGCAGACCCAACAACATATAAGTAGCCACCATAATACTTTATCTTTGGGGACTCAATCCACTCATACACAATTTCGTTCCAAGTCCTATTCCATATAAGGGTTCCATTCAAAGACCATTTCATCACTAAAATGTCATACCTACTCTTTGTCTTATTGAATGCTACGCCAGACACATATAAGTAGCCATCTGGCCCAACAATAACGCCATATGCATCCTCATGATTTAGTGGTTTTCCCCATGTAATATTCCATACTTGATTCCCATTTAGGTCATATTTTAACAATAGTAGTTCTTCATTTTCAAACTGAAGACTTAACACCCCAGCAATATATATGTGTCCCCCATGAATTACCATCTCGTGGGGAGAAGAACACCAAGAAAATATCTTTGTCCAGATTCTATTGCCATCGGAATCATACTTGACTATAAAGGTTGGCCCTGTATAATAATTCTTACGCATTAGCTGGCCACATACATATATGTTTCCATCCTCGTCTATAGCAAGATCCTCCACATAGTGATAATGTTTGGTATCATTCATCCATTTTTTGACCCAAATCATTTTTCCATTCTTATCATACTTTGCTATAAAAAATGTGGTTATGTTATAGTCAGAATTATAGTTATCACCAGCGATATAGATATAATCCCCATATACACCAAGAGCTCTACCAATTGTCCAGCCTTCTCCCCACATAGCCGTCCATTCTACTGCAATTCTAGGCGATATATTTTCATCCGCTTTAACTGAATGATACATTGGTATGATACCTAGCAACACAAACATGACAAAAAATAATGTTGCATGTCTCCCAGATGCCGTAATCATGCTCGGCACCGACAAAATTTTATAAATATAACAACAATACAAATTTTCATAAAAATTACTATTGGAAAAGCCAATAAATTAGGTTCCCAAACCTGTCTTCTCTATTATAAATTCTCTGATGGGTTCTAGTTCGTCTATAAGCCCTGACCATGATTCTAATATTTCTCCGAACCTTTCCTCGATCTTGTTGTGGAGACCTACTATTTTCCTATATATACGCCTATAGCCTCTCCTTAAAAACACATATAGGTATCCATAGCGACCCTTGTCTACGAATATCGTTGGTTTGCCTGAGAGGAAGATGGATCTTTGTTCCGCACCTGAGATCTCATTTCTTATCTCCAAAATCGCCATTAGACCGCTGGCTGCGAGACCGGGGTCTCTTATACGCTCTGCGAACTCCTCGGGGATAAACAGCATCAGTGTTCCTCCAGAATCAGCTAATCCCACAGCTAGGATATCTCGTCTCCAATTTCTGAAATATCCGAAGTGGTACATCTCCACGAAGATCAGCACCACCACGGCGGCTATGATTATGTGCAGATTGTTTGTGGTTGGTAGAGGATCAAACCTATCTGGTATACCATCCCCATCAGTGTCGCTTGACAGCGGATTTGTATGCATTATAACCTCAGTATAGTCATTTACTCCATCACCATCACTATCAGCACTCAGAGGATTAGTACCATACTTCCTAACCTCCTCAGAATCCGAGAGCCTATCTCCATCAGTATCACGATTCGTTGGGTCTGTTCCCCATGTCTTTTCTTCACCATCTA
>JAHKKZ010000166.1 GCA_029856685.1 Candidatus Njordarchaeota archaeon
AAATCCCCAAAGATTAGAAACACAGATAAAAGTCGCAGGAATAGCACTACTAGATATTCTTAGGCTATACGAAAAGAAGGGAAAAGAACAAACAGAGCCGATACCGATACTGATACTAAGCCTCCTAGCAATATCAGCAACCTTCGCAACATATATTATAATTAGAAGAAAAAAGAAGACCTAAGAATTTTTATAAAAAACATATAAATCTGGAACAACAACCCTAAACGAACATAAAAGAATATATGAAATACGCATAGCAGAAATCACTGTCGACTAGATATATGCATAATATTAAAAATCAGATTTCCTAGACTAATAATAGTAAGCTCTCATCAAGGGGAGCTAGAAATGATAAAATCATATGTGATAATATTTCTCTCTCTCCATCGCCATATTGGTGGGATTTGTTAATCAGCCAAAGAGTATTATGACTCTATCATCACCATCAATTGAAGGCGAAATAACCGTGACAAAAATAACGATGGAAGATCCCTACACAGAAGAAGCAGGTGATGGCTACAAAAAACTCGTTCTCGCAGCGATACTAGCATACGACGAAACTGGTAAAGTAGGCAGAGTAGAAAATGAAATATATGTCCTAAGCGAAACTTTATCGGATCGTTATGAAGAATATGGGTGGGATGATTTCGTTTCTAGGATCGCCACGGTCGATCCACAAGATCCGGAAAATAGTTTCAAGGAGTTCTTTGAGTCCCTAGATAGAGAAACAGATGCCGATGACAGAATAATTCTCATTCTAGCAGGTCATGGCGGGATCGAAGATGGCAAATATTTTTTCTCCATAAAAACATACTACATATTATATCCGATAATTACCAACGATGTGGTATTAGATAGTGACTCCCTATTCTATACAATCAGTATTCTAGGACCGGCAGTAGATTTCATTTGGTTTATCTCTTGCAAAAGCTATGAATTTTTTAATGACATTAGCAAAGACAGACTTCAAAGCGTCTTTGATAGTCTCATCGGCTGGGCATACACTGGAAAAGTCCATGTTTTAGATACTGAGATCGACCTAAACGCAACTGCTGATGCATATCGCGAAGGAAATCCGCCTCTCGAAACAATATACGAAGACATAAAGTCGTGTCCCAACTCAGCAGCAGGTGTCGAGCTTGTACAGAGAGATTATTATCCTGGTGATCTCTGTTTACTAAGTCTGCACCCAACCTCAACTGGTGGCGGTGGTGGAGGCGGCGCACGCCCAGAAATAGACTGATGGTGTTGCATTATGAATTATAAGAGGAAACTTTTTTCTATTTTTTTGGGACTAATAATAATTTTGGTTGTTCTTTCTGGGATTTTTATTGGATTATACTTAAAGAATGAATCGAATACTGAGAATAGACTGGGTATTTCTGGAATCTCTGTTTTGTGGGGTATAACATTTCGACGTAATGGTAGCTACTTTGGGACGGCATCGCTTGATTATCCTCTTGTTATGGATTTGGATGGGGATGGCTATAGGGAGATAGTTAAGTTCTGCAAGGAGTGGCACGTTGGGTATAAGGCTTGGGGGGACATATTCATGAATTTGTCCTTTGGTCCTATATTGCATGGTACTTACCTATTTGGAGACTTTGATGGGGATAATATGAGTGAAATTGCTTTCAGCACTAGGGGCAACGTGATTGTCATTGTTGATCCCGATGGGACGGTGGAATCCCTGATTAGGATTAATATTAGGATGGGCAGGACTGAAAGTTTGTTGTTTGGTGAGTTTGATGGAGACCCCAACCCCGAGTTCGTTGTTAAGACGAATCCATTTGGCATATATGTTGTGGATCCTCACACTCAGGAAATCAGATTTGTTGGGAGGTACATAGGTGGTCACGATTTTGGCGACGTTTGCTATATATACCCTGTGGATGTTGATGGGAATGGTGTTTCTGAAATTTTCTTGGCTTTGACACAAGAAGGATGCGTCGGCTTGATGAATCTGAGCGGAAAAATCTTCTGGGAACGATGGATTAGTATTCCGACGATTGAGGGGGCTACGAAGGGCCGTCCCCTACCTACCTGGGTCAGGATAGGGGATTTTGATATGGATGGTGAGTATGAAGCTGTCTTTTTTACTGATAATTCTGAGATCTACATTGTCAGTGTTGCTAATGGTTCTGTTGAAGGGTATATCTATGTGAAGCAGCCTGCTGGGACTGCATATTCTGATTGTTGTGCTTTTGGTTTTGTTGATATTGAGGGAGATGGTATTCTCGAAGGTGTTTTCCCCGTAACCCATTTTCCGTCTTCTAAGTCGGATGCCGCGTACGGTTCGTTGGTTTTTGTTGATATGAAATCGTATTCGGTGATAAAGACTATCGAGTTTAAGCAACGTCTTAAGGACACGTGGTTTGGGTTAAGTCATCGCGCATTGTCGATTGTTGATTTTAATCTTGATGGTTTCTACGATTTCGTTGTGGTTTCCTACAAGTACATTGTTTTTGTTGATGGCAAGAACTTGTCTGTTGATTACAGATATGATGGTCTTGAAGGTCTTAGTGATGATTTTTGGTCTCCTGGTTTGCTTTGTATGATGGTCGTCTTTGATATTGATGGGGATGGCTACGTTGAGATTATAAAGCCCGACGCGGAGAGGTCGCTTGTGGTTTATAAGGTCCATTCGAAGTTTAGGCCCCTTGTCTACTGGAATCCTCCTTGGGGCTACTATAATGCTTATTGTCTTTTTGATCTCTTTGATGGGGATTATGATGGTGTTGCTGATTGGGTTGAGAAGGTCTATGGGTTTGATCCTACTAAGCCAGATTCGGATGGTGATGGTATTTCTGATAGGGCTGAAATACTAACATTGCTAAGAGCCTGGCAAAACTCTACTGAATTAGGCTGATGTTTATTGTTCGGAGCTTTTCCGATTTTTGAGTATATCTACTTTAGTTGTGTTATGTATCCTTTTTCTGTTAGCCAAAGATTGTAGTCCTTCTTTGCGATTGATAGTATTGTTTCCCATCTGTCTCTCAGATATTGATATTTCCTGAGGATCTTATTCAGCTTTTTGATGTCTATTCTTATTCTTAGAATGTTGTATAGTCTGAGCATCTCTACCAAATGATATTTATCCTTTTCTCTGAATCCGACGAGTTTGAGGGCGATCCAGTATTCTCTTGTTGGGATATTGATCTGTATGCATCTCCAATGCGCAGATATTCTGTTGTCAAAAGCTTCTCTAAATATCCTGTAGTTTTCGTGGTTTGGAGTTATAGGGATTATATCGATATGAAAATTCACTAGTCCAGCTGGTTCTATTACTAATATCTCTCCTTTTCTTATACGTTCCATAAATTGTTCCCATGGCGTAATGTCCTTAGGATCCACTCTGAGAGTTCTAGCTAGCATCCTCAAGAAATTCTCTAGACCCTCTTCC
>JAHKKZ010000167.1 GCA_029856685.1 Candidatus Njordarchaeota archaeon
AGTGAAAGTTTAATATCAGCCCCAATACTGATCTTTAGATTCACCTTAATCCTAGCACGGTTAGTAGCACTGTTTATTGTGAAGTATATGCCGAACACCAATGTCAATGTTATAAGCAGGATCACCTTGTAGACTCTCGCCTTTTTCCTAACAAACTGATCCACAGCAAATCTGCTTAGATCACCACTAAATGGCTTCGAGATAATCTCCAAGATCTTAGAGAATCTATCGGAATACGCTGCTAATAGTTTTGCGCATCCATATGCGAGGATAAATGGGCCTCCAATGACTCCAATGAAGTATATTGGCATATATATCATAAGTAGGAGACCTAGGAAATATCTTCCCCTCATGATTTCGGTCATAAGGAATCTAAATGTAGGCATTCCTAAGAGGAGTTCGGATAGGCCGTAGACGGATATTATTATGAAGACCCATAGGGCTTTTCCAACTTTGACCTCCTTCTCTATTTCTGGAACATACTCGGAGATTGAGGTAAGCAAGTCTAGTTTTGAAACCCGTCTTGCAGGGTAGAAAATCGATATGAAACCAAGAACAATACCAACAATTATTGCAGGGACTACATAGTCATCCACAACAGCATTCAGCACAACTATTGGGTCAACAATCTCAGCAAGGCTTTTTGCTAGGGTCTTCGAAATAAGATATGAGGCTCCATATGCAATTCCAATTCCAGTAAGACCTGCTAAGATTCCTACTAAGATTATCTCAGAAATGAAGCTTATGAAGATCTGCTTAGGGCTCATACCTCTAATTCTAAGCAGACCCAATTCCCGTCTTCTCTTGTTGACAAGGATCCAGTTTGCTATAAGTGCAAGAATTACACTTAGAATGAGTACTGGGAGCATCATCAAGAGGGAACTAATTCTAACACCGAGTAGTCGCATCTCGACGTATGAAACGGCGTTCATTATATAGCTCGTTATATAGAAATAGTCTGATGGGAAGTATTGCTGGAGATAAAGACGCATCTCATTAAAAACTCTGTTTATCTCAGCCTTTGTCTTCTCGAGATTCCATGGATCGATGATACTGTCATTAAGAACGATGAAAGCCTCAGCATTACCAGCCTCCCTGATCAGTATTATATCGAGTTCTTCTATACCAAAGGCATTTTCTAGCAAGCTGAACAGATTTTCCCAATCATCTAAGAATACGATTATACCATAATTTGGATTAGTCGATGTGGGTAGACTTGGTGCCTCTGATAGAAAACCTACTGATTGGTAAAGCTCGCTCCAAAAGGAATCTGTTTCAACCCAGAAGTAATTCTCAAAGAACTCGCCATCAAAACTTACTATTGCTGATATTGTGATATTATATGATTTATTGAGAAAAGGAGCAGATAGTGTTACTTCGTCTCCCACATCCACACCAAGATACTTGGCAATCTCTCTCCCAAGACCTATGCCTTCTTCGAGACTACCATTAATATAGACACCCTCGAACTCGGGACTCTGTCTTATGAAGAATATCGGCGTTATGTTTTCAGTAATACTTAATGATGATTTATTTTCCTTAACTAAGCTGAATCCGTTGGGCAAAGAGGTTCTGAAGATAAACTCTACCTTTTCGATATAGTCAATGGATTTTAATCCCTCAATGAACTCCTCATGGTTACTTGCTATCCAACTAAAAATATTCTCTGAACCCTCAAAGAAGAAGTACATATTTGCTCTAAAATCTACACGTACAAGATCAGTATATCGACGAATCGTTGCAACGCCAGCATAATCCACAGTCATAAACACACTGAACATGAGCCCCACAGCAAGCATAATCCCTAAGAACGTCCCCAACCATATCGATGGTTTTCTAAATGTGGTCTTTAGACCATAGATAATGGATGTCATCCATAGCACCACTTACTATTTAGGGGAAAAGACTAGGAAAAGGATGATAAAATAATTTTTTAAAATATCCGATATAATCATGATATAACTAAACAAAAACTTAAAGATGGCTAAATAGAAACTCGATGTATAAAGTAATCTTAGTAGCATATCCGCATTTAATTATTATGTCAGATCTCATAGATAATAGAGATGTCGGCTCGAGGACTGTCAGATATTAAAAAATACTCGCAGAAGTACATAAGCTCACTCTCTATTTTTTGCGTTATGGGATGCGAAAGAGCTATTTAACAAACTTAGCCATAAGAACAACACAAATGAATCGCAGAAATCATCCTAAAGCGTAGAGAGATTCGATGAGAAGTTTTATGGAAAAGTAAGCATAATTGCTCTATATTCTGGCTTCTCGATCTGACTGTTTTCAGTTAGTAAGTTTTAAGTATTATTCCCATTATTAAACACTCATAGACAGAGCCCTATACCATCAGAAGCAACAAGAATTCTTGGAACAAGCATATCAATACCAGGACTTTGTACTCCATCTCCTATATAGATCCTCACCGCGCCTCTCGTCTCTGCACTATTTGTGACTTCTCCTATGGCGGGAGTTATCCCGAAGGGAGTTCATCTGCGAGAAGTACGGTGTGTGGTTTTGATAAAGATTTCGCCGCCTCGATAAATACTGCGCTGTAGGATGTGGCCGTGGCTACAGGCTGAAACCTCAATAAGCTGGGTGCCGAGGTGGGGTATCTCCGCCGATGGGTGCCCACGGAAAGGGTGATATATGTAAGGGAGATGGGTATTTCTTACCAAATATAACTAAATTTAGAAATACCTACTCAAGAGCAAAACACTAACAGAAATAGAACCATAACAGAGTATTATTATTATCCTCTTTTTATTTGTCTTTCTTATGATTCTCATGTAGCACCTAGAGGAGAATAGCATTGTGGAGTATTACTCGGATGGGATCTGGAGCAACCTGGTTCAAAAATCGTGATGTGAATCAGAGGCATATCTTTCTGGTTACGTGAGGTGGGAAATTTGCCTCATAAGGAGAATATTATTCATATAGTTGGTCATATAGTGTATGTTGCTCTATACGGTCTGCTGATAATATCTTCTATCTACCTCTACAACTCAGCTGGCCTCATAGTATTGCTATATATAGGATGGGTAGTCCTAATACTTGGAGTCGCTATTCTACTAACCTCAGTTTTGTCCCGCAGAAAGGGTCGTATATCGGAGAACGGAGTTAGCAGAGAGACCCTTGTAGAGAGTGGGATGTATGCCTTCGTCCGTCACCCCGAATTTCTGGGCCACATACTAATAATCTCTTCATTGATTCTCCTAGCACAACACTTCATAAGTCTCGCCATAGGAGCATTATTGATTCTTCTGCTATATCTAGCGATGATAGAGGAGGAGAAAAGAAATATAGAAAAGTTTGGTGATGCCTACAGAGACTATATGCGGAGAGTTCCAAGAATAAACTTATTAGTTGGA
>JAHKKZ010000168.1 GCA_029856685.1 Candidatus Njordarchaeota archaeon
CCAGATAGTCTTATTAACATCATAAATATCGTGCCAGAGGATGAGAGGGAAGTCATTATCACCATGCTTGACAGGACGATAGGCCTCATAAATAAGGATGACATACCCGATTACCTCCAGAGCGTCGCTGTTGGAAGCGCCTATCCATGCGATCTGCTAAGATCTCTTCTCCAAGACGATTATGGAAGAGAAGTCATGATGATACCCTACCAACTGCTAAGAATTTTCTGGGAGAGGATACATAATAAGAGATTGATGCCTATGGAGCTATTCTTCAAAGAGCTTATCAGAGCCCTAGAAGATATGCCTTATGCACAGATAGAACTCAGAGGAACGGAGCCTATTCCTATACTCCGTATAAAAGGGCCGATTACAAGAAGCATAGAGCTAAGATACTAATTTATGGAGAATCAGTCTCCGCAGGAACCCTGATATTTTTCTACATGAAACCTCCTATATTTCTCATAGAACCCCTCTAAGCTATAGTATAGGACACCATTTAGAGGATATTTTGCCCCTATAGATGTTAGTATCGCTGCGGAGGAAAGCGTTATGTTCGTAAAGATTACGGAGGGCGGTATATTTAGGCAGCTTTCATCGACCTTAGGATCCTCTTTCTCTTCTAGGTTCATTGAGTGGAATGGACAGTATGTTCGGAAAGGCAAATAGAATGTTTCTTGGCCATGGAGTAATGAAACCCCAGCGGAGATAAGAGGCCTTCTATGCTTCACTGCAAACCTAGCGATTTCCTTCCTGGCAGCCCATGTATCCACACCCTCAACTATGAGTGAGACATTCTTTAGTCTATCTTCTATTTCCTCAAATCTTGCTTCCTCGTCCTTTACTATGAGTTCTCCATAAACCATCTTCTGGAAACGTTCGGCCATCACCTCAGCTTTCGGCATGCCGATCGTATCCCCCCAATACATTACTTGTCTATTAAAGTTCGTTAGTTCTATTGTGTCTGGGTCCACAAAAATTATCTCTTTCACCCTCAATAGACCAAGATTTATCATCGTGGCTAACTGTATGGCGTAAAATGTTCCTAGCGCTCCAGCCCCAACAACCACTATGCTTCTAATAGTCAGAGAACTACTACGTAGCGGGGGGAGCTCTTCAAAGGGAAATTCTATCTCAGCTGTTGGAACAAAATTTTTAGCTGTCTCGCTACCCTCAACAACAAATTTTCCTTGTATCCTTAAGGCAACTTCCCCGAGGAGCAGTCCACTAGCAAGTAGAAATAGATGTTCTATAGGTATCCTAGAAGTCTTCTGTTTTTGTATCCTCGCATACATATCCCTCGCAATCCATGTAGGTTTTTTACGTGAGGAAATCCTCTTAGTAGAGCCTCTCACTATGTCGCTGAGAGCATAGAGTTTTACGCCTTCGGAGAAAATAGCCATATATGTTATTGCTCCAGTAAGACCCATGAGTTTCCATACGAAAAGCTTGACCTGAAGGTCTGTTGATAGGTCTAGTATCACCTTGTTTTCAGATTCATCGATATCTATTATGTTTTTAACGAGTCTTAGAGCAGAGTTTGATGCCAGATTTATAGAGATGGATTCCAGTCTCATACTATAGTCATCCAAAAACCTTCCGAGGTATTTCTCGACAAATCTTACTGTGCCTCTCGAGAAATCTCCAGAAAAATCCTCGAAGAGTATTCTGAAGTTTTTTACATGTCTTGAACCAACCAAATATATATTTCCAAACCCTATCGCTGCTGCGGTTATCGCACCAATATATGCGTAGGGGTTATCTGCTATTATGAAGAGGCTTGTCCTTCTAAGCTTTTCCTGACCCTCCTGACCCCACCAACCCAGCCTTAGTTGTCTATCAAATACTTCAATGCTCCCCATGTTTCGCACTCACATAACTCTTATCTTGGATATTATTTCTTCTAGCGACTCTCTGCGTGCAAATATAGGACTTTCTTTTATATCTTCGACACACACATCTGCCCTAGATTCTCTAGGAGCACCTCCCCTAAGAGAATCAAAGATAAATACTCGGCCCTCAATATCAGCATAGTTATTTACAACTACACTTACCACATAGCGTACTGTTTTTCTAAGTTTACTGCTAAGTATTGGTATTGCCCCAAAATACTCCTTGAGAACATCTACTAGCGCTTTTATTGTATATAGATGGGAGTACCATGTGACAAAGAATAGTTCATCATCAACCTCTTGGCGCAAGTCAATTTCTACGCATAGAGAACCAAAACATATTCTGAACCCCCTTAATCCGCTTCCTAATATTGGTTCGGCATGCATCTCTCTGAGGATTTCTGGGCCAAATATTTTCTCGTAAGTGCTTGCTGAGGGCAGATAATGTTTTGGGAAAGTCTGATATATATTGCTTATATTTTCCCTATCGATAAACGAATGGAAAACCCTTGTTTCAGCATGGCTATGCCACATCCCTAGCAGTATCCAGTCGCTTCTCTTCCTTTTTATCCGCGGATAGACATCAAACATCTCCATCATGCCTTCTGGGGGGATATACACATGTGTTATTGATGCTTCTTGGTATGGAACATAAATATCTGCTATTTGGAAAACAACATTGTTTTTCTTTAGAATGAGTTTACCTAATGCGAATGCATACCACTCCTTGACAATTTTTCTGCAGATTATCCTCGAAATGTTGTGCACATCTTTGGATACAACTATACTGAACATATTTCATCACTGCTCTACTATCTCCACACCTCTCTCCTTCAACTCTTCTAACTCCCTTTTATCGCTTATAATTCGTACTCCAGCAACACCAGCACATGCCGCAGCGCTTCTATAGGGGGTCATACCAGGCCTATAGCCGTACCTAACAACGGTAAATGCTTTCCTTAGGATTTCTGCAAGTGCATGTTCTGTAGAAATCACAGTAAATCCACCAATTATTTGCACCTTTGCCTTCTTCTTCTCAGCTATTTCTTTGGCTGCAAGCACCAATTTGCCAACAAAATCCCCATCTTTGCCAAGACAGACCTGTCTTTTTCCTACCCTCTCACGAACAGATGGGTGAAGATACTCATCTATTATTACTGGAACCTCAACTGGATACACAACAAAGTTTCCATCAGGAAGATTCTTAGCTCTCAGCTCAACGCAGATATCCACTGGAGGGAAATAGACATATAGACCCTTATGTGGACCAAGAATCTCCCTCACAGCATACTCACCAGTATTTATATATGCGTAGACAGTTTTGCCTACAAGCCTTAGACCAACAAAAGTTCTTACCCCAGCTACGCTTACTGGTATTGCTATACGTCCTCTCTCCACAAGTTCTTTAGTAAGTATTATTGGTAGCTGATCTTTTGATATGAACCCCTCCTCAAGTCTCTTCTCAATATGCATTAAATATCTGACC
>JAHKKZ010000169.1 GCA_029856685.1 Candidatus Njordarchaeota archaeon
ATGTTTATTCCTTCTGGGCTCACTCTTGTTGAGTCCGTTCTGTGGTATGTGATCAGACCAGATTCGAAAAGCTCCTGAAGTATTCTCATAATCTCCATTGTGGATGTGCGCAATATGTTTGATAGGTCTCGTAGGACATCAGCCGTTATGTATGGTGGCGGTGGATTGATTTCTTCTACTTTTTGCTCCTTTACAACAACATTAACATTTTTATCCTTAAGGCCTGACCAGTAAGATCTAGGCATATCTCCAGCTTCAAGCTCTATCCTAAACCCATTCGATAATTCTAGGAACACAACCCGGGTCATGTTTTCACGGAATTCCTTTGCCCTCTCTATTATCCATCCCAGAACTGGTGTTTGTACTCTCCCAGCAGAATACGTTGCCCGTCTTCCAGCAACATTCTTGGCCATCCAAAGTGTGTGGCTATATGCAAAGCCCACCCATCTATCAAGTATTCTTCTTACGAGCTGTGCTTCCACTCTCCTAATATTTATCTTCTCGGGGTTTGAGAGAGCTCTTCTTATCTCGGATATCGTGACTGCATGATATTCAACCCTCTTTATCTCCTTAGTATATGGCGCTAGTAGGAGGGCTATGTCGAAGCCTATCTTCTCTCCCTCAATGTCAGGATCCGTAGCTATTAGTATCTCGTCCACCTCCTCGGCGGCGTCCCTTAATGCTCGAATAACATCGTATCTAGAAACTATGTTCTCGCTTCCGCATCTTGGGCATTTATCATACACACCAGTAAATTTTTCTCCACAATCCACACACATGCTTATAACATCAAATTCGGGTATGAATATCCTCTTACCATTCCACTTCACAATACGAACTCCATACAAGTATCTATCAACATCGAAAAATCTTCTGAGTTCCTCGAGGGAAGATATGTCAAAATCGGCCAGTACCAAATCCAATATATGACCCTTAGAAGCAACTATGCTCAGCATATAGTCGCCTGTGGTAACCTCATAGATTGGTGTCCCGTTTCGTATTCTTCGTGCTGGTTTTCCGAAGAATCTAGCGATTGTTCTTGCTTTCGTCGGAGACTCAACAATCATCAATGCTGATTTTGTAAGTTCCTTGAATTCCTTCGGTATTTCGCCTCGTTGCAAAGCCTTAACTATCTCTCTGTCGCGGTCTATTTCCCTCAAAATTGATTTTAGATCCAGCTCTTTGAAGTCATACCACTCTATGCGCTCAACAAACCACCTTGTCCTAGTCATCAGCGCATTTAGAAGTTTCTTCCTCCTAGTAACTATTACTGATAGACCCTTAGTTATGCCGCCAGCATATAGTCTCGATGTTCTACCGGATCCTTGAATATATGTTTTTGCATCTGGAATCAGAACATATAGTTTGCCTTCGATTTCTTCAACTTCGACAAAAGCGCTTTTCTTAAGTTCTCTCACTATTTCTTTGTCCCTAATGAGTTCTGCTGCGGCTCTCAAAACTTCCATGCATACTTCTTTGACTTTCTGGAGGTACATATTTTCTAGGTCCTTTCCCTCCATTATCGCCTGTGCTACTTGGTTTCTTCGAGCGATATCAAGCTGGAGATATCTCCTCTTAAACTCATTTAGGAGTCTTAGAATCTGTGTTCTTTTTGCCTGGTCCTTAATGAAGTCAACAACTTCGTTCAGAAGCAGAAAGCCTTTCATTGGATGAGAATGCTCATCTATTTCTAGAGAGAATCTGAAGTGGGGGACACCCACGAAGATAGCATATCTAACTCTATGTGGGAGATCCAATCCCCGTGCCAGCTTTCCATAATACGATGCTGACCCAATAAGTATATCTATCTCTCCCCTCGAAAATTTGTCTATGAGCTCAGCTATGTTTGCCTTCTTAGTTGTGTCTCCAACCTTAAAACCAGCTCTCTCAAGACCTTTTACTATCCGGTTTATAAGTTTCTCCCGGACTCGATACACAAATATTATTCCTCCATCCCCCAGTATCCTTGCAAGCTTAACTACTACTACATCTTTTTCTTTTTGCTCTGGAATATAGTATGAGTCAACAATATTTCTCAGACCACCGCGTGATGAGCCAACAGTAAAGTTGAGGAGCTCACGCAGTGTTAGTATTCTGAGCCCTCTAGCAGTCCCTGTCGCGGAGGCAACTATTAGCTGGCCAACGTTATTCGCAACCCTATATTTCTCTATTTCCTCAGAGAACTTTTTGGCTTCCTCTAAGAATCTTTCCCGTTCCTCCTCACTCATAAATGGTAGGTATCTTCTTCTACGCGCAATATCCAGAGCCTTCTCTATGTGCTCCTCTTTGAAGCCAAGTAAGAATAATGCTCGGTCTATATTCTTAGAAGACTTTAAAAATGCGTCCACATCATCGACAAATATTAGGTCAAAGCGAATATCCCTTATTTGATCGAAGCGTCGTGTAAGGCCCTGCGATGTTAGAACAAGTACGTGAAAATCTCTATTTCTAAGCAACTCATCATATTCTCTCTTTTCCTTGGTCTTCATCCCAGTATAGTAGCCTATAACCGCTATTTTCTC
The DNA here is from genome assembly GCA_029856685.1 of Candidatus Njordarchaeota archaeon. Taxonomy (GTDB): domain Archaea; phylum Asgardarchaeota; class Njordarchaeia; order Njordarchaeales; family Panguiarchaeaceae; genus Panguiarchaeum. Next base: position 2,523 of record JAHKKZ010000169.1, read on the forward strand.
TCCGAGCTTCTCAATGTATTCTCTAAGCTTGTTAAGTGTGTGTATTACGAGAGCTACTGTTGGTACCACTATGAGCGTCTTCTTTCCTCTAAGCCCAAAGTATATAGCCGCCAGCATCCCAAAATAGCTCTTACCAAGTCCCGTGGGTGCTGTTATGGAGAAGCTCAGACCCTTCACTAATCTCTTTACCCATGCTCTCTGAGCGCTCCAAAGTCTATTTCCTATGATCTTCTTCGATAATTCCTCGAAAAAGCTTAGTTCCTCTTCAAGCTGGAGCAGTCTCCTGAATTCGTCTCCAAAGGAGTAGTCTATATGCTTATCGATGAAACGCAAAAAGCTGAGACGATCCATATTACTCTTCGCATTCACAATTTCTAAGAGTTTTAATCTGAGGCATTTCTGGCAGGGAACACCAAGGAAAAGACGAATACTATCTATTTCACCCCCACAATTCGGACAAGCATGCATATAGATAGCGAGAGGTATCTCCCTATACTGTGGAGGAAGAGAATTTATTTCGTTTAGAAGCCTAACTATGTTTTCTTCGGGACCATAACCATACCCCTTCTCCCTCAGATATGCGGAAGCGGCCTCAGGCATTTTCACATACTCCAGAATTATGTCTTTTCCCTCAATAACATCTGCCCTCCAATCCTCCCCCTCAAGGAACCATCTACCATCTTTCCGCTTAATCTTCACACTTTCCATCTTGAGAATTCTAAACAGTTCACTATCCCAACCCAAGTGTTTAACACAAGTCAAAGCTTTCTTACCCATAGAAGCCACCTAGATATCCCATAGAATTATCTTAAAAAATCCCAGTAAAATACCGAATCTTTTTTCA
>JAHKKZ010000017.1 GCA_029856685.1 Candidatus Njordarchaeota archaeon
ATACTCATTCAGCCTAAACACAACCAAGTACTCAGACGGTAGCCACACCATCGAAGTTAGGATCTACACAGGCAGCGTCCAACGCGGCAGCGACAGCGTATCCGTAACCTTCGACAACATATATGTGACCATAGATTCGCCTATCAATGGCTCAACAGTTAGTGGAATAATGTCTGTTGAGGGTACGTATCAACATACGGAGTCCAACAGTGTGCTTGAGCTCTATGTTGATGATAATCTTGTTGATAGTGTTAGCAGGAGTGATAATAGTGGTACTTATTCGTTTAGTTTGAATACTAGTAGTTTTGATGATGGTTTCCATACAATAACTGTCAAATTGTATTATTTTGAGGCCCAGGATACTGATGGCGATGGGATTATTGATAATTTTATACAAAGATTTCTAGCGAGCGACTCTGTAGTTATCATATTTGACAATTCTCCGCCATTGGTCTATGTGAATATAACGAATGATATAAATGGCTATGCGGGATATACACTGGAGATCGAGTACTCGGCTGAGGATTCTCTTTCTGAGCCATGTAGCTATAGCTATGAGATCTTGAAGAGTGGTGCTTTGGTTAAGAGTGGTGATCTTTCGCCTAGCGGAAGCGATACCATAGATATATCTGATCTAGGTGAAGGTGATTATATCCTTATTGTCTATGCTACTGATTCTATGGGTAACACGGGGAGATCCAGGAATATCTCGTTTAGTGTGGATAGGTCGGGCCCTATAGTGCATGTTGAGATAACTAATTCTATCAACGGGTACGTCGGCTTCGAGCTCAATATAAGCTACGATGGAAATGATGTTGAAACGGGTATATGCAACTTTACGACATATCATATTATCAATGAGACTGGACATGTTGTGGATAGTGGCACCCTCAACTCTACAGGAAATATGAGTATTGAAATTAATCTACTTGGAGGTAGCTACACGATTGTTGTATTTGCTGTCGACGCGTTTGGCAACGAGGGAAGCGGAAACACAACGTTTATGATTGATAGACAAGCCCCCATCCTACAGGTGGAGTTACGTGATGGGTATATAGTGTCTGTGTCTAATGGTAGTAAGGTTGTTTATGTTACGAATAGTTCTAGTATAACGTTGTATTGGTTGGCTACGGACAATACTGGTGTGATAGACAATGTAACGATTATTGTTAATGAAACAGAAATCATTGTGCGCTTTGAAGGCGAAGGCGGAGTTAAGCTTAATTTCACTAAGAAGTGTTACTGCGTGGTTAAGGTCGTAGCATTTGATCCATACGGATTTAATGACACTAAGCTTCTCGATATAATCTATGTGCCTCCCTCGAGCTTCCCACCCATAGTTAGTCTAGAGATTGCAGGCTTGGGTGTTGCGAACGATACGTATACATACTTCGCTGTTCAGAATGATTCGTATTTAACGTTCAATGCGACCATAGAGGATAGCGTGGCTGGAGTGGATCTTATCGACAACCTAATCCAACTATATATTATCACTGATACCAAAGTGTTTATGCGAAATGTTTTGTCTGGTAGTAACGCTAGTGTCCCAATGAACGTGACTATGCTTGGATATGTTAGGCTTATAGCGAGATACTGTTTTGGCACAAAGATTGTTATTGATTGGAAAGCATATATATTTGTCTACAACCTCAATGACCTCCAGATAACCACGGATCTTATCGGCAACTATACGAACTCGGAGAATTTCAGCTTCACGGTGCGTATGGTTGTTGGTGAGTATGGCTTGTTGCCGACATACTTCTTTGCGATTCTTGGTGATTCTAGTTACGCTATAGATGCTACTAGTGGCGAGAATATCGATATAATTAGTGATGGTTATAGTCAATCGTGCGTTATTAGGATGTCGCAACAAGCATTCGGAAAATTGCACAGCAATACAGATTACTCCTTCAGCTTGATGGAGATTCTTGGTAGCGACATCGCTGAGGACATATACTACTTGAGGATAAACTACACATATGCATACATGAAGTATTTCCTTGTGTATAGCTCCGATTGGTGGGTTATCTATGATGTGACTAAACCAGTAGTTGAGATTTCATTCGCTCCTGGTTGTTGGGCTGGAGAAGATGAGATCTTAGTTGCGAATAGCTCAGTCATAAGTTTCTCAATCTATGATAATTCTACTGGAAGAGAATACTATTCCGATATCAAAGACTACAACATAACGGTCAGAAATACCGCTGGGTCTTCAACACAATTCATAATACAGGGTACTGATGTATATGTTTTCGTTGAGGAGCCAATAGTGAATGAGACATATAGGCTCCTAGTTACGGCTGTTGATAAGGCTGGTAACTCGGAGAGCGTAGAATACATAGTGGATGTAACTACAGACATCGTCAAAGCAATGATCAATGCTCCTCAGATCATATATCTATCCAACTACTCAGTGCTAATAGATTGGAGCTACTCTGGATTCATGTATTGGAGTAGAATACTTTATACAGAGGTATATGTGACCTATCCAGGCAACGACGTTATTCTATTGGCAAATATCACAGATCCATTTAACACATCTGTTAACGTCTCATATCTGAGTGTCGATGGCCTATATATGATAAATATCATTATCTATGATATACTAGGTCTCTCTGAGGGAGCAGAGACAAGAATAGTCTTCGACCATCTACCACCAGTAGTTAGCATATCTGGGATAAGCAACAACAGTATTCTTGGAGGCGAAAATGCCACATGTTTCGTTGAGATAGATATAAATGATACATCACCACACAAAGTACTGGTTTATATAAATGGTACGCTGACTGACGAGATCCTAGTTGAATCTGATTATGTTGTCTACACATTGGACTTCTCAAGCACAGAGATCTATGCGAGATACATCATTGAGTTTGCGGCTGTTGATCATGTTAATCTTTCGACTACAAAGAGAATGGCTATAACTGTAGACACTAAGCCCCCAACAATAACAACACTTATCTTACCAGCTAATAACAGCATCGTCAATGAGATCCACATATACTGGGAGGTCTATGATGAGTCTGGCATCGATGAGTATTATCTGGTCGCTAATGGAGAGTTCTACTACGGAAATAACATAACGATATCAGCTCCTGACATATACATAGTGGAGTTCCACGCAGTCGACGTTCTGGGCAACATAATGGTGAATGGTACGTATTTCTTCTCAATAGACGCTACACCACCAAGCATAGAGATCGTAACACCACAGAACAACTCTTGGGTCGGAGGCACATTCAATTTGACGCTGATTATGTATGATGAGAATCTATACTATGTTGAGGTTTACATAGATAATTCTACTCAGCCTAACATAACATGTAATGACACAATACTCTCCGCAATAATAAGCATTGATGGTGACGGTAAACATGTATTCAAAATAGTAGCGGGCGACAGAGCAAATAACACAGCCACAACAAGACTCATAGTCTACTGCGATCTTCACGAACCAATAATAATGGTAAACTCCCCGCTCAACAATACAGTCTACGGTAAGGATGTCTACGTCGATGTAGACATAATCGAAGAGAACTTAAAGGAGTTCTACATAAAGATTGATGAGACCACATACAATACAACCAAGTTTAATGTGACGCTGGATAGCGGCGAACATGTAATCTTAATATATGCGTCGGACTACGCTGGAAACGTTGTGTATGTCACAATACTCATAACCGTTGATGCTGACCCACCCGTCCTATCAGAATTCGCTGTGAATGATAGGAATGAGACCTACATCTTCAATGAATCCATACAGCATCTAAGGCTGGAAGTATCAGAGCAGTCTAATGTGCTAGTGTATCTTGATGATATACTCATAGTCAATGAGACGAATATAAATGGTACGTATGAGATAAGCTTAGCGGAGCTGAATATATCTATAGAGGATGGCATCCATAACATAACAATCGTTATGATAGATAAGTTCGGAAACTCAGCGACACAGACTGTTAGGCTTATTGTTGATAGAACGAAACCAGACCTAAGGATTATTGGTCTGAACAACAACACTGAGTACCATAATACGACGATACCGATAACGATCAAAGCTAGTGATAATGTTATGTTGGTGGAGGTAGACATATTTGTTAACGACATGTTCTACTTGGCACTTAACGGTTCTGGAAGCGTAGAATTGGCGCTGCAATATAATGAGGAGTACTGGATACGATTTGTGGCCTATGACATAGCCAATAACACAAACATAGTAGTATATAGGATTCATGTCGTAGAACCGAGCATCGAGGAAAGCGAAGAAGGAGAATACACAAATCCATATCCAAGCGAAAATACTTCAGTTTCCAATGAAGTCGACGAGAGGGAATCCTCAGGACGACTATATGACCTTTCAGACCCAATGACACTACTAAGCTTGGTATTTGTGAGTATAGCATTAACCGCCATGATTGCGGCGGTTTGGCTGTTTATGAAGAGAAAGAGAAGAGGAATAGCATTAGCACTAATCTTCATTTTTTTGTTTAGCCTCCAATTTGTTGGTTCTTGGGCAATAGAGAAGCCTAGTAGTCATGGTTCTGAGAGGGCTTTGGCGAGGTATGTCAGGGAGAATAGGGTTGTTAATCTGTTTCAAGCTCAGATAGATGCTGTGAAGGTTAGCACATTTCCTGGGATTATGAGTAATCTTTCACTTAGCAGAGAGAGATCTTTCTTATCAGACCCAAAGTTTATTGATCAACCATATTATGGTTTAGAACGTATTATGAGGCGTCTTGCTTTCCAATCTGGGGTCAGTAGACCCACCTTTGTGATCTTTTGGAGCCCGGGATATAGCATTGGTAATAGCTCGATAGCTAAGTACTTCTTAGATATAATGTATCAGTTTAGCGAAACTGTTGGTGATGCAGCAATATTCTTGGTGGGTAGATACGCTACTATAAGCAATCTCATAAGAGCAACAAAAATAGCCAATAGGTTCGGCTCAGCGATAGTTATCATTATGACACACTCCACTAACACAAGCATCCTCACTAGGGATAGCGGTGGCTTCCTTCTGAATGCTACTGTGCTTGATTGGTACATATCAAGGACCTATCCCGATTTCCGAGCAACCTTCGTACTGCTCTACTGTAACGCTTCGAAACATCCAGTAACGGAGGTATTTAGCAGGTATGGAGAGGTATTAACGTTGGAAGGCTCTCCTAAGGGAACAAAGCTCATGGAGAGTATAATAAGGATACTGTTTGGAGGTAGATGGTATCTGAGGTTTAGGAGGGAAATAAGTCTTATAAGGCTTGATGGTGAATACTACTATATGGTGGAGGAGTATACGGAGTATCTCAGAAATATGTCGATAGAAATCGAGAATACAAGCCTAAGCTACATCTATGTGGGTAAGAACATAACTGTGTATCTCCTCGACCCAACAACAAATGAGACAATGACACCAAACTTTGCGACACACAAAATCGAGCCAATACGACAGGAACCCGAGGTCAGACGTGTTAAGGAGGTCATTGTAGATCCGTGGTATCCTTGGAGACACATGTTGAAGCATGGTATTCCTCAGGTAGCATTAGGCGATTTCCTCTCTAAGGAAGACTTAGATGCCGAGACAAGCATCGTGCTCAATTGGCTTCTGACAAGCAGAGAAAAAATCAGTAATTATCTTGGTTTGGCTAAGACTAATATAACAGCTGATCAGATGGAGGAATTTATGCGTTTGGTCTACGAGATGGAGCAAAAATTAGGTAGGCTTGAGGAGCTACGGAGAATTGCGGAGAAGCATAAGAATAGGTATGTTGGGCTTCTATATTTACTAAATAAGCATTGGATAGCAATACAGAAGATAAAGCTACTGTTGATAAAGTCGAAGGCCATTTTAAGGTACTACAGAAGGATTAGCGGTCTCTCCGAAGCAGCACGGGATATAGTATCATTAATCAACGAGACTAATGATACTACGACGAGATTGAGACAAGGAGATTATAATGATACTGCTCAAATCATAAAAGATATTGTTACGCTAAGCAGAGCGATCCGCCTGTCATTTCTTGCAAGTTACTTGAAGTATCAGATACTTGTTCTTCTCAAGTTCGCACCAGGTCTAAGAAATATTTATGAGGACATACTTACCGACCTTGCTAGGGCAGAGCGATTTAGATATTACTATCCCCTCATAATAAGAGGCAGAATTCTAAGCACACAATTCGATTCACTACAACTGCTAAAATCGATGGTTAGCTACTTAGATATGTATTGGAGCAGTATAGAGGAGACCATAAGTAGGCTTAATGAGGGAAGATATGAACCCTCTCAGAACGTATCTATAGAGATACAGAATGATATCGATTTCCTTAAGAAACAGATAGACTACCTGGTAGCACTTAAGCTCATATACTACAGGACATTGATTGTTAGAATACTCTATCCTGGCTTCTCACATATATTCAGCAAAGCCAAGGAATACATAGCAAAGATCGGTGAGGTCATGAGGGCAGTTAAGACAGCGAGTACACTTAGATTCGTAGCGGGTGTTGTTGAGAGGGCGCTGAGGGAGTATAATTCGTATTCGCAACAGATAGATACAGCACAGAGAATCTTGGACAAAATTCTCACAGAATATAGGTTATTAGGCTTCTCAGCAGTGCTGAAAGACGAATCGCTAGAACCCGAGGTGAGAATAGCTGAAAACTACACAGAGATTCTAGATAGGATCCGCTCTTTGGCTTCAGATTTTGTTTTGAGTGTGAAAACAGTAAAGAAAATGTACTATACAATGCTTGGATATGCCCGCCAATTGGATATCCTAGCGAACTTAGAGCTGGCCATAAAAGCAAGGGACAAGATGCACATTGAAAGTAGTATTGTATCTGAACTTAGTGTCTATGCAGAGACAATAGACTATCTAGTGGCTCTGGCAGGAATTGAGGCAACGATATATGAAGCGAATATCCAGGGTCTAGACACTCTACAATCCTTAGAAGCGACTATAGATTCGTTCCTATCTAACGATGCCAGCTCCGTCAGCGAAGCGGAGAATACGCTTAGTGATAAAGAAATTTTTGATGATGCATTCTGGAGCAAATATTACTCACTTAAAGACACATTATCCATGTTCAAGAAAGCTTTAATGGCTCTTAGCGATGTTATCGATATACGGGATTATGGCATAGGCGTATTCACATATCATGATGCCCTCGCAATATATTCAAATGTCTCCAAGATTTATAGTTGGTATACCCGCCAGTACAATAAGATTGGTCTCCTATACCAAGTTGTTCTGATATACACAGAGTACAACAACAAGGTTCTGCCACTTTTCATGGACCTATGGTTCAACATCAGTGTGCCTATAAGAGACTCCTTGAATACAACATCATTGATAACGAATAAGGATAAGCTTGACACGATGAGTGCCCTAATGGCTCAGATAGAATCGGATTATCGCCGTATAATAATCGATGCCGTCAGCCTGGGCAACGATACATATCAAGAGATTATGGAGAAAACCAAGTGGTACTCAACAATGCTGAAAATGCATGATCTTGTTGAGGCATATAGAGGGTACTATAACGAACTTATACACCTCGTCAATACACTAATAGAGGTAAACAACACGTTAGCAATAGTCGATGAAATTAGAAACAACCTATTGACGTACCTCAGAGACATAATTAATGATGTTGAGGAGGGATACTACGACATATACTTCTCAGCACAATATCCGAGGATAGTCAAACGCATCAGCGAATTGGAGGAGGAGATCGGAAGCAAAACTAGTCAATTTATCGGTGCTCTTAGGGATAGACTTCTAGAGCTAATGAACCTTATCGACATCGCGGATAGGAGCTACAGCAGGATATATACGGGATACTACCTTTCTCCACTCCACTACAATGAGACATCTGGAGAATTCTACTTAGACTTCCGGGATCTTACCAGATTCGATTTTAAGGAGCTTCTATTAGGAATTATAAGCTATCTGAATATTATATATGATCTCCAGGAACCTATTGGAAATCCCCACTACAATAGTATTGTTCTGGCCAACATTGAGGACCTTACCTATATTGACCATGTACTCAGTAACGCCCTAAATGTTTTCAGAACAAACATTTATCGCCAATTTGAGGAAATATATAAGCAGAGCATAGTAAATGCGTTGAATGCTCCTCTAATAACTATAGATTCGCAATACATCAAGGAGTTGGAGGATAACTTGGAATATATTGTTAGCGATCATAGCTTGGCATACGAAAGTCTTCGACGCAACTCTCCCCTCCTGACACAGATAGCCTCACTAGCAAAAACTGTTGACCCAGAGGCAAGAAAAATCGTTGAGAATGACTTATCATCGATAATCAGGGATCTTCTAGAGGCTTGGTTTAGGACTGAGTATCTCGAAGCAACCATTGCGGATAATAAGTATATGCTTCTCATAGACTCAACGATGGGTGCATACAGAATTATCAAGGTTTCCTCATTCGATGTGGAGATCCCACCAAATGGAGATCCTCTCGCAAGTATCGGCTCATCCTCCGAGTTTACATACGTAAAAACGCTTCCAGAGGCCCGAGCGGTGATCCAGAAATTGAAGATCCTCATAGATCTATATGAGAAATCCGCATCACTGAAAGTTCCCATGATAGGCGTCGCATCGATCGATTCTCGACTAGACATATTAGAATCCATGGTTACCTCCAAAATAAGATCGCTGGGAAAATGGTATTCAGAATCGAAGAAAATCTTAGCCAACGAAAAGAGGATATATGAGACATATACATATGGTATGGTCTTAGATGCGGCGGATGCAACGGATAAAGGGCTGAGCATATTCGATGTGTTTGTAGTCATAGATGATATAATCAACAAAATTACTAAGGCATTCGGTTCATTCAAGAAGTGGCTTAGAACCCAATTAGAGAACGCACTATCTTGGATAAGCTGGCCTTTCGACTGGGTCAGAGAAGCTATAATAGACCTGATCATGGGTATAATCGTAGGACCCGCAGAGTTGGTGATCAGGATTCTAAATACCGATGTTGCTAAGATGATTCTAAGTGCTGTGTACTTAATAATGAAGATGGGATATGGGATAATAGAAATGATAGGTGCTATGATCGCTTGGTTCATGGCCAAGGCGATCGAAGGTTTTGCTTGGATATTAGGCAATATAATAGACTTTATAATCGGGCTGTTCCCTCTCCCAGAGGAATGGAAAAACATCGTTAGGTCTATTCTCAAAGGAACATTCAGCAAGATCTGTCAGTGGGCTTCAGACCTAGCGATGTATTCTCAAGAATTACTATCTAAGGCCGCTGAGGATTTCGTATCATCACTTATGGGTCTCATACAACCATTTATCGGCCCTATGAAGGACGCTATAAACTTTATGAAACCAATATTCGCTTCCATTCTGTGGATTACATATTATACATTAGTCCAGAAGCTCATGGAGACTGAGGCAGAATCCCACTTCGGATCCCTAGTCACATCTCTAGCATCGAAGTTTGTTAGAAAACTAGGACACCTAACTCTCGCATTAATGGATGAAAATGCAAGACAATATTTTGTTAGTAAGGGGCTACTACTCAAAATAGAGGAAGTAACACCTCTAGATACTTCCTCAATAAGCATACCGGGTATATTCAGAGAGAAACCGATAAATGAGGTTTATTCCGAAGCCCTAAAAGGTCTTATAGGTGATGTTGGTACTGGCGTTATTCTGTCAGACGCATATAGATTCGTCTATCGGATCGACCTAGAATCTATAGTGGGTAATTATGCGATTTTGGAGCCCCTCGCCGCAATTACAATCTCAACCCTTGGCAACTATCTGGCGGAGACTGACTACCAATATGTTGTCTATAACTTGTTGGATTATTTGGATGTGCCCGTAGATTTCACATCAGCAAATTCAACTCTCCATGGGGTCTATGAAGATATATCTTCCCTAAATATTAGCAGCCCGCTTAGGGATGCCCTCTTATCGATAATTAGTAGCACTATTGAGTCCGATAGTTTGGGAGAAAAACTCCTCGTAGGATACATATCAAGCTATTTGGTTGTCATAGATGAACTTATAGAGTCAAATATCACCGAAGCCAATACCATGTTGGCGAATTATAGAAGAGTTCTTCTAGACGCGGGGAGCTATAATATGTACACAATTCTAAAAGCACTTTCGTTCCACCTACCATTGCAACCAATTAGAGACTTAGAATCACTAGGTATACTTACTAGGACCGAAGTGGAGATAGGAACTTCTCAATACAAATCAATAGGACTCAGATCGCTAGGCGGAAAGCTTATATCAAAAGCATACATAGGCACCGATGACTACTTCTTAGACATGGGTCTCATCCACATAGCAGGCTATGTAACACGGCAAATATCCTCTGTGCCGGTATCCGAACACTATACCTATCCGACCATATTTGAGGCCCAAAACACATCTTTTGTCAGCAAGATAGATTTCAGTAGCGCTATCTTTGTTACAAAAGACCTAGTGATTACTAGGGTTGTCCCCCTCCTCCCACCACCCGTTGATGGCATAATAACAATATATAGTGATCACATCGAGTATAATTGGGACGCACTAAACATATATTCAGACTATGCGAAGACTATGAGCCTATATGAGAACCTCGTAGGGGATATTACCAGAGAATGCGTAGAAATACTATACGACTACGGACTTATCAAGATCTATGATCCAGAAGCATGGTTTGTTAACAAGACACGTGAGATGGCTCTAGACACAGTGTTCAATGAACTGAGAAGCGGAGTACTAAGTGAGCATCAACTTAATGTTGTTAGGGCGTACTACTCATATATAAAGCAGCTCTCATTGCTGATAAACATACGCGGGATAATAAGTGCTGCTGTTGAGGCCGCTAGCAATGCTGTGTGGTCTGAGCTTAAGAAGCGTCTCAAATGGTTATTTGACCTATATGAAAAATTCAAGGCTGTGCTAGTATTCATTGAGGATATACTGGGTCTACCCAGCATAACAACGATCCTATCTGATGTGAGAGATAATCTCGAGGAACTCGTAATTATCCAGGCAAATAAGTTGGCATACGACCGAATAATAAATCTTGTCATCAGCAAGTCTAGCGACACAACTCCACTACAGAGGCTTTTCTTAGAGGCTATGGGAGCAGAGTTCGAGTTCAGAAAGGTGCTTAGAAATGTAAATGTGGCTATCTACAACACATATAGCTATGGGTTTAGCTACTTATTTGCAGAGGAGGAGATACTCAGTAAATTTGGAGTCGGGTTGGATGAGCCTAAGTTCTCTGGGTACGAATTAATCTCAAAGTTCTATGAAATGCTCGAATTGATATTGAGATCCGCAGACACAATAGAGTCTGGAAGAAAAGACAGTAAAAACATAATTAAATCCACACTAAACAGCATCGAAGACCTTGTTGAGAGTATCCGCAGATTCAAACCGAACAATAGTATTAAGCGTTTGTTCAGCCTAATGATCGGTCTTCTCAACAGACTACACTATTCACTCTCAAAGATATACAGTAGCTATGAATCCCTCATAACCCCTAGGAGAATAATAGGTGTACTGTCATACAACCCGAAGGAGATCCTCAGCGAGGGAGCTGAGAACCTGAGAACAATAGCTATGTCCCTCCAGGTCGGAATAGAATTTATGCTTGGCATAATACTAGGAGGCTCAAATGAGTTCCCAATAACATCTGAAAACTATGGCTACTTCAATGTGATAAGATATGGTAAATCCAACACTAAACAGGAAATAGGCATGTACAGAGAAGTATCCTACATGGTAAGTGCCAGTATTATCTGGCCAATATTTGGCCCCATATCACCCGTAGTCTATCCCTTGATATATAGTGTTACCAGTACGATTGTTGATACGCTTACGGAGATTGTAGGAGGATATTTTGAGGAGAAGCTAGAAATAATCTTCGGCGAGAACATGACATATTTCGAAAATGCTATTGATTCTGCAAAGAAGTTCGATATCAAAACCACATACAGATGTGTGAAGAGAATCTCAGTAAACATTAAGAACGCAGTTAAGTTCATACTTAGCGACCCCAAGGCCATATTAGTAAATACCTGCAAGGACTTAAGGAAACTGTCCATAAAAGCTATGAATAAAATAGCTGAGGATCTGGTTCCCATCGCCATTAATCTGCTGGGAGCATACCTAGTCCTAGATATGGTCTATCTGACCGGTGAAACAGAAGATGAGATTGTGGATTATAGTCAGAGTTTCCTACTAAGAATCGTAGATTTTGAACTGCCTGCTCTAGTCCTAACGATAGTGTCATATGGCGTAGGTATATTTATGTTTGTGCAGCTTATGACTGAGTATCTAGGAAGCGCAACTAAACTAATTAAGAAACCAGAAGACCTGCCGAAAGTTGCTGAGATGCTATACAGCCCAACAGCAGTATTCTTAGGTTTTGCCCTAGGAATCGTAGGATACGCCAACGCGTGGAACACAGGGCTGTTCGGTGGAGTGCCACTAGGAGTCATGTTCTCATCAATAGCATGGCTCACTGACAAGTTTTTGAACTTTGGTACAAAAGAAAATAATCCACTAATTAGATTGAGAAATAGCCTAACAAAGTCCGATACATTCAGTCTATTACTAAATATGCTAAGCGTAGCCTTCACAGCACTAGCAATGCTAGCGGATCCAACACTAATCGTCATACCAACACCCAGAACATTTGAGGTGTATGTCAGAAGTATGGATATCATTGAGCCATTCAAAACAATACTAAGGATTGTGATACTGGCTATATACGTCATAATACTGGCGCTCAGAGTGGATATAGGTCTAACAACAGCACTCAAAATATTGGCAGGATACGTTTTCAACAAGTATCTAAAGGACAGAATCCTAAACTTCATCTGGGGACGCATAGACGCCTTCATAAGTAATATAATAAGCCTAGACATAATACTGTAAACCTCCTAAATTTTTTCTATTCTTTCTTTTTGATGCTAATAATGATGGAGACATAGAACTCTTAATAAGTAAGTAAAGATTCATTGGCTTTACTAGATCTGTTGATCGCTGGAAAAAGAATCTTTTGGGGAAATAGCCACAGGCTTTGCTATATGGATGGTTGGGTATGGATTATCACTTAGATTCGTTGATGCTGATGGAGACGGGCTCTCTGTATATACGGAGATGACAGTAGGTTTTGATCCCAACTGTGCAGATACTGATATGGATTCTCTGAGTGATTACCATGAGCTTATTCAAGAATCAAATACTGCTGGAGAGAATATACTCTTAAGCCCATCATATCTAAATTTGTTGATAACAGGAACAGTGTTTCCTGTAGCTACTTTTGTCCTTACTATAATAGCAAAGAGAAAGACTACCAAGAAAAAATCTAAATATTTCTCCCCATCTCAACAGTTAAATATTATTGCTTCTGCATGAGCTATTACCGTCCGATCTAGATTTTATATCTTTAACCGGGATTTCCCCATAATATCTTAATTTATTTTGAGAAAAACAGGGTACATCGCCTGATATGTATAGGTATTACATAACTTAGATGCTTTAAACGAAGCACAAAATACTACATATATTTAGGTATGATGATTATGGGTAGAGGCTTTAAGAAGGTTAAGCGAAGAATTCCATGGATATCTCATCTGATTACAAAGGAAACAGCATCGGAGCTTAGACCATCTACTGGATATTTGGTGCGTGCAGATCGAACTAGAATATGTATCCTTTGCAGAGGAGCAAAGAACCTTTGTGGCCGCAAAATATGCCCCGTCCTCCTGAAATATAAAAGAATTAGGAGGACTATTTCGGTAGTAGATAGGCAGATTGATGGTGCATCGCCACCAGAAATCTTTGTTGGTAGGATAGGATATCCAAAAGTCTTCGTTGGCCCTCTTCTATACCCCGAGAAGGGAGATATTGAGATTCTGGGTATTCCCGAGCTCTGGTCATTTAGAGCGATAGACGAATTTCTAGACGTGAGACTTTCGCTTATAAGGGGCATGAGAAAAATCGATGTCAGAAGACCGAATCGGCTTGGAAACTTCTATGACAAAATCGTTGATACGGTTCTGTCAGGAAGGTCAGTAGATGCATATGCAGAGCTCGATCGGATATACAGAAGCATAATTATAGATCCGTATGTGCAGCCAATAGGCGTTGGTGGCCCGATAAAATCTCTGGAAATATCAGCAAAAGGCACGATAATGTTTCTTGAGAAAGTTTTTGAGGATGATGACCTAAGGGCATTAGACGCTATGGTGTACCTCTATAGGAGCGGTATTATGGTATCAAAAATAATTCAGGGTCTGAGTGCTGGGATCCTAGGCACAAAACTTGAGAGAAAACTGGTCCCGACGAGGTGGAGCATAACTGCTGTGGACTGTATCCTGTCTAAGTGGTTACGAGATAACATAATTAGAGAAAAACCAATCATAGGAGACTACCTAGTATTTGAATATAGTGGTTTGGGAGACAAATTCGTAGTGATCCTCTTCCCAGACACATGGAAATATGAGTTCATAGAGATTTGGTGGCCAGGTTCATCATGGAACTTCTTTGGAAACTCGATAGCGATAGGAGGAGACTACGAACTCCATTGGGGAAGAACCGAATATGCGAGTATAGGGGGATGCTACTACGCAACAAGACTCGCAGTGACAGAGTACCTAAGCAAAATTGGGAGACAAGCGGGAGTCATAGTCATACGTGAGGCCTACCCAGAACACTACATGCCCATAGGAGTATGGTATGTGAGAGAGAGCGTCAGAAGAGCACTTAGAAGTAAACCAGTAAAGTTTCAGAATTTCCAGGAAGCACTAAGATACGCATTGTCAAAACTTAGGATAGACCCGAAAGAAGTGATAGAATCTAGCAACATAATAAAAATGAAGACAGCCCAAAAGACACTACCAGAATTTCTTCAAAGTAACTAGCTAATACACAAACCATAAGACAGAAACAAGAAGAAACGAACCTAGATAAAAATTTCCATCTAGCATTGCAATGGTTATGCTCAGTATCCATTATCTCCACCAATTTTTATCGGTATACTTAGACCCTCTGGATCTCCATAGAATATCATCGTTTTTTCATTTCAAGACGTCGCCGATCATCGCTAGAAACTTCCTCATTATATTGCGAAAGCCAATAACGTTATGCGCCATGACAATACCCTTCAGGGGGTTTTCTTTAAGATTATCTTTAGGTAGCGGCCGTACATCCTTTTCTTAGCATCTAGAAAGACAACATGCATTGGAGGTTTTATTCTACTAAGTGCCTTCTTAGCGTCCTTCTCGAAGACAAATATGTTTTTAATCCATACAAATCAGCTATTTTCTTATGAATTCAGCTCTTCTCTTTGAGATTTCTATGACTAAGACCTCAAAGTCTTTGAATAATTCTAGAGCCTCAATACATAGCCATAGACTCGAGTAGCCTATAGCCTGCCTCAACATCAACAATTCTGGGAAAACCAAAGTTTGAGGAAGCCAAGAATGTGACCACCCTAAGAATCTCTCTAGTAATACAGGGAGCTCTAGGGGAAGTATTTTGGTGTTCTCTTCTCCAAAAACTTTATTACCTTCAAAACATTACCAGCCGTACTCATAGAGACCCTAAAGATAATATAATTGCTTAGTCTTCTTAAAACGTTTCTGGTGGTTCAACCTTAGGTATTTCCTTGATAATATCGCCTAGTGTTCTTTCGGAGAACATCTTGTAGTAGTTTTCTATGTATGGCCATAAGTTCTTACTGTCAATGTATCTCAGCACATTTTCGACGTCATTCTTCGTCAGCTCCGTCATAGGATCTAATGTTGCTAGATATGCTGAGATCCTAATTGCTCCTTCTAGAGCCGCTTTAAGCCCACTAATTTCATCCTCAACAATACTGTTCATCCTCAGTAGAATTTTTTGGAGCTCACTAAGAGCTTCCAACGTTTCCTCCCGAATAGTCAGAATATCCTTCTCTCTCTTTTCATCCTCATAATAGAGCTTAAATTCTTCATCAACCTTTGGGACTTTGACAGTCTCCTGTTTTTCGTGGAGCAGAAACGTAGCATTTTTCATTATCAGCCCGACTAGTTTCTTTGCTTTGGTTAGGAGGGATGAGTATTCCCTAGAGTTCTCCTTGTCGAGTATCTTCATGTTGTTTGTGGCGTCTCTAAGATTGCTATATAGGTTCATACAGATATCCAGGATTTTCTTCCCAAGCTCTATGTTGAGTTCGATTTTCTTGAGGATATGCAGATTTATGGAGGAGACATCAAGCATCACCGCTTTCTTTAAACCATCAGAGAACCATCTGAGAGCATTACCTATGGAGTATGTTATCACAAGCATCTGCGTTCTTAGGATATCACTCAGAACTATATAGGCCTTCTCCGGGGAATCAAGCACGTCATTCTTTAGTAGCTCCAAATATGCCTTAGCTGATTTTTCTGGAAGCACTATCTCGAAGTCAAAGCTCTCAGATAATCCTACCTCAGCGACCAGTCTTAGCTCAGGGTCTAGTAGAATATCTGACAGTGCATTGAGATAATCAGCTAAATCGGGTCGTATACTCTTAGTTATCTGGTCCCGCCATAGATCCCTGAGTTTTACATATGCGACTTTAGATGACATAGTTTCGGCGGTTTTAAGTACTGTGTCTACTCCCCTAATTTTTGTTCTAAGTATGTATCCATGCTTACCTAGGTACTCTATATTTTTGAACAAATATAGTATTGTTAGAAGAGTATCTTTCTCTGTTCCCTCTGAGATTGCTTTTCTCAGTAGATTCTTTACTAGGTTTTCGAGTCTTCTCTTATAAAATACATGCATTGCAGATATGTGTGGAATAGCTTTGACAATGGCATTGAGCAGGGAGATGCAGAAGAAAGATTTCTCGATAAACTCATAGACACTTATAAGAAGCTTGAATGTGGTGGGACAATATTTTGCCACATCCTCAAAGTACTTTGACGTCTCCTCTGGCCGCAGATTCATAGAGGAGAGAATAACATTAGTATACGTAGCAACATAGTCTTCTGAGAGACTATCCCCAACACTAATCGTATCTTCGCATATCTTCCTGGCAAGATCATCATCTAGATCCAAAAACACACTCTTCATCGAGCATCACATCGATATAAATATAATTTCCACTAAATAGTAAAAAAGTATGAAGCTTTTAAACCTCCCGGTATAGGGTATACAGCCTTCTTCTTCAGTGCTCTTTCAGCGACCTTTAGCAGTCTAAAACCAATATTTTTTGCTGCTAAGTAAGTTAGGTTAAGAAAAAGTTATCTAGGGAGGATCTCCACTACCGTTCTATTTTTGCTAGCAGTTATGTAACTTTAGTGCCATCTGGTGCTCTGTGCATCCGAGTTGCTCTCTGTTTTTGTTTCGGGGTTTAGGCCAGTAGCTCTCCCCCCACAGTTTCTTCTCTTTCTTCCCCTTGGCGGCCCCATCACCGCCTCTATTACCCCTTTCGCTTCTCCTCTTGTTCCTAGTACTGGTCGGTGGCTTTTAGTTGTTTCTGTTTCTCTTTTTCCTCGACGCTGTCTACCTATATGATCTTCCTAGTGCCGATCGTCGCGTGTTAGAAGCCACCAAAATTGGCTAACGAAACTAGCTTTGCGACCTATTATTAAGCAAAACAGCTTCCCATGTGAGATTTGAAGAAGCCTATGGCGGCAAGAAAATTCGTCGGGAGAGAGCGCATCTTTGTTTTTTACTTAGCTTTATTATTTGAATTAGTCAATTAGTTGGCGGTGTATCGGCATGGAAATAGGTTATATCAGAACTCCCCTAGGCAGATCAAAAATCTTCCGTTTTGGCTCCGGGCCGAGAGAGATCCTGATAATTTCTGGTATACATGGCAACGAACATAACTCCATAGCTACTACTAGGAGACTAGTAGTGTATCTTAGTAAAACACACAAAAATATGTTTGAAGGAAGAATAACTATAATTCCAGTCGCGAACCCAAATGCGTTTAAGTATAAACAGAGAACGAGTATTATTGATGGTCATGACCTCAATAGGGTTTTTCCAGGAGACGCGGAGAGATCGGCGACATATAGACATGCAGCAGCCATATGGGAGATTGCTCAGAGTGTAGATTACATAGTGGACCTCCATACTTGTGGGTACTGTCAGCCGTACATACTAACACTATATAAGGAGTATCCAGAAGTAAAAAAGTTTGTAGAAGACCTACCGCCCGAAAACATGGTTGAGAGCATAGGTCTGCAAGGACAACTCTTCGTGGAGGCACTCAAAATCGGTATTAAGGCTGCGATAATAGAGCTCCCACAGGATGGATTAAAGCTCAATGATGAGATCATATCTTCTATGTCCAGAAAACTACTTCAATCCTTGATTAACATAGAGTTTCTGATTGGAGAGAAAACAAAATATAATCACAAATACTTTGGTACCCTCGTGAGACATCACGCAGATAGCTCTGGGATATTCACACCGAAGGCTAAGTTGGGTGGCTACGTGGGTAAGGGAGAATTATTGGGCCGTATAGGAAAGATATTGATAAAGGCGAAATCTGGAGGCAAAATAATATCAATAATACCAAAAATGTTCATAATTGCAGGTGAACTCATAGCAAGCATAGCGCCACCTGTGTATCCTAAGGAAGAACATAAATAGGTATCACCGAGGATCTCTGAGGGTTCTATAATTATTCTTAGATTTCAGCCTAATGGCTCTTCCCTAGAATCTCCTTGATATAGTCAAAAAACTCATTCATCCTCATATACATTTTGTATAGCTTATCACAGGGGAATTCATCGCAGAAAGTACAGAGCTTAAGACCCCTCGAAGAAGCACAGTCCCTAATACTGCATTCTTCCTCCCTCTGCCAGCATCCAGGACATGAAAACTCCTCTGGTTTAAAAACATAGAAAGGACACCATCCACAGTAGATACCACATGGAGCTATCAGATTCTCATTCATGTTTCTCACTTCAAACTCAGACTGAAATTCTACTTTAACTAAAAAACACCAAATTTTTTCTTTAAGAGGTAGTAGTCAACCTGAATTCCAGGAATCTAAGAAGATGCCTCAGGAATCCTCATTTATGGTTTTCGTAAAATTAGTATGTTCTATCTCTCATGCCATTTCCTAGGAGGCGTATACTCCCTGCTTACCAATTTGCCCTCCAAGAACATTCTAATAGCATCTAGTGCCCTTCCTTCCACACCACTAACTATTTCTATTCCATACTGCTGGAAGAAAATTTTCGCTCTTCTACCAATACCCAAGCAGATGAGTATGTTGACACCATGCTCCTTCAGCATCCTAGGTATGTCTCCCGGTCCATGCTCAACCAAGATATTTTCCACAAAACTAATCCTCTTAATTTCTTTGTTTTCAACATCGACCAGCATATAGTAGGGAGCTCTTCCAAAATGCTCAAAAATATTGCAATTTTCATTATTTCTATCAACCGGTACTGCTATCCTTAGCATTTTAAATCACTATAAATTTATTTGCAATATTCAAAATAAAATATAAAAATTAATACAGTTAGCTCTGAGAAAATAAATCCGAAGAGACTTTATGAAAAAACAGATAATTTAGATACAAAATTTATGATAGGAGAGCCCTAGGTTGTTTTCGGAGATCCTCAATCTTTATCCCTCTTCGGGGTTTATATCCGAGTATTAGGCCTCTTCCTCTTATGGTCTCATAGATGTCGACATCCTCAAAGAATAGCCAGGTAATGGCCATGAGCTCTGCTAGTCCCCAGAAAAATGTTTCCACAAGCACAATTTCGGAGGGGTTCTTCAGATCTATGTACGCCCTTTCGAATGTGCCTCTTCGAAAATCATAGTTGGCATGAAGCGACAACAATACCTTTTCGCTATCTATTCTTTCTGGCAGTACTCTCGCGTAGCCAGTCCGATAAAATATAGTGTATCTTCTGTCCCCTTCGTCCATCATAAATATGCCATCATCCAAAAGACACTCAGACACAGATGCTTGAAGCCTTACCATCTCCCATGGATCGAAATGAGGTGACGACGAGCCATACATAAGGGCAATATCAAACCTGCGGCCCAGCTCATGAACTCTCCTTGAGTCTATTTTGGTATAGCCTACATCTATTCCCAGAACTTCGGAACCCCACTTAGAACCAAGCTTCAAGTCATCCTCCCTAATATCCGTGAGAAGGAGATTAATATCAATGCCTTCCTCCAAAAAAACTTTTGCTAGGGCAACACCACCTATACCAGTACCCGC
>JAHKKZ010000170.1 GCA_029856685.1 Candidatus Njordarchaeota archaeon
GAGGAAGTTAAGATAACCAACAACGCGAATCGATATAGAGACATTAAGCTAAGAGAATTTATCATACTAAGGGGGCGGGCAAGAAAGCTTGGAAACGATAAGATATTTGTTGATGGAGTAGATCCGCATATAGTAGACGGTAGAAATTATGTGTGGTTAGAAACGGACTTAGCCGTCATAGCGACCGCGATGATTTATCCGAGAGAATTAGAAGCCACACTAACGGCTGGTAACCCAATAGGTTTTAATCCATACATAAGGAGCCAAGCAATCTTCAAACTCAAACCAAAAAAGACAATAAAAGTAAAGACCCTGATATCTACAAACAAAGATAAACTAAAAGAATTTGCAGATTGTCTCACAATCTCCATATCCTAATCGGCAATAAATTATCTTTGTTTTCAAACTAACAGCAGCATGGTTCCCATTTCTGGAACTCACCATGGCTTCTGAGGAGTCCTATAGATCCTAGGCTTCGCAATAACCTTGTACACATAGCCGATAACAGTACCAGTCAGAAAACCGCCTAGATGAGCTGTATGAGCAACATTCTTAAAGATTCCTAGCATAGCGAATAGAAACTCAATTATGGCGTATATCACGGCATATTTCCAAGCATCGATTTCAAGAGTATAGATACTTACTATCAGAAGTTTTCTTCTTGGAAAGAATATCGCGTACGCCGCCATAGCACCGAATATAGCTCCAGAGGCCCCAATAGTGCCGCTAAAAGGATCGCCTGTATTAAGCACAGCATATACAATCGCTCCTCCCACACCAGATGCAAGGTAGAAAAATATGAAGTATCCATGGCCATAGACATTCTCAAGATCGTCGCAGAAGACCCAAAGGAAATACATGTTGACAAGTAAATGGAGTATATCCTCATGGATAAACATATATGTTATCAATGTCTCCAAATGCCTACCCATAAAGAAATCTGCTGGGACAAAACAGAAAGCCCTAATAATCCAGGGATGATAAAGTTCCAAAACAAAAACAACAATATTAAGCCCAATCAAGATCCAGGTGACAAAAGGAATAATTCTTTCAAATTCTTCCTCTTCTAATAGGAGAGCCATTTTTCTCCCCACGATTATTGTCAAGTGATATCTCGATATCCTAAACTTAAAAGATGTTTCCTAATATGGTTTTCTAAGAAATGCTAAATGGCGCTAGACCAAGAGGAGCAGAATATATTATATTATTAAAGTATAATGTTATGGGAGACAGAGAAACTAAAAAATATCTACTCAACAACCTCTATTTTGATATCCTCCTTGTTAAAACCATAGAGATGATAATCCTGTGTGAGCTCTATGACCTTTGTTGGACAATGCTCTGCGCATAGACCACAGAATATACATTTGTAATGAATAAACTGTGGCTCTTTCTTCGTCTTTGTCCTCTCGCTCGGAATCATAACAATTGCGTTTGCTGGACATACAGTAGCGCACATACCACATCCAATACACCCACTCACCTTCCACCTAATTCTTCCTCGGTAGCCCTCAACAGGTTTTATGTCTACGAATGGATAATGAATAGTGAAGGGCTTCTCAGCAGTCTTCTTAAACACTTCCTTTAATATTTTTGGTATAAGCCCCATAATGATCCCCTAAGAAATCAGTAAAACACATTACTTAACAGCTTATATATACATAACTAATCTACCATGAAAAAAGATCCACAAATGTATCTGGGCCTTCAGAGAGATAAAGTATGTGCTTTGAAGGTAGAGAATACTAAGACAACAATAATTAATAATACAATCTCATCCCTAGGACTAATTGCTAAAAAGATTTGAATGAAAAAACTAGAACAATGCCTCAGCGGCTATCCGTGCAAAGGGCTCTGCGATTCCTGGATATACTCCTAGAACTATCAGTATTAGGGCTAATAGCCCTAGTGCTATGATGTCCTGTGGTGGGAGACGGATCTTAGCAACTTTCTCGCTTGGCTCATCAATAAACATTTTCTTGACAAGCAAACCGTAGTATCCTGCTCCTATCCCAGAATTTATGACCAATGCTAAGCCGAGCCATAGGAGATTAGCGTCTACGGCTGCGAAGAATAGGTAGACTTTTCCTGGGAACCCTGCTAGTGGTGGTAGGCCTAATAGACTTAGAAGTCCCAAAGCAAAGATTATTGATATGTATGGATTTTTGCTTGAAAGCCCACTCAGCTCATCGACAGTTTCTATTCCTAGACTCCTCCAGAGGATTCCAGTTACCGAGAAGACAATAACCTCAGCTATTGCGAATATGAACACGTAGAATATCGCCGCTGTTATTCCGTAGGGCGTAGCGGCGACGAAGCCTATTAGGACATATCCCATCTGAGCAATACTGGAATATGCGAGCATTCTGTAGATATCCTTCTGCTTAAGCGCGACTATATTTGCATATGTCATAGTTATGAATGCTAGTATTGCAAAGTATGCTTGGGCATCAATCCTCAATAGTGGTGTCAGCAAGATTATTACTCTTAGTGGTGCTGAGAAACGAACGGCTTTAATAGCACCAGAGAGATAAGCTGTTATGGGATGTGCGGATCCCGTGTATGTGTCTGGAGCCCAAGTATGGAATGGAACAACGGTTATCTTTACGCTGAACCCCACAACTAAGAGTAGTACTGCTAGGCCGAGTACTATTCTGTTGAATGGATCCAGTAGAGCCTGTTCTAGGGCTGTTCCAAGCATGTATATGTTCGAGGTGCCGCTCACGACGATCATTAGACCAAATCCTAATCCTAGAAATGCTGAGCTAACAGCACCAAGCACATAGTACTTTAGTGCGCCCTCAGCACTTTTTCTCCAGTTAAATGAATATAGGACGACACCGTAAAGTGGGACTGATAGTAATTCCCAGGAAACGTAGAGTGCTATAAGATCTGTCGCTGCTGGGAGAAGGATAAGCCCTATAGCTATTCCGGTCATACAAGCGAAGAATACTGGTATTTCTGGGAGACTCTTCATATAGTATTGAGCTATGATTATTATAGCTATTGTCACGAATATGCCGAATGTGGCAAAGAACTTTGCGAATCCGTCGTACAGATAGAATTGGCTGGTTGGATCTAATGTTTCGATGGGGGAGAGCAGTATTATTACTTCGGTTATTATCAGTGCTAATAGCGATATTATGAAGGCCAGCCTATAGTATTTTGGCTGACCAAATTTCTCTATCAACAGACATAGAAGCACTGCTATAAAAAGTATTGTGGTTGTTGCTGCGAGTCCGGGTCTCGCTGTGAATATCCCAATAGATTCTAAGAATAGCTCACCTATCCCCGCCATTCGGACTACCTCATGAGACAAATTGACTGATAATTGTTGTTGCCATGTAGTTTGTGATTAGGAA
>JAHKKZ010000171.1 GCA_029856685.1 Candidatus Njordarchaeota archaeon
ATGTTGTTTGTTTCTATATAGAACGTATAATCCGCTGTTTAGAGCGAAGATTGTTGTTCCCAACAACATGACATATTTGCTGGGAAGTGTATGCCACCAAGCATTAGTAAAAGTTATTATCTCCATAATCATGAGGATTTGGCCACCAAAGAAACATAGAATCTCCCACCGCAGACTCCTCTTAATATCATCAACAAATAAAGAGCGAAGACTCAAATATGCGTAAGGCAACAGAAATAAGGGAATCGTAAATAATCCTTCTATTGCTGGATTAGGCACAACTAGGTTTAGTGGACAGAGGCACTCTGGGGACGGTCTCCTAAGGGCAAGAGAAAGAGTAGCCACTAGGAAGTCGCTAAACATAGAGTAGATAAACCATATAAGCAATATGTGATTTCTGGTTTCCATGAAACAGACACCAGAAGGTATATCTAGGTTTTCTAACTCAATTAAAAACGGCAAAACTAACTTTATTATTAGTAGATGATGAACCTTACCCTCGCAGAGTTTCATGACGAGACTTCGGGTTCTGAGTTCATCCTTTTTTCTAACTTAGATACTCTGAGGAGAAGCTTCTTTAAAAGATGGGCTATATAAACGGTCAATACATTCTATCTACCTTAAATACATTGAGGAGGTTTTATGCATAATGAGACTCCAACAAAGATTCTGGAGAGATGGTGGAAAAAATGAAATCAATAGTATTCCTTGGTGGGGCACGGAAAATCGGAAACTCATCCATAGGGATAAACATAGGAAATGACCTTATACTATTGGACTATGGTGCTTCTCCATCCAATAGAACTCCGCCTGAGCTCCCGGCGAGGATAGATCCTTTGAGAGTCTTGGGTGTTGTTATTACACATGCCCACATAGACCATAGTGGTGCTGTTCCATGGCTATTTAGAACAGCGCATAGGCCCCCAACAATAGCTACTCCTCTCACATTGGAGCTGTCTGACTTACTCATAAGGGATATGATAAAGCTCTCAGGAAAATATTTACCATTCGGTGTCGCTGAATTACAGCTAATGATGTCCTCAAGCATACCGCTCAAATATTACTCACCAATAAAGCTACATGACAACTGCACGATAACTCTTTACAATGCTGGGCATATTCCAGGTTCAGCTTCGGTAGTTGTTGAGATTGACGGTAAGAAAATATGGTATACAAGTGATATAAACCTAACAGATGCGTGGCTTACTACGGCTGCTGATATTGTGAGCGATGCTGATATTGTGATTATGGAGGCAACATACTCATATAAGGATCATCCCGATAGGCGAACCCAGGAAAAGCTCTTAGTTGAAACTGCGAAGAAGATTACTAAGGAATATGGTGGCACATGCTTAATACCAGCTTTCTCCGTTGGGAGATCGCAGGAGGTTCTAATAACATTAATGGCGTATAATTTTCCAGGACCAGTAATCCTTGATGGTATGTCTCAGATAGCTACGAATATAATGCTGGCACACCCAGAGTTCATATCGAATTGGCATGCGTTGAAGAGAGCTTCTGAAAGAGCAAAATGGATGAGATCGAAGAAGGAGCGCAAAAAATATGTGAAGAAGCCCTCCGCAATAGTCGCTCCTGCGGGGATGCTTCTTGGCGGATGGAGTAGATGGTATCTTGAAAAAATATTTAACAATGAGAAAAACGCAATACTATTCGTTTCATATCAAGTACCAGGAACCCTCGGATACAAAGTTCTGAATAAGAGAGTGATTAGCTATGATGGCAAAGAAATACCAGTAAATGCGCATGTAGACTACTTCGATTTGTCATCCCACGCAGGAAAGACCCAGCTAAAGCAAGTACTCTCCAAACTTGAATCTCCCGAGAAGGTATTTCTTGTCCATGGAGAGGAACCATACATGCTGAAATTTGCCGAAGAGATACGAGAGGAAATGGGATTAAATATTATTGTTCCAAGAGTTGGCGAGACCTATCTTCTATAATTTGTTTATCGGTGAGGAACGTTCTGAATTTTGTTTTATCCTCTTGTTGGTCTTCCTAACAATGACCTCTCGATTTGCCTTTTGAAAATAAAAGCAGGAGAACAAAATACAAAAGGCAAAATCAATAAACAAAAAGCACATACATGCTACTAAAGAAAATATTTGAGTACTCACTTGCAATACATAGATAATATAACCTGATGATTATGAGAACCAAATGTCTCTCAATCCCAAATAGAATATCACAAAATTATGAAAATGGAAGCAAACTAGTAAATAACTCGTATTGATAATATGACCATAATATAGTAGTGTTCGAAGAATCTCGAGGGTGGGTCACCACGTCTCTCCTCCTCTTCGCCTATCTATGCATATTCCTAGTAATATTCCTCACCTTCCCATATTTTGTGGGCGGAGAAACAAAAACAGAAAAACAAAAACCAACAGCGGGATCCGAACCAACAGGTGGAATCAAACAACAAATAGAAATAAAAGACTACTACCCAGAATCGGCGGATGAGGAAAGAAGAATACTCGTAGCCATAATATACGAATCAACATACCTGGACCCCCAACTAGCAAACTTCCCAGCATCCCTACTACACAACATTTGGGATATAGGCTGTAAGATCCACCAGAATTCATCAATCTATGGTGACTGGATACCTCTGGGTGACAAACCCAAGGTATATAGCGACTCAACCACCCACACAACCGTAAAAGATTTCGCCGAATATATCAAGGAGATCGACAGTCTTACCGACGGAGATGACAGATTATTCCTATTTATTGCTGGGCACGGCGAGATATATGAAGACGAATATTGGTTGGTATTAGAAAGTGGTGAGAAGATATCTGGTGAGGCGCTCGAGGCATATTTTGAGACACTCGGCCCAGCCCTGGACTTCTTATGGTTGCTTAGTTGCAATAGTGTAAAGTTTGCTGAGGATTATGCGGGGACTCTTAAAAGGAGGGCGATGGAGTATATTCTCTGGTGCTATGAGGGCGACGTTGAGATGGATAAGTTTGAGGCCCATGCAGAAATATTTTGTAGATGTCTAAACGAGGGTATAACAACGATAGAAATGATAGCTGGCGAGATCAAAAATAATGAGTCCGGCTCACAGCTGATAATATATGACTACTGGCCTGGTTTTCTCGACATACCAGAACTGGGCCCAAAATATGAGGAAACAGCTGTTAAGGGAGGTGTGATCGGAACAATAATTGTGCACATCATGGATATGGAGGTCATAACACCATACTGATCGGTGATAGAATTGAGAAGAGAGCACCCCCTCCTTTTTCTACTCATTTTAATGTCCTTACTTCTAGGATGTGCTCTGGCCACCTCTGAAACACACAAGACAAACCAGATAGAGAAAATG
>JAHKKZ010000172.1 GCA_029856685.1 Candidatus Njordarchaeota archaeon
AAATAAGACTGCTACAAGCACACGGAGAACTTAGAGTCCTCGAAGGATCCAAGGGAGCATACGAATATATCAGGCTCGGATACAATTTAAGAATATCAGAAATCGAGGCCGCGGTGGCATACTTCCAACTACAGAAACTAGATAAGTTTGTTGAGGCCCGACGAAGAAACGCTCGGCATCTCAGTGAGCTTCTCTCAGATCTACCAGGCATAGTTCTGCCTAAGGAATCTAGCATAAAAAAGCATGCATACTACATCTACGCTATACAAATAGACCCTAGAGAAATAGGGTGGACACGAGACAAATTTGTTGAAGCCTTAAATGCTGAGGGGATCTCTGCTAGGAGAGGCTATCACATACCGTTACACAAAACGCAGTTGTTTAGAAGAATTAATGATCCTAGAATCAATCATTTCGCTAAGATCAACAAATATCCAGAGTACTCATCATTGCACCTACCAACAGCAGAAAGACTTGCTGAAACAACTGTTTGGCTTCCTCTGTATCCCACCATGGAATCTGTCGAGGTAGAACTCGTGGCGAAAGCTGTTCATAAGCTCGTTGAGTGGGGAAGAAAACATAGGTCCAACTAATCTATGGGAACACCAGGCTCCCAGCGTATCTTCCTTACTGCGGGAATACCATATTTCCTCAGAACGAAATCTGCTATGTCCCTTACTAATCTGAGCCCTCCCCTCTTCTTTGCCATCGACTCTTCAACAGTATTCTCCGATATTATCTCATATACCCACGCCACCTTGGTTTTCTGGGGATCAAGCCTAAGAACGCGTCCAACCCTCTGAATGAATTCTCTTTCTTGTTTTGACCCACCAACAATTATGGCCACAGACGCATCCCCGATGTCTACGCCTTCCTCAGCTTTTCTGATTATCACCAGTACTTGGATCAGACATGCCTTGAATTTCCTTATTATCCTTTCCTCCTCACTCTTTGATGTATCCGCTGTTAGAGCTGCCGCAGGAACAAGTTTGTTTACTTCCTTTGCTATTTGTTTTGCGAAACGTATTGTTGGTGCGAATATAAAAATCTTCTCATTTTTATGCTTTCTAATGATTTCTAGGATAACCTCTATTTTCGCAGGATTTTCCTGAGCTACCGCAATCATCCTATTGATAAGCTGTTTTCGTTTGAGCTCATTAGTTTCCCTGTCTACTTCCCTAGCGACACTATGGTACTCCAATATTTTTTCGGGCGGTAGAGGAACATATATCCTCCTATAGACCATTGGAGCTACTAATCCTCTCCTTACAAGTTCTGGATACGTTATCGAGTATACAATTTCTCCAGCGAGTTTAAAGAGTAAAACTTCGTTCTTGTCCCTCCTTTTAGGAGTCGCGGAGAGTGCCATCTTATATGGTGCTCTGAGATTCATCGCCACCCTTCTAAAGGTCCTCGCTGGAATGTGATGACACTCATCGTATATTGCTAACCAGAACCTACCACTTAAAGCATCTATATTTTTTACTCCAGACTGATAGGTCGCTACGGTTATATCCCTTATGTTTTTCTCGCCACCACCAAGGATCCCTATCTGATGTTTTGGCACTCCTGCAAACTGAGCTATCCGCTCTCTCCACTGTTTTAGTAACCATAGATTTGGCACAAATATTATCGTTGGCACTTTCAGCCTCGCCATCGCTGCTATCGCAACAATAGTTTTACCACCCCCCGTTGGAAATACTATTGTTCCCTTGTTGCCATTTTCTAGCCACTTCATAAGTGCTTGGAGTTGGTGCGGATAGAGTTCGAAGTTCTCTTTAATAACATCAAGTTTTTTCTCTGGGAGCTGGTAGTCTACATCGGCCTCGAAGCCGTATTTGCTGAGTATTTCCTCAACGAACCCCGCGGAGTAGGGGGGCAAATATACATCAATGTATGCCTCTCTATCGAAGATTCTATATGCCCTTATCTCACGTTCTTCTAGTCTCCCTTCAGCCGACTCCACGTAGTATCTTATTGTTCCAAGTTCTTCTATCTCGGCGATCATTTTTTCTGAGACTGGTTTTGGTATGCGTACCAAGATTCTATTCCGTCTTGTTACCCTTATCTTCGCTACTTGTTTTGGCTTTTCTGAGACTACTTCTAGTAGTGCTTCTCGGAGAACTGAGGGTATGGAACCTATTAACTCTGAGCCTAAAATCTCCTCGGCTCTCCGCATATTGACCGCTAGATACATTACTGGGATTTCTCCAATCCCTTCTACTGATACTTGCTTCTCAACTAACCTTATTGGTAAAATCTCCCTGTCTACCTGCTTTACTAGGTCGTACGGGTCCACACCCATCAGCAATATGTAGACGACACCATTTTCCTCGTCAAGTATTCTTTTCGGTACTTTGTCTATGAGTTTTTCAATAACTTCCAGGAGTTTATACGCATACTCTTGATCTACGTACATTAGCTTCTTATTGATAAATTCAGTGAATTCATCTATCCTGCTGAACAGTCTCCACGTGATTTCCCATTCCTTCTTCTCGGGATTCCATCTAGCTACACGACGAAGATGCTTCGCTAATTCTTTTATAGTTTCCCATGGAAACTCTCTGGATGACTCTATTAGTATGTCGCCTATTCTAACGTATTGCTTAACGCCCATCCGCTACCCTAGCTGGATCCTACATTGTCACAGTCCACGTAACGCTAGAATACTTCTTTATGAATGCTCTCTTTATCTCCTCTTCCATCCCACTTACAATTTGTGAAATTCTCCTTCTGAGTGCATCCACACCAAAACCAGACTCTTCTATTGCTTCTTTTTTCAAAAGAACTCTGAATACCGCTAAATCTGCTATTCTAGCCCCCGAAACTACCCAAGCATGAGCCTCACGTACCCCCACAATCGTTTGTTTTTCTGTATCAACTATTGGAAATGCGGCTCTTGGCAGATAGGGGTTCAGGGGAAAGAATTTTATCGGCGGAGAATCAATTATTATATCTTCGAAGCCCACTCCTAGGTCCTCCGCTATGCTATCCTTAATATCTCTTGTTATGTCATCGAAATCCCTAGCGCACTCTATTCGTTCGATTTCTGAGGGATCTATTGTTATCTCAAGTGCAAAAATTTCCTTTAGATGGGGCCTACGATATAATATTCTTCTCGCATATTCTCTCAGCATACCATCCCCACTTTCGATTGCTTTAAACAGAACGTAGTTGTCATCAAGCTTTGCCAGACTTTCCATTGCTTCTTGATCTCCTCTGGCTATGCCAACAAGTATCTCTTCAAAATCTATTATCCTCTTGCGATATACTTCGCGGATAAGATCCTTAACAGCGTAATCCATAAGCCTTGAAAATTTATGGAAATATACATTGTTAAA
>JAHKKZ010000173.1 GCA_029856685.1 Candidatus Njordarchaeota archaeon
AGGGGCCTGCAAGACCTGGTGTCAAGGTATCACTAGAGATTGATATCGATCATAAAAAAGGAAGAAAACGCAAAAGACGAGGCTCATCATCGCAAAACATAATGACGCTTGATAATTGGCTGAGTAAAAAATAGATTATATTTGGTTGATAGCGAGTATGGCTATGTACCAGCTAGTATGTTAGAATGAGATCTTCATTGGTTCTATAATCTAAGCGGATTATTTACCAGATATATTTGCAATGAACACATAGACTCTCAATCTATCTATAGATTCATTATCGAAGAAATCAAAAATAACTTTGAGCAAATCACACAGACTATCAGAAATATAGAAGAATATATCTACAGAATACTTAATGCTAAAACTTAATTCAGGCAAGTAAAATTTGCAATACTAGCGGTGATCATAACTTTGATACTAGACATTATATTCAATATAGTACCTAACTACAGAAATTATCTGATTATACTTCTGTTTGGCTCCTTATTATACTTATTGTACAAGTATATTAAGCTTCCCTCTTAGGAAATCGATTATTGAGAAAAGATCTCCTACACAAAGCAGAGGGATCATGTTAATTGTTTGTTAAAGCTTACAGTTACACATGACATTCTCCCAGATAGCTGTTTTTCCTGGATGATCTAGAAGCCCCATTCTATGAAGCTCCAACCATACTTCATAGGGCTCCTTGCATAGTGCTATATGCTTATTATAGCCCCGGCTTCTTAAGGCCTCAATAATTATGGCGAACATTCTGACTCGAAGCTCACGCCTTATTCTTAAGCCCCAAGATGTCCTCTCCGGAAACATCCTTATATACTCCAACCAGCTATTATCCCGAGAAAACCTTATTGTCTTCTTCAGAGCCCTTAGGCTCCCAATAGTTATGCGGGAAGGCTCAATCTTGTCCAAAAGATCATCAACCAGCTGGGTATAGTGTAGTATCCACCCCTCAACTGGAATTATTGGGTCAATTCGTATCCTAACCTTAAAACCCGTATCAAGCGACATTTTAGCAGCATCAATCCTATCAAGTGGGTCGGCAGCGCCATGCTCATACCGCTTAGCAACAGCCCTTGGATTTATAGAAAAACTAATTACAAATCTATCTCTCATATCGGACGGTATCTCCTCAAGAACCTTAATATGCTTTGTTCCACCTTTCGTTAAGAATAGAATTTTGTGATCGGGATGCCTATCTAAGATAGGTAGCGCTATCTTCAAGAACCTCCTAACATAGTCAGGAACAGCTAAGGAATCGGCAACCTCACCAGCATTCAATAGAGTCTTTAACCCAACACTATCAGCCCAACATAAGAACTCCCTAAGAAACCTAGCAATCTTATCCTTATCTTTCATTCGTGGCTTCTTTCTCTCAGCACCACGAAAAGTCCCCTGCAGATAACAGTAATTGCAGTTAAATGGACAGCCTGTCCATGCCTTAAGCTCCCAAAAATGAGGACAAACAATATCACTACTAGTCTTACTAAACAAACAAACTATAGATGAACCAACACCACTTACCCATTTATTAGGAACCGTTATAGGAAAAATATTATCTCTGGGCTTTCTCTCAATTGGAATAAGAGTTTTTTGTTTTCCCTTTTTAAGCTCATAATTTCTTGCGAAATAGATATATTCAGGAATTCGCAACACCCCAATATGAACATATCTTAAAATGTTTCATTGTTTTCTGAGATAGTCATCTATCATTTTTTCCATACCTAATGCCACACGTATAGCCCTATCGACATATCTCTTCTCTGCATTTTCTACGAAATCTTTGAGCCATCTGACTGTGGCGAGGTATGGAGATTTCCGTTTAGTTTCCCTCGTGAGATAAATCAGATAATAGTGTATTGCGCGGAATAGCTCTATGCTTATTACCTCTATCAACGCCCGGCTCTTAAGTTCTTTTAGTCTTTCAAGATAAAAATCCATTATACCTTTCTCCAACTCTCCTGAGGGTAAATCTATGAGGAAGGCCCACTCTTTCGTACCGAAGAATAAGTCTATTATTCTTGTATCTATTTTTTCTCCTAATCTTATTCGCCCTATTGTTCGTGCTATTAATCTTGATTGAAGCAATATTATAAAATCGCCAAGAATTCCATAATTTTCTAACTCGATTAGCTTTTCTATCATCTGCCACTGAGCCTCAAAACACTCTGGATCTATAAAGGCTAGAAAATGAACGCCACCAAATTTTTCCTTCATTTCTCTTAGATCCTTAGTTATTTGGTCTATTAATATGTTAGCATCACCCTTAGCAATCCATAGCTTGCTTGGTGGGATGTATCTTTCTAATCTCAATTTAAGGACACGATAGTCTATATCTTCATAGCCAATAGCATATACCTTGTCGAAAGGAAATGTTGCAAAAAACCAAGCTATTAATGTTGATCCAGGAATGTAAATTTTCGCTTCTTTATATGTGTTTAGCCCCGTCCCCGCAAATGGGTCTATGAATACCATAAATGGGTATCGGCGTCCAATAATTGGTGTGTAAACATCTCTTACATACATCTTTAGAAATATGAGCTTTAGTATCGTCCAGTGATGGGCTGTGTACGGCTTAAATGTTCTTGGCGGATACGATGTGAGGATCTCACCAGCTTCCTTTAGGGTATTTATTTCGCAGAGAAGTCTCTTAAAATCATCTTTCTCTTTTGTACACTGGCTAAATCCTAGAGGTAAAGGTACTGATTGATTATCCATTTTATTCGTCCTCTTATTTTGAATTTAATCTTAATGAAGAATTGGTTTATTTTAGCATACTCTCTATTATGTGATAGTCTTCCTCAGGTATTTTTATCATTGCCCTCCCCATTAGATGTCCTGACCATCGTTTCTTATTCTTTATGAAAGATAGCTTCGGTATGAGATCCTTAAAATTTACTTCGCCAAGCCTTACTGGTTTTATTTTTACTCTCCATGGATATGTCCCGCCTTCGAAAATTTCTGTTTCGTCCCGATAGGGCTCACTTATCGCTTCATAAATTCCTGCTATAACTGATGGGTGTTTCTTCTTACCATAGATCTTCTGTTTAATATAGAAGATTAATTTGTCGCCTTTCTTTACTCGCATTATTGTGTTCTTATGTCTTTCTGATACGCCCCAAATGTTATGCTTCTTAATTATCTCCCAGTTTTCTCTATTAGTTATACATAACCAATACAACATAATCACCATATTAGATATATATTAAAATTACTTATTTAGAGGTTCAGCGAGGGTGTTTTTGGTATGAATATCAAAATTATCGGAAGGGTAATTGATGTTAGAGGGGTCTGTGCAGCTGGACTAAAAGTTGGGGA
>JAHKKZ010000174.1 GCA_029856685.1 Candidatus Njordarchaeota archaeon
GAGACGTGCTACCTTAGAGTGTATGTTGATGGGTGCTTGGTGTATGAGGAGAATGTTACTGAGCCGAGGAACATCACGATAAATATGGTGCTCGCGAATATCTCCCTCGGTGAGGGGGAGCATGAGGTGATCGTGGAGGTCGTGGATCCCTATGGGAACCATGCGTCATGGGTATATTACATTGTTATTGACAAGACACCACCAAGGCTCGTGGTGGGCGGGGTAAGCCGCAGGGCACAGCCAAACATCACGGTGAATGTAACGGTTTATGAGCCCTACTTGGAGAACATAACGGTGTATGTTGATGATGCGATATACGCTGTGCTTACGGGAAACGAAACCCTGGAATTGACGCTCAGCGAAGGAACACATATCCTGAGGCTTGTAGCGTGGGATCTCGCAGGAAACAAAGCAGAAAAAACATATCAGCTAACCGTGGCTATCCGAGAAAACGAGGAACATGAGAGCGTGGAGGTCGAGTCAGTGGATCCATACCCAGAGGAGCCCGAGGCCCAACCGCCACCAATAGAGAGAGACGGGAAACCAATAATTGTTCTCCGCGATCCGCTCGCGTGGTTCTCAGCAATAATGATCTCGGTGTCCTTCATATCAATGGCACTATCGATAATCGTAAGGAGGAAGAGCAGAAAGCTCACCGGGCTCTTACTCGC
The DNA here is from genome assembly GCA_029856685.1 of Candidatus Njordarchaeota archaeon. Classification (GTDB taxonomy): domain Archaea; phylum Asgardarchaeota; class Njordarchaeia; order Njordarchaeales; family Panguiarchaeaceae; genus Panguiarchaeum. The sequence goes on from JAHKKZ010000174.1 coordinate 672, forward strand.
CCTAGCCATTGTGTGTGGAATACACATGTTCCTAACATGGAGCATAACAACGGGAGATAAGGGGGATGTGGGGGGCCTTGCCGAGGCGGTGAAGAGCAATGGGACGCTCACAGTTCTGAGCTCCATGGGAGAAATAGTAAAGGCGGGGAGCGCGCCAGGGATCCTAAGTGGTTTAAGGCTCGGCGATGGCGATGAGTACCCCACGGATCCCTCGCTTCTCCACCCGCTGTCTTGGAGAGCGAAACACCTCATCGCTAGGAGCGGTCTTGTCGTTTGGAGTCCGGGAATAAGGGTTTCGAACGATAGTAGTGCGAAGTATATTCTGAATATATTGTACCAATTTGCAACAACTACATTTGAGCATAGTACTTTTCTGTTTGGGGCTTACGCAACCGCGGAGAATTTGGTGTACTCTCTTGCAAAAGCAGATTATGTGATCATCCTCACGCACTCAACGAGCACAGGGATCCTCACCAAAGATTCTGGGGGATTTCTACTCAACGCATCGGTTCTCGAAAAGCTGATAGAGGCCCGCAGGAATATCTATGGTCCCGTGAAAGCACGGGTGATCGCCATTTACTGTAATGCGGCGGGGCACCCAGTGACGAGGGTTCTTGAAAGATACACAGATGTTATCCCCGCGAGGAGTACTGGTAGTGGGCTTGGCATACTGAATTCGCTGGTAGAGATTCTGTTTGGTGGGTACTGGATACTTGAGAGAAAGAAAGAGGTTAGGGGAGTCCTCCTCGGTGGCGAGAGTTTTGTGGCGGTATACGAGATGTGGGACGAGCTGAAGAACATTAGTCTGTCGCTAGGAGAGAACATGTCGATAGCGATGGTTAAGGTCGAGAGAAAGGAGAGAATATACCTTGTTGACCCGAGAAGGAATCTCACAGAGGAGATTAGCTATGGGACACAGTTCGATAAAATAGAACTTATGGAGACGCTGAGGGATGAATACGAAGAGAGACGGGTATATGCCCCTGGGCCGATAAGCTGGGTGCATAGACCCCTAGTGTTTGGAGAAGTAAGAATCCTTGGAGACTTGATATACCACGTGGATTTCGGGGAGGATGCGTCGAGGATAGTGGGGTGGCTCCAGAGGAACCTGGACAGGGCGAGGAGGTACTACGAGGCTATCACCGTTGAGGGAAACTACATAGTAGGCGAAATCAGAGAAGCACTGAGCTTCTTCGAGAAAGCATCGAGAAAAATAGAACTCCTACTCTCATACAGAAAGTATGCAGAGGGAGACGACCGCAGAGAAGTAAACTACATCATTAGGAACGCAATGGATATCATTATTAGATATAGGATCTGGGCGGCTAAAGTCCTCAGAGCCCGCATATACTTAGAGGCGGCCGAGGAAACAGTAGATCAGATAAAATTCATGCTCAGCGATAAAGACCGAATACTGGCCGCTGTGAGAAGGCTCAGAGTCGGAAACTATACCGACCTGGAGCTCCTCACGAGGGATATATCCCTACTGGGGTTGGGATTCAGAATAAGCATCAAGGCACTCCAGCTAAGCGTGAGGGCTAGGATAATATCAGCGATGATCCCTGGAATCAAGCAATACTTAGAGGGCTACATAGATCAGCTTGATGATCTCGCAGAACTTCGATATGCCCTTGGCCTGATGATTAAGGCTAAGGTGCTCCAGAGCGGCCTAAGCGCGATCAACATTGTTAGGACTATCGTGGAGAGCCTTAGGGAATGCTGGAGCAATACTTTATTGATGTTTGATAGGCTTAGGGTTGGGGACTACAATGTTTCGCTTAATGTCAGTGATACTGTGGAGAGTGATCTCCACAGGGCCGAGGAGGTTCTAGGAGCACTAAGGATACTATATACGCTCACATTTAGAATTGCGGTTCTCAGCGGTTTCTATCCTTCGTATAGGGAGCTGTACTTCGAGGCCAGGAACCTTTCGTCCTACTACTTTAAGTTCTTGGGGGTCGTAAGGGACGGAATAAACGTTCTACGTGTAGCACGTATTGTTGAGGAGGCACTACTAAATAGTGAGAAATACAGAGAGTATGTTGAAAGCATAAACACCACGAGGCTCCTAGACCTCTACGAGGCCCTAAACATAACCCTCATAGAGAACAATGTGAATGATACTTCTCAGCCATCAATAACAGTAGCGTGCGCCGAGAACGCAACAGAGATTATCGAGGAGATGAGAGAGTATGCGGAGCAAATGGAGATGAAACTGAGAATAGCAACCGAAATATACAACGACATTGCCGCCCTGAGGTATATTCTGCGTCCATTCCAGAAGTACATAATCGCCCAGAGAGTAATGAACATAACCACAAACCCAGAACTCCTCGGAGAATTAACAGAGTACATAAGCACCACAGACGACCTCATAACACTAGCGGAGCTCCAAGTAGAATTTGCCAAAACACACGAACAGGGAATACAAGCCGTCGAGGAAACAAGCGAAATACTAGAAGAACTAGCGAACTATGATACGTACAGCATAGAGGAAGCGATCGAAGCGGCAAAGAACATGACGGATCAAATAGAGGATGGAATAAACAAGATCGTAAAGACGCACGGAAAAATGATACTACTTGCGGATAAGCTCTTATCCCTCACATATGCACCAAGCTACGGCTACGGAAACACCATAAGGGAAC
>JAHKKZ010000175.1 GCA_029856685.1 Candidatus Njordarchaeota archaeon
ATGTTGAGATGATAACGAGAATACTACTGCGGACAGAAGAGGAAGAAGAGGAGGCCGAAACCGAGGAAGGAGCCACCGAAGAACAACAACAGGAACACCAACAACAGCAAGAACAAACAACAAACCCAAATGCATAGAACGCAAAGCGACACAGAATACATGCCGATTCTTCGGATGTACAGAACGCGGAGCGATGAGTGTTAAGTCGGATGTATAGCCCAACGATAACGTAGGAACTGGGACAGGACTGCTACTCCTCAAGTATCATGGTGTTTCCGTCTCATCTGCTCTACAGTTTTGAGCGTTTTTGTTGCCTAAAAACTGGGACAAAATGGGGCATGGCTTAGGTCCGGTTTTAACCTAAAATGAGATGAGTCCCATCCGCAAAAAGTCCTAAGCTACATGCGATATAAAGTTCAAAGCCAAACTTCAATTGCTAACTTTACAGCAAGCCTACAGACAATCTAAACCACGAGATTAGGCATAACAGAACTTATGAGACGAAAAAACTGACATGTAGTTTTTGTTTTTAAAATTCCCCACAGTTTGTCATCGCAATTGCTTATCCTAGAAGGGTCCGCCGCCTCCGATACTCTCACAAGAATAAACCTCAATAGATGGTAATTCGTTCCCCCACAGGCTTGATTCGTAATCTCTAACTCCCGTTGTTGGATTATCTGGCAAGCCCGCCAAACAGCTCTAATCCCATATAGCTCACCACCTGCTTCCAGTCTGAAGCAAAAGACACAAATCCGTATGGTCACCCAAGTAATTATCCCTCTAGTGTATCATCCAAGCAAAATGAGAAGATGCTCCAAGGGCGAATAAGGGTAGACTCGATACTACGTTGCGTGGTCTCGGCGGCCCCTAATTCTCCTCCAAACATACTTCACAGCACTCCAAGTCGCACTCAGCACTACAGAGACCGCTATGAAGAGAGAGACCGCGAAGAAGAGTATGTAGACCCAGCTGATTTTCCAGTGGCCATAGGTACTGTAGAAAAACAGTATCAGGACGATAACATATGAGTAGTACGCACTGATAGCGAAAACCACGATGCCCGTAACATGATATACGATCATCTCCACTAGTTTCCTCCTAGCAGACTTCTTCAGGACGATGGGCCTGCCTAACCTTGAGAGAACATATAGGTTCAGGATCATCCAGTAGATAAGGATTAGCTCCCAGCATCTAAACAGGAAGTACCAGTAGTGGAACCCGAAGCGGAAGGATCTCCCACCACATAGGAACAACACACCGTGCAGAGAGCCAAAACACCTATATTTCGCGATATCATATTCACTACGGGTATAGATCTCCCACCAGATACCAGCCATGGCGCCATACGAAACATGGCTAAATTCTACTGTGGCGTTGTTACCAAACCTGCAGGACGCATTTTTGGCGTCGCCGAGGAATAGCTGAAAACCAAAGGAGGCATAGTGGTCATATGTCTCAAGTACGGTCCACCAGCAGTATCCATGTTCAATGTAGAGTATGTGGTCGTCGGGGGTGTCCCCAAAGGTCAGGAAGGGATGTATGAACTCCCCATCTGCGAGGATAGGCTCCACGAGGGGCCCAACTTCCCTTGTCTTCCCGCCACCAGTAGATATGATGCTGGAGTTCCAAGCCTTGTTCTCCCCAACATCGACAACCAGAAATATAACCCAGTACTCCTCGCCCGGCTTGATCCCGTAGTACTCGCAGTCCTCAATGGTTATGTTTAGATCAACTATGCATGTGTGCTCACCAACATAAGAAACATAAGCCTCAATAACGTACTTTCCCTCACTACTAACTGTTTTTCTGCCCTCCGTGCTTATGTCTATTTCTGGTTCCGGCCACTTGGGGAGTATCTCTGCTCCGAAGCAGCATATCTTTTCTTTTCTGCTTATTTCGCCCTTGCCCTTTTTCGGCTCACAGATGAGTACCCTCATTCTGGAGAGTCCTCTGTCGTCGCTTACCCGTATTTTTCCGTGTATTGTTAGCATCCCATTAATTATTTTTGTTTCTTCGTGCATCCTCGGTGCCTCCACACTCACACTTGGTGGGATCAGATCCACCCCACCGCTCTGCTGCACATCGACGTATTTTAGTACTCCGTTGGTTATGGCGTATATGTGTATTATTGCCATCCCCACTACCAGTATCAGCGGCGTGACCGTGATTAGTATTCTGTCTATGCCTTCTGAGTACCTTATCACCATCCTCATCATCTCACCAGTACTCAGCAGGTAAGCTGGGAGCATCAGAATGCTGTACACGAAGGTATACATTGAAAACATTGCCGATAGTATTGATAGGAAGATCGCTATGTGTGCCTTCAGATTCTCCAATCCTAGTTGTGAGAGCACAGCTTCTATTATGTCTATGCCAAATAGTGCTGTTAGGAACATCAGATGCGTTGTGATCGCAGTCTCCTCCAGCTTCCACTCCTCTATAACATGGCGAATAAATTTTCCTATGGGCGAATCTATAAAGTCGGAAAACCATCCAAGAAGCTTCTCCCATATCCCATCACCCCTAGCAGACAGAGTCAGAATAAAAATGAGTATCGTAATAAACATGCCAAAGGCGTGGCCGAAAAGGCAGCCTAGGACGTAATCCAGCCTCACTGCTGGGGCTGGAGTGTTGAGCTGAAGGAACTTGTTTGTCTCAAGGATTAGATAGATGAGCCCTGCAAAGGACGGAAGGAATGCCGCCGCCTTGGCGTATGGGGGTATTGGGGTTAGTCCTATGACCTCCTCCGCATAGATGAGGTAGGAGTATAGGAATATCGTGGTGGAGAAGATGCTTGAGAATGATTCCAAAAAATCTGTACTCTCTGTATGGAGATGCTCTCCTTGGATCCTTTCTTCGCCGATGCTCGTCCTTATAGGCACATCTATGGATATCCTATAAGGCAGAGGCAGGGTAGGAATGAGCAGCGTTATATTTATTCTTGAGAACCCCACAGACACACTATCCATAGAGATGAACAGTGATATTCCTATGTATGGCAACTCATCACCGATAAACTCGCAGAAGAGCTTAGTAATGCGGATCGAAGCGGCAAAGTTTACCCCAAACATCTGAGCGCGCACTGCTGCCTTTTTAAATGCCACGCCCAATTTAATACCAATCAGATTAAATACAAATTTCACTATCTTAAAAACTGCCTCTGCAACAACCCAAGCAACCGCCTTCAGCACAACCCTGAGTGTCTTAGATGCAGTATCCACAAATCGTTTCAGCATCCCTACGAATCGCTGCCCGAACTCCCTCAGGAGCAACGATCCGTCGGAGAAGAGCTTTGAGAGGAAGCCTATCGCC
>JAHKKZ010000176.1 GCA_029856685.1 Candidatus Njordarchaeota archaeon
ATGATACTAAGATCTATGAGGCACCTGCCCCGTGCGATGAGCTTATACAGCTTAACATAAGTCTAAGCTACGGGCTAAACAGGATTGAGATTGTGGCACGAGACTCTACAGGAAATGAAGCAACGAGCATTCTGTACATATATGTAGTTGCTTCTCCCCCAACAGCGGGTAAGCCCCCTTCGGCTACGGATTTGACAAGAATTCTCCCTGGCTTAGCTATAATACTAGCCTTGTTAATAGTAGTGGCTATAATAATCATATTGAAGAGAAAATCTTAGCAGATTTTTTATTTCCTGGCATAAACTACCTCTATTCCATGTTAGCTTTTGCACATTTAGCTGGCAGAGTATGATGAGGAGTTAATTTGAAAACAGAGACACTGAGGAAGATAGTCCTATTTCAGTTGGCCCTCATAACGATTATTCAGACATCGAACATGTACATAATAATACCCAACTATAACCTCATAAGAGAGGATCTAGGTGTATCCGATTTTTTCCTTGGCAGCATGACTGGGGCCTACATATTTCTTTCTGGAATATCAAGCGCAGTGTGGTCATATCTAACTGAGCATCTAAGACTTCGAAGAAAATGGCTTTTAATGCTCTCTCTTTTGGTGGCTGGAGGGTTTACATATCTGGTGTCCTTAGCGACGAACCCAGCGATACTCTTCCTACTAAGAATCCTGACTGGAGTGTTTCTGGGTGCGGTGTTTCCTTTGAGCTATGAGATTATAGCAGATTTCTATGAAAACGACAAGAGAACATTGGCGTACATGGTATGGTACATTGTAAGTGGTATTGGTATGGCACTAGGTTTTGGTATGAGTGTTATCCTAGCAGTTCTTTTTAGCTGGAGGTACCCAATATATGTAAACTCGATGATGCTGATATTCATAGGATCCCCCATAGCAGGGCTCCTAGTAGAACCCAAAAGGGCGTTGGGAGATATTCTTTCGATTTTTGGTTCGCATGAGGGCTTAGAATATACGTATAGGTTCAGACTATCTGACCTAAAATTAGTGCTGACGAATAAGACGAACATATATGTCGCTGTCGAAGAGTTTGTGTCAACGCTCCCCCAAGGAGTTCTGATCGCCTGGTTAACACAATACGTTGTTAGGGAGTTGAGATCACCAGAGATCGTTGCAATGATATTTCTAGGACTGGGAATGCTGGGAGGGCTATTTGGTGTTTTCATAGCAAAGCTCGCAGATTTCTTCTATTCTCGTAATCCTAGATTTAGGCCTCTAATAGCGGCTATAAGCACATCTGCACAAACAATATTTCTTGTAGTATTTCTCAGCCTACCGATCAAGCTTAACATTGTGGAAGACGACCCTGTAGCAGCAGTTCTTAGATTTTTTTCTCTGATGAGGGAAAATGTGTTGATTCTCTTCGCAGTAATAGTTTTCTTCCTAGGAATGGTATTTAACAGTTCGATAGAGCCAATAAAGAACAGTGTTTTATCAGATGTTAATCTTCCTGAGCAGAGGGCTATCGTAGTTTCAGCCATAAGTACTGTGGAGCTGTTCTTTAGGTCGCTTGGAATGGCGCTGGCGGGGCTCATATCAGATATTACGGGTAGTGTAAGAATAATGTTGATATCATTCACATTACTATACTTAGTCTCTAGTATGCTTTGGCTCCGAGCAGTACAGGTTTATCCAAGAGATACAGAGAAAATAAGGGAGATAATTAAAAACAAAGTCAATAACACAGCAAATGGGAACTCTACAGGTTAAATGGTGTATTTCGCTCTAATATCTAGCATACTATAGCTTATGGTTTGGTTATGCATATGATTCTCAGTATCAGAGATCTAGAAGTTAAGTACAAACTTAGTAGATATGTAGTTGCGCATCTGAAGGAGCAGATAAATGTCGAGGAACTGAGGAGATATCTTATATTTTCCGAGAAGGGAAGCTTTGATCTTTCAATCACTAACGAAAAACTTAGACGAAAAATTTCTCAGCAAATAATGCAGGAAATAGAGAGATTTAGAAAAACGGGGTATATGAGGGTATATGCTTTAAATGGTGTTAATTTAGATGTCGAGAAAGGAAAGGTTCTAGCAGTTGTAGGGGAATCAGGATGTGGCAAGTCGACTTTAGCTCTGGCGATACTGAGAATCCTACCAGAAAATGCTGAAGTTACTGGTGAGATCATCCTCGATGGTGAGAATCTATTAGCCCTTGACGAAGAAATTATGCGTCTTCGACGAGCACGAAAGCTTGGATATATTGGTCAGGGTAGCTATACGTATTTGAATCCATTAATGGATAATGCGTTTCAAGTGTTGGAATCCTCACTGGTTGCTACAGATGATTTTGATAAGGCTGTAAAATTCTTTATTGATGCGATAAAGGCTGCTAAGCTTGATAGCAGAATATTATTCTCATTTCCAAGGAAGCTAAGTGGTGGGGAGATACGTAGGGTTGCATTTGCATTAGCATTGGCGAAGAATCCTCAACTACTAGTTTGTGATGAACCATTTAGAAATTTAGATGTATACTTAGCGAAGCAACTGGCTTACTTTCTCAGAGAACTTGTAGATCAGTTGAAAACAACGATGGTCATATTTACTCATAATCTAGCTCTTATGGCAGAAATTGCCGACGAGATAGCTGTTATGTACCATGGGATCATCATCGAGAAAGGACCAACTGAGAAAATATTCCTAGAACCTGTCCATCCATATACGAAGGGTCTAATTGGAGCTCTCCCAGATCCACGAAACCCTAAGAAGAAGCTTATCTATGTGCCAGGTGAACCGCTTCCTAGAATCATAAGCTATGATTTCTGCCCCTTCTTTAATCGTTGTCCAGTAGCCGAAGAATCGTGCCTAGAATCAAAACCATCACAGAAAAAAGTTAATGGAAGATTAGTGGCATGCATAAAGGCGGAAGAACTTAAGTGTGTGCCACCTGAAGAATTTTGGGGTCCACACATTGGATGGTAGGTAACTCGATCCTCAAAATGAAGGGCTTTTTAATTCTTTGTGATTACTACATCTTCATGTATATATTAGATCCCTTATATAGTCTGCTGATATGTTTTCTTTGGAGAAAAGGGGAGAGAGGGTAGATGAAAAGTAAAAGTTCAGATATAGAAACCTTCTTTACAATAATATTGGCCCTGGTAGCAATCTCAGATATTTGGAGTGGTATTAGAGAGAGTATCTCCGATATCCTAGAAAGTGTGATCGATCACCTAAATCCAGAAACAGCGGACAGAATGCTTAGTATTGCGGAGATACTCGATCAGCTGTTGCTGGTTTTTGAGGGAAAAACAAAATCTATAGATTAAGA
>JAHKKZ010000177.1 GCA_029856685.1 Candidatus Njordarchaeota archaeon
GTATAATCGCTTGGAGGGATATTCGGGCGGAAAAAATAGTTGCTTCACTAAAGCAAATAAGAGGTGATGTGACAGACATCATAGCGAAAATTAAGCAAGTTGCTGAAAAATTATCTAAAAACGAAACCGATCAGATTTTAAGAGCAGGAGTTATGAAGCTATTCGTTAACCTATGCGATAAGGAAACACTCCTAAAGTTGATTGATAGGATCGCGGAGGAAAAACCACAGAGCTACGAAATGATCAATAAGCTACTAAAAGAGACATGTGGTCGCGGTGTTAAAGAAGCTTACAAGCTATGTCTAGGTAAATGAGGCATGACCAGTGAGAGGCGAATACTGGTCGGTAACGGACTAACTAAGTATTATGGAAATAAAAAGGCTTTAGACGGTGTCGATATAGCTATATGCCGGGGAGAGACTGTAGGTATCTTTGGACCTAATGGTTCTGGCAAATCTACGCTAGCGCGGATCCTATCGGGAATAACCGATCCGGATTCTGGAGCAATAAGAATTTTTGGGCAGAAGAATAAAGTATTGTTGCGAAAAAATGTTTTGCTGATATATCAGAGCACTCTATTCGACCATAGTGATAGGGTCTGGGACGCTCTGGTTTTCTGGGCTAAGATTCACGGGATAAGGGATTATAAATATCGTATCGAAGAAGCACTTAGACGATTGGAACTGCATGATAAAAAGCGTTCCCGTATATCGCAATTGTCAACTGGCCAACAAAAGAAGGTAGAATTGGCTAAACTGTTCATTAGAGATGATGCAAGTATTGTTATTCTTGATGAACCATTCGCCAATCTTGATGTCGCATCAGCCTCGATAGTTAAGGAACGCATGAGGGAACTAGTCAATGAGGAAAAATCGCTGGTTATTATATCGCATTGCCTAGACGACATTATGGAATTTGCGAATCGCGTTCTACTTTTGAGTAATGGGAGAAAGATAAGGGAGTATACAATAGATGAGTTGCAGCGGGAAATAAGGAAATCATCAACTACATGGCTACTCGAACTTACGCTTAGAAGGCTATCCATAAAGGAAGTAAAGAGCTTAGAAGAGATTGAAGACGTTGAGAAAGTCGATGTTAGTATTGACAGGCTGGTCTCTGGAATTCTTGAACGCCTCGGATTATCTGGTGGATCCGCAAAGGTAATTCAGTTAGGTGCGTCCGAGGCCAATGAGTTTCTAGAAAAGATAAAAGCTGATAACGTATCAGTTCTCAGTTTATCAAAGGAGGAAATCCAGCTCGATGTGAAGATATATTTGGCATCCCTGAATCCATTGAGCTCTATTCTGAAAAAAATATTTGAAAAGGGCGGTGAAGTAAAGTATATTAACATAAGGCCAAAGGAAACATTGATCTTTGAAAAACTGCTAGGAAGAGGCGAGTAAATTGCGATTCAATGTTCTCTTTCTATATTTCTTAAGGAAGAACCTAACGAATCGCTGGGAAATAACGTTTAGCCCCCTTATGTCAGCAATACTGGGCACCATATTCCTAACGTATGGGCTGAGAGCATTTGTGGGAGAAACATCCTCAACAATAATGCTTTTGGGTTGGCTATCAATTCAGATAATAGCCGTATCTGTGAGCATGGCTGTTCTCGTAACAATTGAGCTTTCCACAGCGAGTGTTCTTTTCTATAAATCGCTCCCCATCAGAGAGAGCGAAATAATACTTGCAAGTAATCTCTCCGCGGCTCTAACCACGATACCAATACCGACACTCTGTCTATTAATTGCGAGCCTAATGGGCCTAAAAGTGAATGTTTCATCTTTTCTATTCATGGTGATTTCTCTCTACATCGCAGCAATCGGGGTTCTAGGGTTCATACTTGTCTTTTCATCATTAGTGAAAAATATTGTTCGATTATCAATAATTGCGTCCTTCCTCGCAAGCATCCTAACATATATTAGCCCGATATACTACCCCCTAAATGTATTCCCACTACCAGTCCAAGTAATAATGTGTTTAAACCCACTAACACTACACATAAAATTTACACGACAACTAGTAATATTTGGTGAGCTTGATTACTTATGCATCACTTATCTAGCTGGCGTCTCCTCCATCTGGTTCATACTAGGCTATGCATCACTAAAAAGAAAAATGGAAAAAACCGGCTAACAAAAAATAAAAGCCACGAATTAATACCTTATTAATAGTGACATTTTTCGAGAACTGAATAACTTCGAAATCCTGATTATGTCTGCCTTTCCAAGGAATCCCCGTGATATTCGCTTTTTCTCTATAGAATAGTATTTTTTTTCGAGACACTTATATTCCCTATATGGTTTCCCTATTCTTTGTCGATGTCAACAAAATGTTCCTCTCAAAACGGTGTCTGACGATTTCTATAAATTTTATTTCTTTTATTGAATTATATTGATTATTTTTTGGACGATCGATTATGTGAGATTTATGGTTAGTATCACCATAGAGGTTCCGGATGAAATTAAGATTTTGCTTGAAAGAAATCCTCTGCTCAAAAAAAAGTTTGAAAAACTTGCTGTGGAGGCTTTCCATGAGAAGCTTTTAAGGCTTGCAATAGCCGACGAGATAACAGGGGATATTGAGGTATCCGAGGATATAATCATGGAGCTTGACAGGAAAATCAAGAAAAGTATCATTGAGAGGTTAGAAAAATCCTAAAAGTAATAATCGACACCAACAAGCTTCTTGCAGCAATAATTAAAGCCGGAAAAACGCGCCGACTTGTGATGTTAGCTCCAGCGTTTTTCTTTACTCTTAAATATGCTATCGAGGAAATCGAGAAGAATCGTAACGAAATTTGTAGAAGAGTCGGCTTAGATGAAGAAAGTTTCAATTACATTCTATCTAGCATTATTCTTCCTGAACTCAGACTCGTGGAAATAACCAATCAACATATTATTGAGAAAGCAAAACAGATATCCATGAGGTTTGATCCAGATGACTATCCATTCATAGCACTTGCACTAGAATTAGACGCTGTAATCTGGACAAATGATAAAGCAATTATCAAGTGTAGTTTGATAACCAATCAGTTTTTAGCAGTTGATACCCAATCCCTAGAATATCTACTAAAAGGAAAAGATATAGATTATATCAAAAACGAGCTAAAGAAAAAGTATCTCTCTAATCCGCCCACAAAGTAAAATGTCAGATAAAACCGTTCTTATTAATAAGTTATAAAAGCGAAAGTTATAAAAAGCGAAAAAGTAAGTTTTAAGTTAGAAGCAACAGCTAAAGTTTATGAGTATAAAAGCATTTTGAGACCATCATACACCACGTAGCCACCTGCAAATA
>JAHKKZ010000178.1 GCA_029856685.1 Candidatus Njordarchaeota archaeon
GAAAAATGAACAGAGTATCCACAATAGAGATCATCCTCAAGAGAACTGGTGAGATCTCAATCTCCAAATAGATTCCTAACTGTATTGCACCATTGTACCACTACCTCTTTTTTTCTATCTTGTTCCCCAGCAGATATTTAGGCTATCCTCCCAATCGGAATTCTTCCCATACAATAGTTAGGAGACCAAATTTATTTATCGGTGTTGACTCATCGGTCGCCGAAGTGAAAATTAAAATTTGCTAATACTATACACGCCAAGCGCATTTGTGTAGTAGGCGTTCTTGCAAAACTAAGGGTAAATGTGATAACGATGGCAAACAAATAGAAGATAGAAAAACCTATCTCAAGATAATACTCAAATCTGAACAACTTCAACAGAAAGACATCACCTACACCATATTTCATGTGCCGCCTTATGGGTTTTGTTCTGTTTGGTGTTGCAGGTTAGGTTTCCTCTAAGCCTTCTCGCTGATTACGCTTTGATATTCGAAGTTATCCCCTATTTTCTTTTGTTTAATCCTAGGACTCGAATTTTTGGGTTTCCTACGGAATTAGCGATTAAGGCTCCGCTTCACCATCTGCATACCACACACAATAGGACTGGGATATGGAGAAAAGCAGACCAAATAACTACCACACAAAAAGAGAAGGAAGAAGAGGAGAAGCAGTCCCTCAATAGAAAGAAAAAAGAAGGATTGCTAGAGTTATTGCTGAGTGTAGGCGGAATTCATCAAGCGTTTTATTGATAGATTTCTAAGGGAGCTTGAGCCAAGAAATCGTACTAAGCGACAATCCTATAATAGTATATAATACGGTAAACAAAAAATACGGGACTCTTTGACCAATTTTCTACTCTACTATCGTTACAATGCCTTTGAATCTGCTATCGAAAGTCATGAGGTAGAGTATTCCATATCGCTCCATTATTGCGATTGTTGTAGCGTCGGTAAAGCTCAACATTTTATCTTGATATTTCTGCATGATTTTCCATGCTCTCTCAAATATCTCGTGGTCCACGAATATTATTCTTATCCTTGGCGATGATAATATGTAATCCCCCACATCGACAGCCAAATCCATTCTTTTTGTTCTAACCAGTGCAAGTGTTACGGCCTCGTCAAAGATATAATCTGATGTGTATATTGTTCCAAATTCTCCCCTTAGTGCTCGGCACATCAGTTTCTTTGCCCTTTCGTGATGTACGTCATCAGCATTTCTTATAGCCACGAAAACCCCAGTATCAACAAATACTCCCAGTGGTGATCACCCGTAGAGATACTCGTCTATTCTCGTTGAGGAATCTTTTATACCCCATCTCTTTGGTTTGTCGAGAAGTACCCATGCTGGATCCTCCTCAAGAGGCACATCACCCACTAGTTCTTCAATAAATTTCTTATCCCGAATAGCGTGCAATATGGCCTTCTCAACAAATCTCTTCTTATCAATCTTTATGCCCTTCTGTAATAGTAACAATGCAAGATATTCCTCCAACTTCCTATTAACCTCATCACTAATCCTTAGCGTTACCATGAATCCCACCACAATAATACTAGTATACAAATACACAATTATACAAATATAAAACTATGCTTCACCCAAAGGCGATTTGTTGAGCTAATTATTTTGGGAAGGTACAAAACTAGTTTTGTTAGCAAGTTTTGTGGCTTCTAATACTCGTCGATCACTACTAGGGAGATCATATAGGCAGACAGCGCCGAGGAAAAAGAGAAACAGAAATAAAAGCAACTGGGAGATGAGCCCATTCTCACCCCACCAACAAAACACCAAAAACATGTGCGGTTCTTGTGCAGTTCGTGCGGTTTCCCAAAAACAAAAACAACGCAAGCGACACCAAACAGAAACGACACGGCGGTGTGCAGTTTCTGTGCAGTTTTTTTCTCAAAAATCAGCAAAAATTGCAATATACAGTTTTTATGCAGTTTCTCGCGGGAGCCGTTAGATACTTCTCACCTCGTAGTGCGTTCCGTACATTCGGGAAAACACATGTGTTCTGTGCCGCGCTGCGTTCTGCGCATTCGAGTTGTTCTCTGTCTTTGCTTCGGGGTAGGCTGATGGTGATTCCTCCACGGTTTCCTCTCTTTCTTCCCTCTGGCGGCCCCATCACCGCCTCTATTATCCCTCCCACTTCTCCTCTTGTTCCTAGTACTGGTCGGTGGGCTTTTAGTTGTTTCTGTTTCTCTTTTTCCTCGACGCTGTCTGCCTATATGATCTCCCTAGTAGTGATCGACGAGTATTAGAAGCCACAAAACTTGCTAACAAAACTAGTTTTGCGACAGCCGACAATAATCATATTGAGTATTTCTACCATCTCTACCCCCGAAGCGAAAGCTGGGACAAGGTTCAGTATTTATCGCATATCTTCGCCAAGACCATAACAAAAGACGTGGCTGGGGTGTGGGATAGTGCCATTGATAAAGTGGTTCTGAAGGCATTATATAGATTCGTCAAGAAGATTGATGAGATAAAGAGGAATATCATAAATTAACAGAAAGGGGTATTGGAATGCGATGCTTAGGATACTGAACCGCGCGCAACAACAAATTAAATCTCTGCCTTATAATTGGTGAGCACAATGGCCGAAGATGTAGCCTCATCGCTCAGGGAGCTACTGGAATACAGAGCGTATCAACGCGTTTTTTGCATTATGCAGGGCCATAGAGCTGGCACTATTCCTCCAGAAGTATAAGGAGGAGGATATAAGGACACCTCCAAGAATTTACATCGCACCTTATGAACGGAAAGATACGTTTCCCGGGACCCGACAGAAAGATCATACATAATATCCTAAATGCAATGTGGGAAAAGGGGCTCGTAGGACGCGAAGAAAATCAGGGGTAAACGACGAAAATACATATACATACCGAAAAATCATACATCGCTTAGACTACTAATCCAGCTACTAAGTCACATCTGCACCAGAATCAACGCGATACGCATGGAGGGCCTGCTGGCAGAAGCAGAGATCTGAACATGACGTCCATCAAGTCCCTTAGTGCTGCCGCACCGACCAAATATACCAACGCTAAGCCCTCAGAAACACTACCCCAAAGCCAAATGCGGTTGATCGAAAGAATATGTAAAAACCAAGCAAAAAGGCGGAGTGGGCTATCTTCTCTCCTTCTTCTTGCGGCCAGTCACAAGCTCCCGAAGCGCAATACCATTAACCTTAACAACACGATACTTAATACTTGACTTTGCGAGTTTAATACCGTAAGTTTTATTTTATCTGGATGCTATCAATCAGTCCTCCATCCTGGAGTCTTACA
>JAHKKZ010000179.1 GCA_029856685.1 Candidatus Njordarchaeota archaeon
TCATATAACATCTTATTCGGTACTTAAATCCTTTTCTTTTGCCCATTTCCTGTCGGTATATGTCATTATTCTTCACCGAACTTATCTAATAGTCCAGAAAACCGAAAAACAGCCCCTGTATGCTCCGCCTAGTGATACGACAATATTGCCCCTCCTTACAGCTCCAGCATCGTAGCTATGAGTGCTATCTCAATAGCGATTTTTATTCTCTGACCGAATACTCCTCCAAGCAGCCGATCTATGATCGCATCGGGAAGCGCTTTATCTCCCATCCGAGGCTTCTAGCGGCCGATGCAAATGGTCTTGCCCCCTGAATGATCGTAACTCCTGCTTTTTCTAAGCATTCTCGAATTTCTCTATATTTTGGGTGCGCTAGGCCGATGGTTATGTCGCCCTTAGGCCCCAAGTCCTATCTGGTGGGTGGGTGACAACTACTATTCTTAGGTCTGCGTTGAGTTCTCTCGCGATGTTTAGTGCTTTTAATAGCGTTTCTTCCGTTCTCAGAAGCTAAGATTATACTCTTTATGCTTCTCTCTATAGCTCCCCCATAGCAACCCTTAGTACATGCTCAGTATTTATTTCGCCCCTTAAACCAATAATAATATGTGGTTGCCGACAGAAAGGCATGAGACATCATAACCACACCCAAAGAAGAATTATCATACTCAAGAATAGTAGGTTATGAGCCATGCTTAGTGGTTCTTGCTTGACCAGCCTTGATTTCTTATTCCTTGGCTCTCCTCTCTATTTCCTCGTCTGTTGGGCGCCTTCTGAGCCAGCTAACCACATCGAAGTCCTTGTCGAATGTGTAGATCTCGTCTATGCCTAATTCTCTCATCAGGAGTACAGCTAGAGCGTCGTTGGGTTCTAATCCGTATTCAAAGCCGATGGAGATAGCCTTCTTATACGTATCAACACTCACATCTAGGACTCTTATATTCCTGGAGGTTATCAATGTGTTTGCTAAGGCAAGAACGTCTTCTATAGGGAGGGAGTGCTTGATGATGTTGCAGACTTCCGAGATATGCACGATGCTCATGACTACTGATTCCTCGCCCCTAGAGATCTTCTGAATAATGCTCTTGGCTATATCCTTCATAGCCCTTGCTATCGGATCTAGATTCCTTTTCTTGGGTCTGTAGAATGCGTAGATAAACACATTTGCGTCTAGATATCTAACCATACCTAGCACCATAAAACTTCTTCTCAAACTCTCCCCAATCTTTGATCTCATCTACACCCAGATCTATACTGTCAAAGAACTCCTCCAATTTTCTTACACGTATGGGTCTCAGCTCAATACAGTCCCTCCTCCTGACAAGCAAAACCGGGGCTTCTCCCTCTCCGAACAAGCTCTTCCGCCAATTGGCGGGAATCACGATTCTGCCAAACTTATCAATCTTGGTAATAGCAATCTCCATACATAATCACCCCTAAAGAATATTACTGAATAAAAAATCTTTTTAATGCCAATTTTTTATTCAATGGCAAAAATCATCGTTAAGCCATAAAGAACCACAGAAAATTTATCGATTGAAACTACTATGGCTTTCCTATAATGTTTCTAAATATCTTCTAGGTCTTCTCCCTATCTTAAAAATTAAGTAATAGGTATTAGGCCTCTATATGGGTCATAGTAGAATTTCTCAGTTGGCAATAGGTACATATTAAGTTCACCATCATAAAGCTGTCTTCGATTCGCTGCGATTAAATACCATGGCGTTGGAAATGAAAACTATATGTCAGTTTTTGGCTCCCCATTTTTATTTATCTTTGCTCGCTCTGTAGGGACGCCTAAATTGACCTCCTCCCCGCACTAAACAGTATTTGGAAAGCATTTCGCCCTCCGAAACTCGCCTCGGCAAGCCAATAATTTTGGTTAAAATCCCAGACAATAAGCGATAGACATATATAGCACCCGCACCAGAACCACCACCGACCCATCAAGCCCAGATTGGATCCATAGAACCAACAAAAACAAAGGACAGAAACACCAACAAAGAAAGCACTCGAAAGGGAAGACAGACACTTAGAACAAAACGGATAAACCAGAAGAAATTGAGCAAAACAAGGCCAATAAGGAAGAAGGCTAGTCGCACCGAAAAACACTTGCTCCGAGCCCTGACCCTCTCTTGAGGAATTCTTTATGATTCCTAACTAATTCTTGATCGTCTATAGGTCCCCTTATACAGAAATTTCAACCCTCTCTTGAGGAATTCTTTATGATTCTCAACTCGCAGGCCTAGATGACATCACAACAATACTAATTGTTGCTTTCAACCCTCTCTTGAGGAATTCTTTATGATTCAGTGAGGTGAGTCGGAATGGAGGAAGTATATATGTCCAAATCTTTCAACCCTCTCTTGAGGAATTCTTTGTGATTCGAGAAAAAGGAAGTCGGAATCGTTGTTTAGGCAGTTGGTCTTTCAACCCTCTCTTGAGGGATTCTTTATGATTCCTCATGAAGTGACAACAAGAGTTGTCAGTATACTTAATACTCTTTCAACCCTCTCTTGAGGGATTCTTTATGATTCTTCTAAAGGCCGCTCGAGAGCCAGTATATGAGGTATATGCTTTCAACCCTCTCTTGAGGAATTCTTTATGATTCTCAGAGCGGGTTAGAACCATACCAAAGAGCCCTATTGTTGCTTTCAACCCTCTCTTGAGGAATTCTTTATGATTCAGGGTTGCTGCCATAGGTGCAAAAATTCACTTTTTCTTCTTTCAACCCTCTCTTAAGGAATTCTTTATGATTCAAGGGTACTGAGAGACATATTCGATGCTCTGAGGAAACACTTTCAACCCTCTCTTGAGGGATTCTTTATGATTCTTTTGAACGGTTATTCAGCAACCGCTCCAAACGGCGAGCTTTCAACCCTCTCTTGAGGGATTCTTTATGATTCTCATCCGTGATACCGCAACTACTTAGAAAAGCGATGCTGAGCTTTCAACCCTCTCTTGAGGAATTCTTTGTGATTCCTTAATATAGTTTGGAGGCAATGTAATCGTAAAGTTCTATTTCAACCCTCTCTTGAGGAATTCTTTGTGATTCACTACTTGAGATACCATCGACAATATTCGCAGATATCCCGATTTCAACCCTCTCTTGAGGGATTCTTTATGATTCAGCTACATTATCAGCAGTTAACTGCCAGGGATTTTATCGATTTCAACCCTCTCTTGAGGGATTCTTTATGATTCTATGTATTGGCCGCAGACACAGCGATTGCGAAGATAAAAGATTTCAACCCTCTCTTGAGGGATTCTTTATGATTCCA
>JAHKKZ010000018.1 GCA_029856685.1 Candidatus Njordarchaeota archaeon
ACAATGGCATAGCTACTGATATAAGCCTTACATTTTGCCCCCAATAACACCTCAACTTTTGCTCCTTCTTCCCATTCCACGCCAAATAGCGATTCGAAGACTCTCTTTGGCATAAAGGCTAAGTGAAAATATTCAGTGTCTAAAAGGGCAGTACATCTATGTTTTTTGTTCTTAAAAACTATCTCTACGTTCTCAATAAGCAATCCCTATCACCAACTAATACATTATCTAAGATTTCACAAGTTTTTTAAGAATTTCTAGGCGCTCCTCTTCAAGGTACTCCTCCCGCCCCATAGCAAAAGCTATAAGCTCGGGCTCAAAGAACACTGGCAAAATCTTGCCTATATCCTCTTCTCTCCTCTTCTGTCCTTCCTCAAGATTAAATGCGCAAAGAGGACAAGTTGTAACAAAGATATTTGCTCCATTTTCCACAGCAGATTTTGCGATCGTTGCTATTCTATCCCACACAGCATCAGGATCTTTAGCAACAAGATAACCACCACAACATCTATTTCTATAAGGGTAATCTATAGCTTCCGTACCGATGCTCTCAAGTATTTCTTCCATTATTCTTGGATTCTCAGGATCATCAATCCCTATACCTTCGGGTCTAAGTAAATAGCACCCATAGAATGGAGCAGCCCTTATCCCCCTCAGTGGTCTTATTACCCTTCTACCAAGATTCTTCAGTCCAACAAGATCTCTTATAACCTCCATAAAGTGAACAACTTTGATTTCACCCTCATAATATGGTTCACTATCGAGAAAATATGAGATTCTATCACGGACAAGATTATCTTCCAAATATCGCTTATTCGCCGTTTTGAGAGTATTAAAGCACATAGAACATAGTGTCAGCAAATACTTATTATCTATGCCCTTAGTTCTGATCTCCTCCTGCGCATTAAGAAGATTTCTTATTGGTGAAACCAGGTGGTAATAGCTATCCTTAAAAAGCCCAGGATAAACACCACAGCAAACCCATTGACTAAGCTCTATAACCTCCATGTTAAACTCCTTCAAAACTCCTATAGCTGCTTTTTCATATGCTCTTGCTGTAGTCTTAACCGTACATCCCGGATAATACATTAATCTCATCTAAATCACCCAGTATACTTTTTGCTTGCCCCAACTAGGGCTATTGTTGGAAGAATCTTTAGCTCCTTTACCCCTCTTAAATCCACAGCGAATCTGCTTTTCCTCAAGTTTATAAGTCTAAGAGCCTCAATTATTGCGGCGACATCGATTTTCCTTGGGCATCTCTGTGAGCAATGGAGACATGAAACACAGTACCATATAGCCTCGGAATCCACTACTGACCAATCCCCAATGCGAACCATATGAACAATTTGGTGGGGTTTGATGTCCATCCTATCCGCAAATGGACATACTGCGGTGCATCTCCCACACAATATGCAGAGTTCTGGATCCTCGAGAGATATAGCCCTAACTTCTTCTGCTAAATCTTCCATCATACTCACCTCTAACTATAATTCCTCACCAACCCACTCAAAAATATATCTATCTTCATCATCTTTACCAACTATCTTTATCACTCCATGGCGGAGAAGAGTTGCTATGAACCATGAGATCTCATATGGATCTTCACCAATAATCTTAGCTATCTGAGGGATACTCTTCGCACCATCCTCAAGTGCTTTCTTAATATTAGCCTTCATTCTGGTGAAGCGTCTCGACGCAGATAGCAGTCTTTCTGGTGGCGTTATAAAACCAATTTTTTCCCTGAGAATATCTACTGTGAGTCTTTTCTTATTCATATAGCTCACCTCACCCAGATTTTTGCAGCTTCCCTAATCATATTCTTAATCTGATGTGTACTCAGGGTTTTAAGCTGTATAGCCTCCGATGGACACACAGCTGTGCATGCACCGCATCCAAGACATAGGATCTCATTGACCCAGGCCCTCTCACCAATACCCGGATAACTTTTTACCGATATCGCTCCGGATGGGCATACCTCCATACATTTCTTAGACAGATTACACTTATTAGGATCAACATACGCTGTCGTCGGTTCAAGCTCAACTCTCCCTCTGACCAGAAGAGACACAGCTTTTGCAGCTGCTGAAGAAGCTGATGCTAGTGTCTCAGATATTGTTTTTGGTCCCTGTATCGTCCCAGCTATGAAGACACCAGCCCTAAGTGTATCTACAGGACGTAGCTTTGGATGCGCTTCTCTGAGGAATCCATCCGAACCAATAGATATTTTCAGTATCTCCTGGATTTTCTCTGCGTCGTTTGGCTCCATACCCACAGCGAGTACAATGAGATCCGGCTTTATTATTAGCTCCTTGCCTCGTGCAGCGAAGTCCTTAACCTTTACAAGGAGCTTTTCGTCAGTAATACTGACTGTTGGGGGGGAGTCATCTGGATACTTAATGAAGATCATTTTTCTTCTTTGAGCTTCTAGGTAAAATAGTTCATAGGAACCATATGTTCTTATATCTCTATATAGGTGGTAGATTTTGATGTTTGGGAACCTATCAGCGATCTTGAGGGAGGTGAATATTGTTGATGTACAGCAATATCTGGAACAATACTCATTTACTTTTCCTCCCCCCTTTGGTTGTTGGCGGCTACCCACACAGTATATGAAGCAAATCTTTGAAATCTCCCTACCGTTAATAATGAGCTTTTCAGAGTCTTTGGGTATTGTGGAAAGTATTCTTTCTAATTGCGGCAATGTGAGTATGTATGGTGATTCCCCGTATCCGAACTCGCCTTTTCTAGGTTCATAGGGCTTAAATCCCGTAGCAACTATTATAGCTCCAACCCGAACCTTGAATATTTCTTCCTTCTGTGAGAGATCAATGGCGTCTCCTACAATCTCAACACATTTACCGCATCTATTGCAGGCTTTATCATCAATGGCTGGGATTTCTGGGTAAAAAGCTTTGTATGGAGGATAGTATATTGCTTTTCTCTTTGTTAGGCCAAAATCATATTCGTTTGGCACTTCGATGGGACATATTTCTATTGCTTCACGCATCTTTGGATGATCCCTAAGAACATATCTCGGCTTAATCTTTATTGAGACATCAAAATTCCCTACGAAGCCCTCCACACTTTCCACTTCTGCATTCGTAATTATGGTTATGTTCTTACTTCTCTTAACCTCATCTATAAGCTCCATAACAATATCTTCTCCCTCCTCCCCACTAGGGAACACCTTCCACCACTTAGCAACATTGCCCCCTACAAATGGTGATTTTTCAACGATCACAACATTAAAGCCCATAGTGGCCAGATCCACTGCTGCTCTAAGCCCAGCTATCCCCCCACCTATTATCAGTACGCTTCTCTCAGCCTTAACACTTATTTTTTCTAGTGCGCTTGCCAGCTTAACATGTTCTATTCCAGATATTATGTGGCTTATGGCCTTCATCGTTGCCAGTTCCCGATCATGCATATGTGCCCATGAACAATGCTCTCTTATATTAACATGGTAGAAGAGATATTCGTTAAGTCCTCCCCTCTTAACAGCGTTTCTAAAGGTCATTTCATGCAGCTTTGGTGAACATGCAGCAACAACCACACCATCGAGCTTTTCCTCCTTTATATCATCTATTATCATCTGTTGTCCAGCATCGGAACACATGAACATAAAATCCTTAGCAACAACCACACCAGGATATTCCTTTATCGCTTCTATAATTCTATTGATATCAACATAATTAGATATATTTCCACCGCAATGACAGACATATACCCCTATTCTCTTTTTCTCTCTAGACACCAGCACCCCCTCTCTCCAATTTTCTAATATACTTCGCGGCGGCCATAGCCGCCGAATTTGCGTCCAGAATAGAATCGGGTATGTCTTTAGGACCGGAAGCCGTACCGGCAACAAATACCCCTGGAATGCTAGTACTATTAGGGGATCTATTCGGATCAATAACCTTTATCCAGCCATACTCATCCAGTTCTAGCTTGGCGTTCTTGAAGGCATTTACAATTTCATTTTGGGGTCTGAAGCCAACAGCTAATACAACTAGATCGAACTTCTCATTTTTCATTTCTCCGCTTTCATAATCAAAGTAGCTAATGCATATACTTCCATCTTCTTTCTCCTTAAGCATGTCTACTTGGCCCTTAACGAATCGGACTCCCATAAGTTTTGATTGATTATAGAACTCCTCGAAGCCCTTACCAAAAGCCCTGATATCTATGTAGAAAATTGTTGTTTCGGCTAATGGTAAAGCGCCCAATACCAGTTGAGCCTGCTTTATGGAGTACATACAGCAGACCTGCGAGCAGAGAGGATACCCGATTTTTAGATCCCGCGAACCAACACACAGCAAAAAGGCTATCTTCTCGGGTTCCTTAAAATCTAACGGTCTAGCAACACCACCAAACGGGCTAGTAGGCGCTAATAATCTATCCAGTTGTATGGATGTTATTACATTTCTGAATTTTCCGTATTTAAACTCAGTTTTTTCTCTAGGATCGAACAGCTTATAGCCCGTCGCCACAATTATTGTCTTTACACGAATCCTAAAAATCTTTTCAGTATCCAAAAAGTTTATTGCATCAGCAGGACAAATACTCTCGCATATACCACATAAGAGACAATTATCTATATCAATAACGGCCTTCTTAGGAACAGCTATATCGAAAGCTATATATGCAGCTTTTCTCCCTCGCAGATCAAAATTGAATTCATCGGAGATAACAACGGGACATACCTTCTCACACCAAGTACAACCAGTACATTTATCTATATCAACAAAAGTTGGCTTTTTCCTTATTGTAACATCAAAGTCTCCCTTTACGCGCTTAATTACCTCCGATACCTCTGATAATACCATCAGATCTATGTTTGAGTGATGTTGAACAGCAGCCATTTTAGGCGTAACTATGCATGATGAACAGTCAAGCGTGGGAAATACCTTGCTTAGCAATGCCATCTTACCACCGATACTTGGTGTCTTCTCTACTAGAAGAACTCTGAATCCCATATCCCCCAAGGTTAAAGATGCTTCCATACCAGCTATGCCGCCACCGATAACAAGAACATCATATTCCTTCTTTGGCTCCTTAACAATAATCTCTCCTCACCTCCTCTTAACAGGACCAAGCTTTCTAAGTCTCTCATAGAACTCATTTATAAGCCTTATGAAAGGTTTAACACACACAGAGCATATAGCAGCCATCTTAATTCTTTCGGGTTCGTATCCATGCTCCTTAAGAAGTTTCATAGCTTCTTCAACACGTCTAGCTGTTAGCTGTGTACAATCCTCTCTAAATGGACAATCTGTTCCATCAGCAGCGATGAAAACCCCATCAAAACCATTTTCCAAAGCTATCAAGGCATATTCTGGTCTAAACATCGAAGAGCATGGAAGCCTTATAATAGTAGTCGTTGGAGGATATTCCTTATGTTGGAGACCAGCAAGATCAACTGCCAAATCTGAAATATACATCGTAGAAAGAACTAGAATTTTTGGTTTATAATCCTCCATGAATATCGCCAAACTAATAAATAAAATGAACATTATCAGTAATATATATTCTATTCCAAGAAAATATAGTATGGTATATACACATCAGCAAGTAGAAAATTATAGGATAATAAGGCATTAATAAAAAAGGAAAATGCTTCTATTTCTTCCTTCTAACAAATATTCGCCAGTAACCAGGCTCTTCAATGACTCCTAAGAATTCGTGGCCAACTTTTTCGGCCCACTTAGGAAGATCGCGTGCTGTTCCTGGATCTGAGCTAAGGACTTCTAATATGCCATCGATAGGTACCTCAGTAATCGCTCTTTTGGCAGCTAATAGAGGTCCTGGACATGATACTCCCCGAGCATCAACTGTTTTGTCTGGCTTAAGCTTTTTGAGTTCTTCTGGGCTGAGAGGCATTTTCCTCACCATTCCAATAGTATTATCAGAAAAAACCAAATTAAAATTGATTGTCTATATGAATAGAGCTATTTTAGCATTTTTAGCGGCATCAATAATTTCTGTTGCACCAACAATATCATCTGCTAAGAATATATCGTCGAGAGATGCGTTCCAAGCTTTTGCTGCTGCTCCACAAACATGTATTCTAACAGTTCCAAGCTCCTTCGCTTCCTTCAAAATTTCATACCAGGGTTTGAGACCAGCGTTTTTAAGCCCCTCTGAGAGCTGTGTTGCGAGTTCTTTGTGCTCACTGAGCTCCGTGTTTTTCTCCAAGTTTTTCTTTAGGAATGCGTATGTTCCCCACAACATTAAGTATATGTCGACTTCCATATCTAGGGCTACGGCGCCACTCACTAAAACTGACATTCCAAGCAATCTATCGGGAGTTCCGGAGAAAACCACCAATACCATTCTATCCGCCATTTGAATCACCAGATATTCAATATTAATACCAATTATATAGTTTAGGTATATACATAATCAAATAGATGTGTATATAGAATACATCAAAAGATTAGCATAATTTATGAATATCAATCATAGGATTCCAAAAATCAAAAATAAATTTAGCATCATGCTCCATGGCTAACATCTCCCTGAGTATTCCTCTTATTTTCTCTTTTCATTCCTTTTATATGCTAGAAATTGACATATCGTTGGAAATAGGTGTTAAGTAATTCATGAATTCAGATAGCAATCTGGAAAAGTCATATAAATTAGAGAAGCATGCTAGCATATTTTACAGCTCTGATTAGTTTTGCTTCAGCTCTAAACTTAACCTCCTCCACTATGTCAAGGGTTCCAGGCTTTGTCTCTATGTAGCCAGCGTCCTCTGCTCCCTGTATTATTTTAACAGCATTTTTGTTTCTAGCAATGAGAACTGTGTATCCAAGATGCACCTCGCTGAGCCCCGCAGATATATCAGAGAAAATCCCAGTATAGTCGGGGCATATAAGACAGCCCAGTTGGACATATGGAAGTATTTCTTGAGTTGGTATTGTTTTTTCTTCGTCTGGCATCTTCACATATAATGTGTCTCCTCTTAGCTGGATATCTATTATATCCTCTGGATTGAGCTTATAGACCCTCTTTAAGAAAGCGATAAACGCCTCGGAAGCATAAGTACCCATGCAAAACAGACTTATTATTAGTGATATCTTCTTACTAAAGTCTGTTTCTAGTAGCGGGTATAGCTGCATTTGTCTTAGGAATTGTGCTTGGCATGGAAGACCAACAATCGCGACGCGCTGAATATCCTCCTCCATTAGACTCTCACGAAGCTTAGCTGTGTAAGGCAGAACACTCCACCGGGTCCCAGCAGCTTCAAGAAGATCCTCTCGAGTTTTAGCAACTATGATTTCTCCCTCCAAACCCCTAGTTTTTTTAGTAACAATAACAGCATCGATGATTTTCTTATCCAATAGGTATATTAGAAGTGCGGTTACGGCGCCTCCACGCCCTCTTTCATATCCCTCTGCTCTCTCTATCTTCGACCTAGCCAAATATAGGGCTATATAATCACCTATAGGCTTATCCTTACTAACAATGAACCCACTCATTCGGTCTCACCTCCGAGAAGCTTAACCTGTGGCTTTTCCTTATAAATAAGGATCCGAGTAAATACAGGACAGCGTGAACAGCATGTCCCACATCTGATACACTTCTCAACAATAAGATCAGAGCGTTTCTCTATCATTTGAAGCGCATGTGTCGGACAGGATAAAACGCAGGCACCACAACCCACACATAAACCGCTCAGAACAACCTCATCCATGAGATCAAAACCACTAAGTTTCCTAACCTTAGCAATCGCAGCGAAGATTCGTAGTAATGGGCTTTTTCCAGTTTTGAGCCCATTTATGAGTGATACTAGAGTTGTTGGAGCGGGAGGACATCCGGGAATAGAATAATCAACATCAACAACAGCGGAGATAGGCTGAAATGTTCTATGCTCAGGTTTGGGATCCTGTCCTCCCCTACTGAAAAGAGTTATTCCTCCAACACTGGAACAGGAGCCATATGCGATAAGTATCTTTGATTTCTCTCTGATTTTCCTTACGATCTCAATTTTTTCTGGAACATTTATGCATAGGGGCCCGGTTATTACTGCTATGTCGTAGTTATTATCAATGTTGACCTCACCAAGATGCTTTGAGTGAATGTCAGCTATGTTCATGAGCTTATTTAGCTCCCTAAGTATAGATGTTGGGCAACCCTCGCAACCACCCACATCATATATTAAGACTTTTGGTTTCATTCTTATCTCACCTCCACCAAGTGTGTTGCACATGGAATACAAGGATCGTAAAGCCGAGGGATGACATCAGCGCATTCCACGGGTATACCTCTGCTTGCAATCTCCATTATAGGTATATTGAACATCGTTGGGACTACGATCTTATAGAAGGATATTCTTCCCTCAGCATTTATCTCAGCATAGTGGATAAGCAGTCCTCTAGGTGCCTCAAAGACGGATATTCCTTTGCCCCTGCGGAATACCACAGCAGTTGTTTTCGTAGGTTCTGTGGGATCAAGCTCATCGATAAGCCTAAGTATCCTTTCGATGCCCATAGTTATTTCCCGCATACGTGCCCTCTGAACGCCTATCAAACTTCGGTCATTGAAGCCCCAGAATAAAGCCAACCGAGCCCTAGGCCCAACCTCAACGGGTTCGTCTCCATACAAAGCAATCAATGTTGTTGTACCCTTAGCTTCCTTAGGAATAGAATTATTCCCCCGGAACTCCTCTACAGAGACTGTTCTAATTTTATTTAGGTCTATGTTGGTCTGATCACCGTAGTAAAGATGGGAGGCAAGAAGTTTAGGTCTGAATTCAGTCTCTGCAAGTATCTTCGCCCGCTCGCTCCAGTTATTCTCATTCTCGAAAAATTCCATAAGTTCACCAAATTTTTGTTTAAACTGTTGAAGAGTCTTAACGGAGTCATCTATATATCGCTGTTTAGGCATTGACTCTACACCACCAATCACTATGTTTGGAGGATGTGAAGGAGCTCCACCAAATTTCGCCAAAACGTTACTAATCATACCTAGAAGGTCCACCTCTCTCCTAATAGCATCCATTTTAAGCTCTGGTTTAACTAGATCAGGAGTTATTAATGCCAAATGAAGAATATGGCTCTGAATCCTATTAAGAAGCCCAACAATTTCCCTCAAAATAACGCCATTTAGAGGGGGGAATATCCCCAAAGCATTTTCTATAGCCTCAGCAGCATTTATGCCATGCGCAGAATGACAAATACCACAGATTCTCATCGCAGCCTCAATTGCAAAAATGGGGTTCTTTCCAATAAGCATTTTCTCAAACCCCCTTACGGGGGCCCTAGCAATAAAATAACTATCAACAATGATGCCATCTTTATGCAGAACCAAAAACTCAGCTTCCCCACCTATCCTAAATAGATCTCGAATTTTATATGTGTTGTGGCTCATCTTAAATCATCACTTTAGCAACAAATAGAATAGATAAATATTGATTATTAATAAGTTGATATATAGAATTGGATATATACACTAATACTAACCCAATTATTTAATGCCAAAAAGTTGTAGCATCAGCAAGTTAAATGAAGCACCACAATGACATCTCCCCTCCTCATTGACTCATCGTATATCCCAACAGTCTTTCGTATGTCCTTAACAATAGTATTTTATTCATCTTCCCGAAAAATCCGCAAAATCTAAGGAAACACACATAACACTATATAACCTATGCCTATAACAACTACTCTTGGTTTTCCTTTTTGTCTTATCACTGTACGTTTTATTGGTTTTGGGCTTTTTCTTCTTGGCATTATGGCTGTTCTGCTAGCTAGTATTGTTTGGTAAACAGTGAAAAAACGATACTCAAAAAATTGACGTATGGTATGAGAATAATGCATATTGTACTAATATTGTTGTTGGGAAAGATATAAAAAACATAGTTGAGGAAAAAGTGAGGCACTAGAAATCCAATAAAAGTAGTTTAGATTCTAACTCACCAAAAAATATGTTATAATTTCCAGGGGACTTTATGCTTGTTACGACTTCTCTGGAATAGGTATTTTCATCAATAAAGCATCGACCATTAAGAATATCTGTTTCGGCTCATAGTTAGCTAATGATAATGCGCCCGATGGGCATGCCGCCACACATGTCCCGCAGCCCTCACATGCCACTTCTATTACTTTTGCTCCTTCTGGTGTCATCTCGACCGCATTGTATGGGCATAGCTGAGTACATACGCCACATTTTGAGCATAATTCTTTGTTTACTCTTGCTACTAATGGTTCTTTCTCGATATAATCCTTCGATAATATTTCGATAGCTTTACTCGCAGCTGCACTTGCTTGGGCTACAGAATCCTGTATATCTTTTGGTCCTTGGGCGACTCCTGCTAAGAATATGCCTTTTATTGGGGATTCTACGGGTGCTAGCTTAGGGTGCAGTTCTTGTAGGAACCCGTTCTCATCTATTGGTATTCGGAGAATTTCTGCTATCTCTTTTGTGTTTGGCACTATTCCCATTGCTAGGACAACCATATCTACTGGAAGTGTTATTGGTTTTCCTGTTATTGTATCTACAGCATGTACTATTAGTTTATCTCCTTTCTGTACTATTTTCGATACTCTCCCCCGGGTATACCTAACCTTACTCTCAGTCTGTACTCTCATGATGAACTCTTCATATCTTTTTCCACCAGCCCTAATATCTATATAGAAGACGTATGCTTCACCATCTGGCACCAAATGTTTGTAGAGAAATGCATGCTTAGCTGTGTACATACAACATATCCTAGAGCAATATGGTAAGTGTTGAAGATCTCTAGATCCTACACACTGAATAAATGCTACTCTCTTAGGAACCTTGCCATCACTAGGTCTCCTAAGCTCGCCTCCAGTTGGGCCTGTGGAGGCTATAAGCCGTTCGAACTGAAGGGAATCTATAACATCTTCGTACCTCCCATATCCGTATTCCCCGATTTTCTCCTTTGGGTATAAGTCATAGCCAGTCGCAACTATTATTGCCCCTACCTCAACCTCAATTATTTCCTCCGTGTCGAATAGATTTATTGCGTTTTGTTCACATACTTTGACGCATTCACTACACCTTGTTGTCCCAACACCATAGCAGTTTTCGGCATCTATAACATATGCGGGAGGAACCGCTTGCGGAAATGGTATATATATTGCTTTCCTTATTGTTAAGGATCTATTAAAGTCCTTATCTAGGACTACCTGTGGGCAGACTTTTTCGCATTCGCTACACATATTACATGCTTCTATATCAACATATCTCGGCTTCTTTCGAATCTTAACCTTGAATTTGCCGACGGAACCATTTACCTCTATGACTTCACTAAGCGTATATATCTTTATGTTTGGGTGCCTAGCAACCTCAGCCATCTTCGGCGTCAAGATACATTGAGCACAGTCTAGTGTTGGGAATGTCTCAGATAGTTGCGCCATTCTTCCTCCTATTGTTGGGGATTTCTCCACAAGTATTACCTCGAAACCGCTATTAGCTACATCCAAAGCCGCTTGTATTCCGGCGATTCCACCACCGATAACTAAGCACCTCTTAACAACATTGCTTCTAACTTTTTTTAGTGGCTGGTTTCCAATTACCTTATTTATAGTGCTCCATACAAGTCTTATTGCTTTCTCTGTAGCTACATGCGGATCCTCATGAACCCAGCTGTTCTGCTCTCTTATATTCGCCATCTCAACCTTATATGGATTTAGCCCAGCACTCATAGCTGCGGTTCTAAAGGTCTCTAGATGCATTCGTGGAGAACAAGCAGCAACAACAATACTCGTTAGCCCATATTTCTTTATTGCTTCTTGTATCAGATTTTGTCCAACGGCCGAACACATATATTTGTAGTCTTCGGCATGAAAAACAAATGGGTGCTTCTTTACTTCCTCAACAACCTTTTTAACATCAACAACCCCCGCGATGTTTCTTCCACAGTGACATACAAATACTCCAACTCTCTCCAAATCTACCCCCTATCCCTAACCATCCTGTCTATCAGAACCTTAACTTCTGGCTCCAAAGCATCATCTAAACCAAAAGCATATGCTACTAATTCCGAGACATAGAGTATAGGTATCTCACGCCCCTTCAACTCTTTTTTCCTTCTTTTTTGCCCTTCCTCAAGATTGTATGCGCATAACGGACATGTAGTAACGATTATCTCCGCACCATAATCATTCGCAGACTCAACAATATCCTTCGTCCTATCCCAAACATATTCTGGTGTTCTAACAACATTGTAGCTACCACAACACTCGTTTCTATATGGATAATCCACTGGATCTGCCCCAAGCTGTATCATTATCTCTTCAATAACTATTGGATCCTCAGAATCATCAATAGCAACCTCCCTTGGGCGAAGGAGAAGACAACCATAAAACGACGCAACCTTTAGTCCTCCTAGGCTTCTCCTAACTTTCTCCTTAATCTTATCGTATCCAACTAGATCACGTAGTATTTCTAAGAAATGCATTATTTTCAATTTACCCTCGTAATTTGGCTCGTCGGAAAGGTAGACATCAAGTTTATATGCCACATCTGGATTACTTCTATACATGTTGTCAGCCATTTTAAGCACATGGTTACACATAGAGCACAGCGTTAAGAGAATCTCCGATGTTTTATGCTTTCTCATCGTTGACTCTGCACGTATAAGTGT
Source organism: Candidatus Njordarchaeota archaeon (assembly GCA_029856685.1). Classification (GTDB taxonomy): domain Archaea; phylum Asgardarchaeota; class Njordarchaeia; order Njordarchaeales; family Panguiarchaeaceae; genus Panguiarchaeum. The sequence continues at coordinate 12,620 of JAHKKZ010000018.1, forward strand.
TCTTATTGGAGCAACAGCCTGTATGACTGTATCCCTAGGCAGATTGTATACGGCTCCACAACATACCCAGTCTTCGACCTCAACAATTTTAAAGCCGAGAGCCTCCAGCACGGCAAGCGATGCCTTCTCATCCCTTATAGCTGTTGCTTTGACGGTACATCCAGGATAGTAAAGAATTCTCATATTGGGAACCACCCCCCTATGTGTATTTCCTACCAGCAGCCACAAGAGCTATTGGTGGTAGTTTATCTAGATCCTCAACCTCCCTAAGATCAATCGTTTGTTCTTGCGCTCTAACCTTTATTGTTCTAAGTCCATCCATAATCCTCGCAACATCAAGATTTCTTGGACATCTAACTGAACACGTAAAACATGTAGCGCATATCCATATAGATTTGGCGTTAAGAGACTCCATATCGTTTATCTGTATCATGTGGATAACTTGATAAGGAAGATAATCCATCTTATCTGCCATAGGGCAACCTGCACCACATTTGCCACATAGATAACACAAATATACATTCTCACCGGTCATCTCATAGATCTTCTCCGCAAGATTAACCATTCCTTTTTCCCTCCACAAGTTTTTTGCCATATTCATATCCTGCTTCAAACGCCCGCATATTTAAATCTACATACCTACCTCGTATACCCTCCATAACACTCTTCCTCATTGTCTCCTTGTCTATTAGATTCGATATTGCTGTGAATGCTCCCACCATTACTATATTTGCGACTATTCTCCTCCCTATCTCCTCGGCCATCCTTGTTGCTGGTACCGCATATACCTCCGCTTTTTTGGCTCTATCATCGAGATTTACGAGTCCACTGTCATATATAAGAACGCCGCCCGGTTTGAGTAGCCCTATATACGAATTATAGGCCTCTTGGTACATAACTATTAGGTAGTCGGCTCTACGTACCAATGGGCAATCTATTTCTCTCTCAGCATCGATGACAACCCTTGAAGCACACTTCCCACCTCTAGCTTCTGGGCCATAGCTAGGTAGGTATGTTACATGGTACCCGTTATGCATAGCGGCATTACCAATTATCCAACCAGCAAGCAAAATTCCTTGTCCGCCATACCCACTAATCAAAATTTCTATTCTCGGCATATCTCATCGCCTTATTATTCTAATTAATTTTCCTTCAGAATCATAAACACCAACATATACTTTAATTCCACCTGGGATATTATGCGTTGAACAAGCCAAACATGGATCATAAGCTCTAAACGCCATCTCCACCATATTCAATATCTTATCATCAAATTCACCCTTCTTTATTAGCTTTGAGGCAGCTCTCCTTATGTCAAGATTTATTGATGGATTATTCATAGTTGTTGGGATTATCAAGTTTACCTTCGTGGTTATTCCATGCCTATCAGTTTCGTAGTGATGTATCAGCGTTCCTCGAGGAGCCTCTACAATCCCAACGCCGAAACCACTAAACTCTCCTTCCAAGTTGACAATATCCCTAGAGAGAATATCTTTGTCCTCAGAGAGCTCAATCATTCTCTCAGAAGCATAAACCATCTCGATAACCCTGGCGAGGTGATATGCCATTGTATGATGAGCGGGCTTTCCAAAGATCTCTGTGAACTCCTCATAGTATTCCTGTGCCTTCTCTGTCGCGAAGCCCTCAGACGCATTTAGCCTGCCCAGAGGGCCAACCCGATATATTCCACTTTCAGTACTAAGACCCTTCCACCCTATCTTTTTGAGGTATGGCATCTTCGTGTAGCTCCATCCAACTACTTTTTCCCCTATGTATTCCAAGTAATCCTTAGGTTCGAATATAAATACCTCTCCTCCTTTCTTATCAACTACTCTAACCTTCCCATCATAGAAGTTTATTTTCTTGTTCCTATCTACCAAGCCTGCATAATATGTTTCTAGGTAGTAGTAGTCCCCAAATATTATGTCTTTATACTCCTCTTTATTCAAAAACCCTTTGAAAAGCTCCACAGTTTCAATGGAGAATTTTAGAAGCTCCTTCGCATGATTTCTTATCTCCTCCACCTCCTCCTTAGACAAAGCCTTACTTATCCCGCCCGGGATCGAAGTCACTGGGTGTATAGCCTTACCACCAATTATCTCCTCAACCTTAATAATCCTATCTCTCATCTCAAGGACTTTCTTAACAAGTTCGGGATTCTTTCTATATAGACCTATAAGACTCCGTTCCCTTCTAGGAGCACTAGGTGTAAGAGCAAAATCTGGAAGAGAAAGAGCATAGAAATGTATAGAGTGGCTGTCCAGGATATGCGCGCAGTAACCAAGTTCCCTTATCTTCTTAGCGGCTATTGTTGGTTCCCTCCCGAACACCATATCAACAGCCTTTGAGCTCGCCATGTGGTGGGCCCAAGGGCACACACCGCATATCCTAGTAACGATCCTCGGCAATTCTTCAACTGGTCTCCCGACACAGAATTTCTCGAAGCCCCTAAACTCGATTATCTGGAAAAATGCATCCTTAACATTACCCCCTTCATCTAGAACAATCCTTATTTCTGCTTCCCCCTCAAGCCTTGTCGCTGGGCTAATCGTAATTATACTCATTTCTTCTTCACCACCCTAATAAGCCTACTTAGACCGAGAGTAAACCTATAAAACAAACCAGCGGGATCAACAATCGTCCTAGCCTTTGTGGCTATTTCCTCATCCGATAGTTTTGGCTCATTTTCTATCTCGACCAGTGACGCTATTGCACTAACAAGTTTTGCTCCAACATCATATACGTTGGGAGCGGGGCCCATACATCCTCTACATGGCATATTAGCCTTTATACATGGTAGCCCGCATCCATTTCGGGTCACTATGCCCAAGCAGACTATCCCCTGCGCTAAGAAACATTTGTTTGGATCTATTTTGACCTCATGGATTCTTTTGAATTTATCTATCACTATTTTCTCTGGTTTTTCTCTTGGACATTCATCACATAGTGTTCTTGATCCTGCAATTACGGTTCCTTTCTCTACGTCTGCTCGCCCCTCAAAGTATCTAACAAGAATATCCACAGCTTCCAGTATTCTCTCCTTTGGTGGAGGACATCCAGGAATGTATATATCTATATCAACGAAGTCATCAACCTTATAGTTCATATCGACAAGCTTTGGAGCAAGAATACCATAAGGATTATCAACCGTTTCACCTGGAATTATCCCTCCTTCATTTTCGGTCGATGGAGATTTGAGGTATACCTCCTCAATTACCTCTCCTAGTGCATATAAGTCGGCAAGGCTAGGCACCCCACCAAAACATGCACATGCACCAAAAGCAACTTTTATCTTAGCTTTCTCAGCGACTTTCTCGATGATTTCTCGATGTTTCTCCGTTCTTATACTTCCTTGGAAGAAAACTATGTCTATGCTATCCAACGCTTCTACATCCTCCTCCTTAAAATCGGTGGCTATTGGCCAAAAAACAATATCCACAGCGCCAAGCAAATCAATAAGATTTCTATGAAGATCCACAAAGGCCATGTCACAACCTCCACATACTTCTCCTGGGACTATGGCTATTCTAAGCTTTTTATTCATGACCACCACCTAGGGGGCCGAGTTTCCGTATTTCCTCGACAAACTCCTTCGCTACCTCAGCAAACTTTTTCCCTTCCGTAGCAGATATCCACTCAAGCCTAAGCCTCCGGGGATCTATTCCTATTTGCTCGAGCATCTTTTTCATGAGGGCAACTCTCTTGAGGGCCTTAAAGTTCCCCCTTAAAAAATGACAATCACTAGGTGTGTGGCACCCACCTATAAGCACACCATCAGCCCCCATCTCAAAGGCTCGAACAACAAACTGCATATCAATACTCCCAGAACATGGAACCGTTATAGGGAGAATATTCGCTGGATATTTAAACCTACTAACCCCTGCAAGATCTGCGCCTGCAGAGGCACAGTACTTACATAGAAACGCTATTATTTTAGGCTCCCAGGAATCCTCTGTCTCTATTCCCATTGTAGGGCACCGACAATACAGTCTAGTAGCTTTTTATGTATTTACCCAAAAAGTTAAATATATAGCATAGATATATGGATATTATATACATTGTAATATTTTCCTTGTCAAGAAATATGCTAATGCGAACCGCTTTTGCGTAGTCTGCTTTGTGCGATTTGTATTATGCGACGGATCCTATCCCCAAATGTTTCTTTGCCCTCAATCTTAACAAATTCTCCTATAACAAATTTTTTACCCCAAATAATATCAGCTTCCCTGGGATCTGGATTTTTCTTATATACTGCATGTTCTTTGAGATACCTCAGATTATCCAGTGGATCTGGGAGCCTATTTCTTCTGCCGAAATCTGTTGGGCAAGTGGATACTACTTCTATAACTCGAAATCCTCTCATCTGCATAGCTGTTTTTATGCTCTCAGTCAAGTTTCTTACGTGATAAACAGTCCACCTAGCAACATACACAGCACCGCTAGCTGCAGCTAGCCAAACGACGTTGAATGGGGACTCCAAATAGTTTCCATAAGGTGTAGTCGTTGTTCTTGTTCCCTCAGGAGTTGTTGGGCCTACCTGCCCACCAGTCATCCCATAGTTAAAGTTGTTTACTAGGATCACCAAAATATCAACATTTCTTCTTGCGGCGTGGATAAAGTGATTTCCTCCTATTGCGAGGAGATCACCGTCCCCCGATATCACTACTACGTGAAGATCTGGTCTTGCAAGTTTTAGACCCATAGCGAAGGGTATTGGTCTTCCATGCGTTGTATGAAAACCATCATATGCCCAATAGCCACTTGCGCGTCCTGAACATCCTATCCCAGAAACAACTACTATTTTCTTTGGGTCGATTCCTAGCTCATCTATTGCTCTTGCGAAGGCATTAAATATTATTCCCATCCCACAGCCTGGGCACCATATATGTGGTAGCCTATCGATTCTCACATATTTTTCTGTTGGGTGACCAGAAACAATAGCCATCTATCTCACCTCCAGAATTTTATCTAGAATCTCCTCTGGGTATATCCATCTACCACCATAATTCCCGACCCAAAAAACATCTGCTTGACCCCTTGAGGCCCTTTCAACTTCGCGTGTTATTTGACCCTCATTTACCTCAGCGACAATAAATTTCTTGACCTTCTTAGCCATCTCGAAAATTACCTCATCAGGGAAGGGCCAGATAGTTTTTAGTTTTAGAAGACCAACCTTTATTTTTTCTTCTCTAGCCATATCAACAGCACTCTTAGCACTCCTAGCTACTGATCCATATGAAACAACCACAATCTCCGCATCCTCACATTTATACATTTCATAGTCTATTATTTCGTGTTTCCTCTTTCGTATCTTATCTATGAGCCTCTTAATAAGTCTATTCTGGGCCTCAGCATTTATAGCAGGATATCCTCGCTCATCATGTGTCAAACCTGTCGTCTGTATTCTAAAGCCTTCACCAACAGGAGCCATTGGTGGGACTAAATCATCATCGGCTTTGTATGGTAAGTAATTTCTTGGATCCTTGGCCATCTTCCTATTAACAATTATTACATCACGTGGATCGGGGACAACCACTCTCTCATAAAGATGTGAGAGACCCTCATCAGCAAGTAGTATAACTGGTGTTCTGAATTTTTCAGCTAGGTTAAATGCCCTTATTGTTAAGTCAAACGCCTCTTGAATGGTACTGGGGGATAGAGCTATTATTTCGTGCGGCCCATGAGTTCCCCATCGGGCTTGTTGGACATCACCCATTCCTATCATCGTCGGAAGACCAGTAGATGGACCTCCTCTCTGTATGTTTGCTACTACTATGGGTACTTCCATCATTACTGCTAAACCGATATTTTCTTGCATTAGTGAGAATCCTGGGCCTGAAGTTGCCGTCATAGCCTTTAATCCTCCCCAAGAAGCACCAATTATTGCTGCTATAGATGCTATTTCATCCTCCATCTGAACGAAGATTCCTCCCACTTGGGGAAGACGCCAGGATAATCTTTCAGAAACCTCATTTGAGGGTGTTATCGGATAACCAGCAAAGAACCTACAACCAGCAAATATCGCGCCTTCGGCTATAGCGTCATTTCCGCTCCAGAAATATATTCCAGGTTTAATCTCTCCCGTCATTCTCCTCCTCCGGCTCCACCAAAACACTATAAATCGCAAATTCTGGGCATATCAGCGAGCAGAAACCACAAGCTATGCAAACCTTAAATGGGGGATCCTCAACAACTACTGGGTAGTGATAACCCTTCTCATTAACATCCTCTGATCGAACAAGGACTCCTGAAGGACAATTCTCAATGCAGAATCCACAACCCTTACATCGCTCCTTAATGACATAAACTTTTCCTCTTCTAAGTGGAACTTTCCTCTGTTCTATTAGTTTAAGTTTTCTTTCTTGCTCAATCTCTGCCATACTTTTGCGGAAAGGCATTTTTAGCACCCTTTCAATAGTATATATTATCGAAAAGGAAATAAATACAGACTCTATATACATGGGCAAATACATTTGAAAAGATATTTTATGGATTATTAGGTCTATATCTAAAAAACTCTTCTAATCGACAACATTAGCTTTTTAGGCAGATTTCTTAGGTTTCTCTTCTAAGTTTTTCTTCCACAACAAATATTACCAAAACTTCCTTCCAGATATCTGGTTTTTCTAATAGTAGGTGTAGTATTATGTTTATGAGCTCTTTCTTTTCCTTCATTACCTCGACGAGAGGCTCTGGCCAGACACCGGCAAGCACAACACCACTGGCTGTTACAACGAACAATAAGCCATACGGATTTCCCTGGGTATCTGTCGCTATTATTATAAAGCATTGCTCTGGTAGAACATACATTTCTTCTGATGGTGGGTTAACATCCATTATCGCGGGAATCGCCATGTAGTTTTCTTCGCCCTTAATAATGTCAATTATCTTATCAAAGAGAACTCTTTTGAACACGAGCCATCCATCAAATATGTCTCTAGAATCCGTGAAGCTCATCTCCAATGGAGCTTCAGCCCCAGGTTCATCGCTTCTAAGCTTTATCTGCCAAGAACGCCGCAAATTCTTCTCCTCACAAAAACAAGTATAGTTTTAAGAAATAACTAAGTGCGATAGACTTTATAAAGTTTTACATTATTAATATAGATAGTTTCTTTTCTACTCTGAGCATATCTGATTTTTACTGAATTATTACCACAACCTGATCTATTCTGAATTTACTTAGTGCTCTCTGGTGTTCATTTATGAAAATTCTAGTTTTGGGAGATATCCACGATTATCTACGCCCCCTATCCATAATCTTCAAATATGCGTATAACTC
>JAHKKZ010000180.1 GCA_029856685.1 Candidatus Njordarchaeota archaeon
AGCTTGGGGTGAAGGCTGTTCTTTACAACTTTCTTGTGGATCTCGGTGCTGATTTCTCGGTTTCTGTGGTTTCTAGTGTTCTGTGTTGTGGGGTGGTGTCCTGACTTTCTGGTGGCGATTAGTGGTCGTCTTTTAAATTGAAAGTCTTCGTTTAGACAACGTCGTTAGAACTAATTAGTCCACAAAGCAAACCAAAATAAAAATGTGTCTCCCAAACTAACCACACTTTGGCGTACACACTTCAGCACCTCCTATTCCAACACTGGACACAAATCTGTGCTCCAATAGGCCTAGGTATGAAGGATCAGGTTGAGATAGCACTAAGCATTATAGGCATAATAATATGTTTTTATGTAACTATAAGGATTCTTTTTATAGATATGGCACTAGCATCAGGTGACGAGGTTTGATAGATAAACTTTTAGTGAGAGGAATCAAGGGGTTCTCCAATGAGAGAACATTCGAATTTGAAAGCACAAACATAATAACCGGCGAAACAGCGGCTGGGAAATCAACACTCATCGAAGCACTATACATACTGAGGGAAATGATCCTCGGAGGGAACCCATTCCACGAATTTTGGGGAGCATCCAGCATTGTGAGCGATAAATCCTCCGTAGCGACGATAGAAGCTGATCTGAGTATCAACGGAGAAGCAATAAGCTATCACTACGAATTCCTGGGTATCGGATACAACCCAATAACGAACATGGAAGTTATCAGGTTCTCCGACCTCCTCACAATCAGAATGGAGGACAAAACAATATATGTGTCAGTAGCACCAAAAATCTTTCAGAGCATATACCAGCGATTGAATCTATGCGAACACCTCAGAGGGGTACGTATCAAAGTAACAGACAAAGGTTTTGTCGTTGAGCCCCAACGAGAAATCACAAGCATCTTCGGGATATTGGGGCGGACAAGCCTCGCATGCGTATTTGAGAACTCAGCATTAGTGATCTATGATTCAACACTCCCAATAGCTAGCCCAATAGAAAACAGAAAGCCCAAAATAAGCGAGATAATAGACAAGCTACTAGCCCAAATGGAATCATCAGTAGTTATACTCGGAATAAACTTCGATAAGATAATCGAGCCGAGTAGCATTACGAAAAAACCCAAACTACTACTAAACGCCAGCAACCTAGCATCCTACCTACTAGCCAGATACCTAGAAGATGACACACTAATGCTCAAGGTAAATAGGACACTCAGAAAAATAACTGGGAGAGACATAAAGATAAAACCCTACATAACGGACGACCGCAGAGCCCACTTCGCAGTGCTCATCGACGGAGAAGAAATACCACCACCAACATCACCAAAAAGCATACTCGCCCTAGCAACATACATAGTAGCAATACATTCATGCAGAGGGGGCTTCGTAGCGATAGACGATATCGACGCATATCTACGCCCAGAAACAATAACAGAGCTTCTAAAAGAAATAGACAACAACACCCAAGCATTCATAGTGATAAGAAACCAAAAACAAGCCCAAAAAATAGCAGAAGAAACAAACTCAAAACTCATCACAATATAAGCAAATCACAGCGAAACACAAGCCACAGGAACAACCCCAAGCAACACAATTACCCCCACACAGACGAGGAATCGCTCTAATCCACAAGCAGAATCCTCACCTCGCATTCGGTCGCCGATCAGGTAACACATTAGTACTAATACACATCATCTGAAGCTCCCACCCCCACCAATAAGCACTCCAAATAGGGATAAAAAACATCAGACCCCTCACCCACCAATAATACGTATCTTTTTCCCACAATAAAATAGCAGTCTTAGTGAGAGCAGAGAACCAAACCCAAAAACCCAGGACATAAACAGACCAACCCAGCAAAGAAAAAAAAGCAGACAAAAACCTCCTTTAGGCCAACCACTAGTCCCCCTCCACATTAGACCCAGCGACGCCATATTCTCTCCCAAGCACCCAGACAAGAACAACACAGAAGACAAGGTACATCGCCGCGTAGACAAGCATAAACGCAGTGACCAGCGAGAGCAAAGCGGCTAACACGGAGAGGATGAACGTGGACGCAGCAGCAGAGTAGGACTTCCCATACACATAGTACCGCCGCGCTACCAGTGGCAGGAGTGCGGGTGGCCAGAAGAGGGCTTGGAGAACATAGAAGAAGTCTAGGAGGCCTATGGCCACAGAGACAAGCGGAACCACCCACGAAACATAGAGGATGACCAGCACGGCGAACAGCGTAGACGCTGAGGAGCACACGAGGATAAGATGAGTTCTTATGCGATACGCTACCCCCACGGCCACAAGCATGAAGAAGAGACCAGCCAAGAAGAGGACTACGGATGGCAGGGGCATGAGGAGGTATGCCAGCACGCAGGAAAAAAATATGAGGGCTGAGTGGAGAATCATTGGGAGCCTCAACTCCTCCTCACCCTGTACCTCCTGCTGAGCGCCGCCGCCACGGCTATGAGTAGCAGTGGGAGGAGCAAGAGTGCGAAGAGCGTCCACGGCCCCACCGTGTACGCGAAGACCATGACTGCGAACTCCGACCCATCGACAAGGATCCTCATAAGCCCAAACTGCCACAGCTCATAGCACCTAAGTACGAATATCCCCGCGGCCTCAGCGTCCTGGCTGATGGTTACGTTGAGCTCGCCGATACTGACTGTGTGTCCGGAGGGAGCTACGATGAGTGTGAAGCACCTCTGGAGCTTCCCCTCCTCCGTCCTTATCCACGGTACGTAGGACCTACCCATAAGCGTGTAGTAGTGGGACACCACGCCCTCCGGCTCGACCTTCCCGCCGAGGTTCTGGGTCCATATCCTCGGCCTCCCCTTCTCCAGCGTTCTGGTCGCCGACTGGTTGGCCAGTCTGCGGACGTAGTCCGTGACGTTGTATATCTCCCAGTACGCATTCCCATAGTAATCGACGGCGACGATAACCAAGTAGTACTTGCGACTAGTGTTTATGTACGCTCCTGTGAAGTCGAAGAATCCCCTGATCTCTTCCACACTCTCATCAAGCTTACCATCAGCAGCCCAATACTTCACACTAACATTATCACGTGCCAAAACATTTACAAGCCCGCTGTCGTCGGATGTGCCTTGCTTCCCGTCGATGTTCCTGAGCGGGATCACCACCCTGTAGTCCAGCCCACTGATATTATCGTGGCAGTCAACCGTTATCTGCGGATCTATATCCGTTTCGCCCCCCACCTTGGTCCTGTAGAGGTAGACCCTAGTCTTCATTATATCCGAGTCCCCACGCCCCCTATCCGAC
>JAHKKZ010000181.1 GCA_029856685.1 Candidatus Njordarchaeota archaeon
GGGAACAAAACAAGCGATAGAATCATGTGGCGGAGAAATACCAGACGTAATATACCATAGAGGAGATATAGGAAAGGAGCCTATGATTGTGATACTAAGCAGGAAAGTCGATGAGTTGGTAAATATTATTGAAAAACTTGTATCTAAGCTGTAGTTGCTAAGAATCTTCTTTCTAGAGCACCTTTACCCGGTTTAAGAATTTGATAGTTCCTACATATGTTGTGTGGAATTCTATGAGGTATCTCCCAAGAATATTTTAAAAGTTTTTTCAGCAACCAAAAATAACACTCGAATATATATAGCTTCATAGAATAATGCATTATACCTGGTGAAATATTATGGCTGGCCCCCCAGTAGATTTCAGAATGAGTGAGTTCTGGAACAGAGTAAAGCAAGTAAGATCCTGTGTATGGGAAATACCAAAAAACTTTAGACCGTATATGCGGACTCCAGCTAGACTCTACATGTCCAAAAAACTACTATCAAACATGGAGCCTGCAGCAATACAACAACTCATTAATCTAACGACACTCCCAGGAATAGTAAAATGGGCCATAGCACTTCCAGACGCCCACACTGGTTATGGTTTTCCAATAGGCGGTGTAGCCGCATTTGATACTGAAACAGGTATAATCTCTCCTGGGGGAGTAGGATTTGATATTAATTGTGGGGTTCGAATGCTTGTAACGGATCTCCGCGTAGAGGATGTCAGGCCAAAACTTAGACAGCTTCTGGAAGAAGTAGCGAGAAATGTACCTGCGGGTGTTGGTAGGTCAGGAAAGCTCAGACTTACATTTCAGGAGCTCGATGAAGTTCTCGAAGAGGGCGCGCATTGGGCAGCTGAGCAAGGATATGGAACAAAAAGAGATTTAGAGCACATAGAAGATAATGGACGATTAGAAGGTGCACGAGCAGAATTTGTTTCGAGAAGGGCTAAGGAGAGAGGCGCTCCCCAGTTAGGCACACTAGGTGCTGGTAATCACTATATGGAGGTTGAGGTGGTCGATCAGATATTTGATGAAGAGATAGCTAAGAGGCTCGGTATCAGAGAAGTTGGACAGATTGTTGTTATGATCCATACAGGTTCGAGAGGTCTTGGTCATCAGATTGCCTCAGACTACATTGAGGTTATGGAAAGGGCCGCTAGGAGGTACGGCATCAGGCTTAGGGATAGGCAGCTCGCATGCGCACCTTTTAAGAGCCCTGAAGCTGAGAGATACTTCGCTGCGATGAAATGTGGAGCCAATTATGCTTTTGCGAATAGACAGATGATAATGCATTGGGTCAGAGAATCATTCTGGAAGGTATTCGGTGAAGGAATAAAACTCGATCTCCTCTACGATGTGGCGCACAATATAGCCAAGGTAGAAGAACATATAGTTGATGGAGAAAAAATAGAGGTCGTTGTACATAGAAAAGGAGCTACAAGAGGCTTCGCACCAGGCAGACCAGAGATACCCCAGGACTACCGAGACTTAGGCCAACCAATTTTAGTAGGTGGAAATATGCTCCAAGGATCATATGTCCTTGTCGGCACCGATATGGCAATGAAGGAGGTGTTCGGCTCAACAGTACATGGTGCTGGGAGACAGATGTCCCGTGCCGCAGCTAAGAGACGATTCAGAGGCAGACAGGTAATCGAGTGGCTGGCAAGTAAGGGTATCATGGTTAAGGCTGTTTCTATGGCTGTTGCCGCAGAGGAGACCCCTCAAGCATATAAGGATCTTCATGAAGTTATAGAAAGTGCGCATGTAGCACAAATAGCTAAGAAAGTATTTCATGCCTCTCCCATCGCTGTTTGGAAAGGATAGTTATTCCCCTTTTTGTATAATTTTTTCCTTTATTGTTAATAACTATTAAGCATCTTTTAGTGTCTTCATCTAAATGTTTTAGCAACATATAGCTACCATGCCATTCTGATCTTCATCGTTAAGGATCGTATAAATTGATATGCATATTGGATGATAAGTTATATCTGTTCTCTTAGCATCCCAGCATATCAGCTTATCTTCGGTGTTTTTTACCCAGAATACATATAACGCTTTTTTCTGGTTTTAGATATCTCCTAGCTGCCTTCTGGACGTTCTCTGGTTTTAGGTTCTGAACGACTTTAGTTACTTTCCTATACAGTCTTAGGGCATCTCCAAAGAATAATTCATCATATGCTAGAACACCGGCTAATCCCGACTTGGAGTCCGTTAAGTTGTACAGAGCCCCAAAGAACATATTCTTCATATCCTGAACCTCTTCCTCTGTCGGCCCCTCATCTATTATTCTCTCAATCTCCTCCAATGTTGTATTGATGACCGTTTCTAGATGTCTTGGTGTAGTGCTTGTCATTATGGCGAAGAGCCCAGTATCTATATGTGCGACGTTGAATGCCTCAACATAATACACTAGTCCTTTCTCTAATCGGAGTTTCCTATAGAGTCTGCTTGTAGGAAACGCGGCTAATATTGTGCTGAGCAGGCTTAGGATCTCGGAATAGTCCTCTTTTTTTGACGCTGATATCCAACCTATAGCAATATAACTCATCGGGAGATCTCTATATTCAAAGTGGTAGCCTGGCTCAGTCTCAATTCTTAGTTTTTTCCAACCTCCGCCTCGCCCTCTCCAATCCTTTAGGGGTTCCAATTTTTCTATGTCAACATCACCAACAACTGAAAGCACTGAGTCTGTCGGGGAGATGCTCTCTAACTCAGCACGGACATCGTTGAGTGTGATGTTTTTAAATGCTTTCTCTACAGTTTCTGGTGAATGTGTGCCAGGAGTATTCTCACCAAAAAGCTTTTTTCTGAGGAATATACCGATGTATCTAGCGGGATTACTAAAATTCTCCCCAAGTTCCTTTAGGATCACAGCTTTCTCCTTCTCAAATATCTCCCCAGTCCAATACTTGTAGTTCTCAGTTAATATTTTCCTCACACCATTGATGGCCTTATCCTGAAAGATTTTTGGGACGATCCAATAGATGCTAAATTCGTCCATCGAGACATATCCATTTATTTCGCCCCCAATTCGCTGGAAAATTGGGAAGACGTTGTCCTCGGGCTTAAACAGCATATGTTCTAACAGATGTACAGATTCTGGGAATGTCTCATTTCTATATCCATGAGGCATAAGTATCCTATAGGTTGCGGTTAGATATTCCCGTCTATGAAGAATTACTCTAAGACAATTTTCTAGTCTATGTCTAGTTATTTCTATCTTGGGGATTTCCCACATCTAGATTCCCTCTCCAATATTAGGGGACAAGTATTAAAGA
>JAHKKZ010000182.1 GCA_029856685.1 Candidatus Njordarchaeota archaeon
AAAAATTATGAGATCTGGGGGTATTGTTAAGCATATGTTTTTGCTTAGAAAAAATTATGATTCTTCTTATAGAAAGGATATAAAAAGGTCGGCCAAGATATTACTGATTCTTCGTTCCTGTGTCCACTTTCCAGTATTAAACCGAATTCTCCTTCGGTGACTATTATGGGAGGAGGAAATGGAAGAAATAAGCTTGTTCTTTACCTAGCAGGTCTATTACATGATATCGGTAAGCTATATCAGAGAGCAGATATTGAAAAGGAAATGTTGTCTGGAGCAAAACCTAGTCGTTTCTATAAGCGACATGAGGTTTACTCCGCTGAATTTGTTGATATGCATAGCAATCTCGCTGTCTTTAGAGACATTGATGTAGACCTTATTAAAACTCTGATTAGGGGGCATCATGGAGACAAAATTCCGTCTGAATTAGTTTATGTTGATGAGATTGATGCTAAGGAAAGATTGTCTGAGGAGCAGGAGGAGAAAGCTCCTAGTCCAATAGATATAATTTTGGAGCGTTTAAGAACGCCTTTCTTACGGGATGAGCTTAATATTTATAGGGAGCCTTCACCAGATAGACACACATGTCTTAAATTAAAACCTCTTAGTATTGATGAGAAATTCTGGGTAATGACTGAATCTGGATCTAAGTGGGAGGATTTGAGACAATATCTAAAAGTGTTTGGTAGCTATACTGAACTGAAGGAAAAGTTTGATAGTTTTTTGAAGAAATATTCTTCACTTATATGTAATGTAGATACACTGGACTATGTGTTGAGGACTTTTCTGTGGTCTGTTCCTGTGGCTGTATATTCTGGAGAAGCAAAATACATACCTACGCTCTCGCTATATCACCACTCAAAGATAGTTGCAGCATTGTCTGCGATAAGATTTGAGGTAGGAGACAAGGAAAAAGGAATACTCTTGATAGGAGGAGATATTTCAGGTATACAGGCATTTATATCCCATGTTACTCGTGTACGTGAAGCAGATATTTCCGGTGTTGCAAAAAGACTACGAGGAAGAAGCGCCTTTATTGAGCTTCTTCTTAATGCAGTTACCTTAGCTCTTATCGAATTCTTAGGGCTAAATACTACTCATATAATCTATATGGGTGGTGGGAACTTCTTCATTGTCGCGCCTAATACTGAGGAGATTAAACTAAGGTTAAAAGCCTTTGAGCAAGGGGTAGAGAGATTCCTTATGGAATGGCTCGAGTTAAGGGGAGAACTTGGTTTTGTATTTGATTATATCGAAACATCATTTTTGGAAGTGACAAATAAGGCGGGCGAAGTCATAAGAAGGCTTAGGGAGAGGCTTTGGAGAAAGAAGAGGAGTAAATTTTCAGGTCTTCAACTAGCAGATTTTCGCGATGAGGAGCGCTGGGGGGAAATCTGTAGATCGTGCTCTATGAGACCAGCCACAAAGGATGATAGATTATGTGATGTCTGTCGCTATATGCAGAGGATAGGAGATAGTATAGTCAGGACGATTGGTAAGAAATCCTCTCTATTATACATCATTACTAGAGGACGAATTAACCTAGACCTCGGTAATCTTGGAGAAACCCTATTTTATGTCGAAATTCATAAAAATTTCTGCATATATGTTATTCTAATACCCTATCTAAGCGAGACCCCTGAATTCTTTAAAGAGTTATTTGGAAAATTTGATATGGATAGAATACATAGGATCTATATGCTTGCAATAAGGGACAGCCTAGGATTCATTCCAGATCCTAATATAGTTCCAAATGCTATTAAAGAGTCACAGCATCTTCAAAAAATTGTTTTTGGTTGGATAATGATAAATAACTACGTAAAACTCAGCGAAACTGGGGGAATTCTATCTTTTGATGATTTAGCGGAAATGGTTGAAGAGGGACCAAAATACTTGGCATATATAAAGGCGGATGTTGACTATGCGGGACTGTTGTTCTCAAGACTTAAGACATTGTCTCAGTTTATGAGTCTATCTTTTATTCTGGAGACCTTCTTTGCGGGATTCATACCGAATTATATTAGGAGTAAATACGAGAACTCCTATGTAGTATTTGGTGGTGGGGACGATCTATTTCTCATAATTGTCTGGGATAAAGCATCGAACTTCCTAGTCGATCTATTTAGGTTCTATGACGAGCTCAGTATGGGTCGCTCAACAATGACTTCTTCCTGTAATCTATTTAGGCCCAAATTCCCAGTAAGATCCGCATATTATGCGATGATAAGAAGTCTTGACGAAGCAAAACCTAAATACCACACCAAGAAGGGGAGCTTGAAGGGCGGGAAGGTCTTTATTTTCGATACATTTGTTCCATATAGTGAGTTAGAGAAACTCGTTGATTTCGGCGAAGAGCTTTGCAACTATGTGAAGGAAGGAAAGGTTCCAAGAACTTTGCTCTTTAGGATAATCTCGCTAATAAAGGATATGAGGGCACAAGTAAAGGTATCTGAACGTAACAGATTAAGAATACCTGTAATTTGGTGGCCTAAGCTTCTCTATACCCTACGGAAGCTTAGGGAGAAATATCCTGAAATCTCAGATAAAATTTTGAGTTTTTGCTCTGACTTTCGTAGCTTTAGTATCTTTTTAGTTCCCGCAACTTTAGCATTTTTGAAAACTAGGGGGAGGTGATATCATATGAGTCGGGTGCCTAGATCTAGGCCTAGGGAGACACGAATAGGTAATGAGGAAATTTTTTCCATATTCAGAGTAGATAAACCTCTTAAAAAAATAGTTGAGGAAAATGCAGAGCATCTATTTGGCAAAAACTCAAAACTAGAAAACTATGTCCGAGGACTAGTTAGAGGTATTAAGAGAACACAATTAAGAAAATTCTATAACTATATTAGATCCCTGCAGAGTCAGTGGAAAGACAAGAAAGGGGACCAAGAGCTTACTAACGAGGATAGACTAAAGCTCATGAAGATAAACATATATCTAGCTTATGCTGTGGGACGAGGGCTTATCCCAAAAGGTACTTTGGATGAGCTTTTCAATCTTATGATAAATAGAATACGGACATATGAAGATTTCTGGGCTTTGATTGATGTTTTTGAAGCTATTGTTGCTTATCATGTTTATCATGAATAGTGGGTGATCGGCATGAGTGTTATGGAGACAATATTAAATGATATAAAGAAGGGAAATTTGTTAGCAAAACTAAGATTTAGAGGTATGATAAAATTTTCTATAAGGATAAAGACAATCACGGGTCTATTGATCGCAGGTGGCACCGAGGAAATAGAGATAGGAAAA
>JAHKKZ010000183.1 GCA_029856685.1 Candidatus Njordarchaeota archaeon
ATGTGTCATGCTCTAGTATTGCGAAAGAAATCCCCCTTATATTTGTCTTCTCTCTGTGGTTCTGCTATGTCCTCTGTCCGTTCGTCTCGCTTGTCATTATTGGTCTGTGTTTGTTTTCAAAAGCGGGGCAGTGAGTTGTGACTGAGAAGGCCTGCGACGGCATTAAAAACTAATAAAAGTTCAATTCACTCTCTCACTGTTCTTGTTTCTCTCAGAGATGTATCCTAATTCTTCTAATACTACTGCTCATACTTAGCGTAAAGTTGATATCTTCCTACACAAACCTTAGAAGAGCATAATCCGCCGTATTCCAAAAACCTGTTGCACTACTCAAAATAACGTCATAAAAAATCGAAGTTCCACAAGAACTCTAGGACATCAACAATTAGTAAGAAGATAAGTTGGTGGGCCCGGGCGGATTTGAACCGCCGACCATCCGGTTATGAGCCGGACGCTCTACCTGGCTGAGCTACGGGCCCTAGGAAAAGGATCTATGAGGTTTTTGTGAGGATTCTTCCATTCCTGTTATCATTTCATAGTCTTTATGTATGTTATGCAATTTTTAAAGTTTGCTA
This sequence comes from Candidatus Njordarchaeota archaeon, assembly GCA_029856685.1. Lineage (GTDB taxonomy): Archaea > Asgardarchaeota > Njordarchaeia > Njordarchaeales > Panguiarchaeaceae > Panguiarchaeum. The sequence continues at coordinate 576 of JAHKKZ010000183.1, forward strand.
AATTTGTAAGAAGGCCTTATCCTTTCATCTCGCATTTTAAGGTTAGGCTTTTTGGTTGGGATTAAACATGAAATGTAAAAAGTAGAATTTTTAACTATAGTTAAAAATAATTAGTAAATTGTTTTCTGGGATACAAGACGGGCCCGTGGCGTAGCCAGGATTAGCTGGATGATGTGGTGAGTCTGCGAGTCCTGAAAGCGCGAGGGCCTTGTTTGAGAAACCTAGTTCTGGGACTTAGTTCTTCCTTTATAAGCCTTTCTAGAACATTATTTTTGTTGGTGGTTCACATGTTTTTGGAAATCCTAGGAGACATAATTGTCTTCCTCATCTCTCTTGTAGCACTCCTCCAGCTAGCCTACCTCAGCCTAAAGGCGATGGCAAGAATACTCACAGCTGGGAGAGTCAGAACACCGCTCATGGGTATCATCGAAGAGAGGGTCATGAGGGAGCCGGAAAACATGAAGTATATTGCTCTATATCTAGCGCTCTACTACCTGGAGCCATTCATATACATCATCGGAATGCTACTTGTCACTCAGATGTATGTGATGTTGGCATAATAAGAAGCCATCTATCAGCCGTATCCTCTGCTCTTTTCTTATTTTCGTTAGAGACCTTACTCTCCACATATTAACCTTTATGGTATCTCTATTCCCCAATTTGAGTTGTCCCTGATAGCCTCCCTGTTCACACATATGTATGCTCTGTGCATGGCTCTCGATTCGATACTTTTTCATGAAGGTGTGTCTCTAATGGAAAGATTTGTGGGTACAGTAATATCTGGCACAAAATATTATATATGTGTATATAGATGTGGCCGATAATGGTTGTGGTGGCCCCGATGATGACGGTGTTTGTTGGGCTTGACTATGCGGGGAAGACTAGTATAAAGACGTATCTTGAGACTCTGAGCGTGGACGCTGCTATGAATACCAGGATGAGCAATAATGTTGAGGCCTACGCACGAAGAAATTTTCGAATAATTATCTTCCCCGGACAACAGAAGCTACGCTACTACGAGCTACTATACGAGAGGTTCTTCCCGCTCGCAAGCAGGATAGCCCTCGTTGTGGATGCGGCGGACACAAAGCGGCTCGGCGAGGTGAGGAGGTATTGGCAGTTTTTGTTTAGGATGATAGATAAGTATGGGAAGAAGAAGGTTCAGGTTGTCCTCGTGGCGCATAAGCAGGATTTGCCTAATGCGTTGGGTTGGAGGGAGATTCTCCCAAAAATATTTGATGTTCCCTTCGATGTCGGATTGTTCAACATCCGCTGCGCAGACACAAGCATATTTGACCCTCAAAGCATGAGCACACTGCTACGCATACTCCACGGGGCCACGGGTCTGGGAATAGAGGGTCTCATAACGAATCTTAGGCGTCTCACGAAGTCCGAGGCCGCCATGCTCTTCGACACGCATCTCCACCCAATAGCTATGAGCGGTACGACTGTGGGCTCCGAGATATTTAGGAGGGTACATGCTCTGGTATCGGATTTGAGGAAGCATGGTTTTGAGGCTTTTGTGGGTGTTTTCAGGGGCTACCACATATTTGTTATGTGTGGTGAGGGCGGGGAGGGAGATGTTGTTTTGGCGCTTGTGAATTTTGGTGTTAAGGTGAATACAGCCGCCGAGTTCTGCTCTACAGCTCTCAAGCAGTATGCTCGCATGAGGAATAGGATCTGGACATAGAGTTTCTATTGGTTAGCAATAGTCTGACTGGTGTATTTGCTTTTTTAGGGGCTTTTGCCCTGCGGATATATTGTTAAAAATTGGTATTCCAGAGCATTATGCTAACTAATGATTAAATTTTTATGAATATTCTCGCTCAAAGTTCGGTATGACATGAGATATTATTCTGAACACTTTTCTAATTGGATGCTCATTAATTGTGGTTTCAAGTTGTTGCCTATTACTAGGAGGCACCCATTCGGTATTTTTCTCCAGTATTTTTCGTCACTTAGTTTTTCAGAGGCTACTATTATGGCCCTCTCACCAGTCCTCAATTTCGTTTCTATGAGTTGCTTGGTCACATCTGATAGCCCTTGGAAGTCATCTGTGATGGGTCTCTTGATATAGTACAGGGTATAGCGATATGGTTTCACGGCGAAGCATCTTAGTGCATACAATCTTTTACCGTCACTAGCCACGAAGTTCAGTGAGCTGAAATATATGTCTTTATCCAGTATTTTTCTCACAGCATTTCGAATGCCCCGAATGGAGTCCTCTGCCCTAAACACCTCTTGGATTATCAGACGAAAGAAGAGTTCTGAGTCTGTCTCTCCCTCCAAATTCTCTCTATACTCATCTTCTAATAATCCGAATAACGCGTCCTTATTTTTTATCTCACCGTTGTGAGCAAAAACCCAACCCCTATACTGCCATGGGTGAGTATTCCCAAAACTAGGAGAACCATTCGAAGCCTTTCGCACATGTGAGATTATTATTCGGCCTCTAACCTGTTTCTCAATTAGGTCTCTTGCCCTACCCGATTTATGCAAGGGGATAGGCTCCTTGAATAGTTCCCATCCTTTGTCGGTGAGCCAAGCAACGCCCCAACCATCTGGGTTTTTCCTGGATAGATCCTCAAATTTGGGGGGGGAGAGATAAAAGCTGTAGCGGACATCCACTGGCTTATTGGCAAGCAAACCGAATAACCTACACATAGGAAGATACACC
>JAHKKZ010000184.1 GCA_029856685.1 Candidatus Njordarchaeota archaeon
CCGATCTTCCTCTTCTCAACGATATCACACTTTACAAGCTCCTCTACCAGGACATATGCTGAGTCAACATCCATCCTGAGGCTGGAAGCTATCTCGTTAGTCGTTTTCTCATCGAGACCTAGGGTTTTTAGTACTTGTACTAATAATGTATAATCCCTCTTAGACACCTCAGCAACGAACTTTATGACGTTCTCAAAGAAATCATCGAATTCTCCCTCTCTAATAAGTCTAGTCGCGATATCAAGCACAGGCTCGCCTTCCTTATAGCTACTGGCAAGAACCTCAAGTATCTTGGGCACTCCGCCACTAAGGGAATATATTAACTCGCAATCACTCATGGGGATAGTAGAGTTTATCCTCCTAATGAACTCTATCGATGTATCCTTATCAAAAGGCTTTACCATATACTTTTTGAGAACAGCAATTAGTGGGCTTTCAGCCTTCCTAGGTCTAACAATGGTCTCCCTGACCTTCTCCCAACCCATACTCGTAGAGAGTATCCAAAAAGCTTTTTTAGCTTCAATAACATCCTTAAGTAGGCCTAGAACATCATCTAATACAAGCTCCTTCTTCATTCCCTTTTCCCTAGAAATCCTAGTCGATATTTTCTCCACAAAAATATGGAACTCATCTAGCACAATTGCCTTCCTATCAGTTTTCTCGGCGAGAGATAGTAATGCATCAAACGCCTTCCTAAGCACAAACATAGGGTCGTTCTCATCAAGAAAATACTTGTACTTAACCCTAAGATCATTGGGCAGAAAATCTAGTATGAGTCTAAGGAACACGTAGGGGTCGCTTATCCATATACAGTTAATATATACACCATTGACTCGCCTAACAAATTCCCTCAGAAGAGTAGTCTTCCCAATTCTTCTCCACCCATAAACGATAACCCCACAGCCAATACCTCTCGATAGACAATTCTTGTAGAGTATTTCTAGGTCTCTTAACTCATTCTCTCGGTCGAATATAATCACTTTATCCTAACACCCAAGTTACCTAATATGTATATTACCTAATACCCATATTAAGAATAGGAGTTGCTGTTATTTTATAAAAGAAGAGTGATTCGAAGTCAACACCATTAAAATGCTCTGAGGCGTTCTGGTATGTAGGTATAGACAAAAATAATTCTTCTTGGTGAGCAACTCCCCAACCCTAAAAAAGAATCGATATTTTTCCCACCTTACGATGACCAACAATCACCATGTGCTCATTCTTCTTTATATTATCCAACACCAGTTCTAATTCATGTTCCCCATCAAAAACTCTTCTCCTTGGCAGGCATCTTAACAATGCTACTTATCATAGAGGATTCCCTCTATAGATGATATCCTCTATAGAAACTATACTATAACTGTAATCAAAATAATAAGGTTATATGTAGCACAATAGAAGCTCGAAACCCACATAGGGAAATACCTTAACACGATGAATATGAGCCTAGACACTTTAAAAAATGAAGCTCAAAGATTTATTTTAAATGCAGTATACCTGCTTTTTTAAGCTCTATTTTCTATTTAACTCCCTAGCATATAGGTTTTCGAAGGGTGCCTTCTTTGTCTGTAGATGAGGAGTTTCGCGAGTTTGTTGATGAAATATTTAAAACAATATTAGATTGGCATCCTACTCTTGGCACCTTCCTCGGACTACATGAGTATGATCCCTATATGGATGACTTCTCGCGGGATCAGGTTCTTAGAGAGATACGCCAAGTCGAGAAATGGCTTGAGGAGCTTATGAGATTTGATTTGAGGGAGCTTAATCATATGAATAGGGTTGACTGGGAGATTCTCAGGAGAGATTTTGAGATAGAACTGTTTATGAATAGGGATCTCAAACTTTGGGAACGAGTCAACAATTTGGGAGAGATAGTTATGTCTGCAATATACCTGCTATTTGTTAAGGATTTCGCACCATTCGAGCAGAGATTAAGCTCGATAATATCCCGCTTGGCCTATACTGAGAAAATCGCTAGGGATTTGAAGGAGCGATGTACACGTCCAGTCAAAACATGGTCAAAAATAGCATCAGAAGTCACCAGTGGCACAATCGGATTTCTTAAATTAATAGAACATACTGCAAGATCTATGAAGGTTTCTGAGGATATACTAGATAAGTATATGAGTGTTGAGGAGAGGTCGATTAATGTGTTGGTAGATTTCAAAAAATATCTGGATGAGGAAATAATTCCAGAAGCTCCAGATGATTGGGCTATAGGGAGGGAAAATCTTATAAAATTGCTTAGACTTAGGGGGATAAAGGAATCTCTGGATGAGATTCTGGCGATGGCTGAGAGGGTCAAAGCTGAGACTATAAAGGAAATTGAGAAGATAGGAAATGAGCTCTATCCTGGATTGAGTATAAGGGAAATTCTGGATAAGGTAAGAGAGGAGTATCCAAAAACGCCAGAAGAGGTATTAGAAGCATATAGAAAAGCTATACACGAGGCCAGAGAAGTACTAAGAAAAACGGGGTTAGTGCCGCTACCCGAAGATGAGGATCTAAAAGTTATTAGGACGCCAAAACCATTCATTCCACTTCTGCCTCAGGCAGGATATATGAGCCCTGGAAAATTTGAGAAACAGGTAGGAATATATTTCGTCACGGCAGAACCTGACCGACTTAAAGCACATTATTATGCTATGATAAAGAATGTAAGTTTCCATGAAGCATACCCTGGGCATCACACACAGCTGGTTTGGGCCAACAAGCACCCATCCATAGTCCGAGTGATAGGCGCTATGGGCGCTATAGAGTTCGTTGAGGGATGGGCCCACTATGTCGAAGAACTGATGGTGTTGAAAGGTTATGGGGATAGGAAGGTCAGATTAGCGCAGCTTGAAGATCAACTACTGAGGGCTCATAGAGTTATATTAGACATAAAAATGCAGTGTGGAGAAATGACCTATGATGAGGCAGTAGAATATATGAAGAGGGAATTAGGTCTGCCAGAACCCGTTATTAAGGGCGAACTGAATTGGTATATCCAGAAACCCGGCTACCCACTTAGCTATCTTTATGGAAAAATAAAGATCAAGCAAATCAAAGAGAAGATTAAGAAGAAATTGGGGGCGCGATTTGATGAGGCTAAATTCCACAAAGCGATTTTAGAGGAGGGAACAATATATCTCGACATATTAGAAAGAATACTCATTGAGAAATTGGTTGGAGATGCCGACGATCACGAGTTCTGATAGAGCTATCTTGAAGACACTGTAGCAGGACACTTCCTTGC
>JAHKKZ010000185.1 GCA_029856685.1 Candidatus Njordarchaeota archaeon
GGTGCTAAGCATTTACTTGAAAGTGCGTTGTCGAATGGTGAAATAAACATAACGATAGAAGGAACCCTTGACCTCACATTCTTGGGAGCAGATATAGATGATTTGTACCTCAACTATAGTATTTATCAAACAATGAATATGTCCTCCCAAGTAAGCTCTGGCACCAATGTTATAGCGTCCAATTTCTTCTCGTACAGTATTAATGAAATAAAGATATGGGGCGAGGACAACTCAACAGCAAACATCATAGTCGATCTAAACGCTAGTGGTGTTCCTATATTCCTCAAAGTACGCTACATGAACTTGACCATAAGCAATGATTTAGGCAGGATAGCTAGGCTATATGCGAGAGACATCATACTCTCGCCGTTGGAATCAACTAACATAACCATAAACATCACGATATTCAAAGGATCTCTAGCTCTGAAAGAATTCATTGAGGATTACATAGGAGGTGTGAGTGCCGTGGTTGATGTTAGTGGTGCGGTGACAGTACAGCTGTTTGACGAATCCACGCAATACCTCACTTTGAACTTAACCTTAGACTTAAAGGATCTAGCATTCAACATGACTAGTTCAAACAACGGAAGCAGTATTATACCAGTAAACTTACAATCCTTGATACAGTACAAAGATATGAAATATATTGGAAGTAGATTTGATTCAGAGGAGGGGGTTAGATATCATATTCTAAGAGTAACCGTAGACTTCATCAACAAATTTAACATCTCGCTGGCAGTGTATGGGCTAAGAGCTAAGCTTCTTAGAAATGACATTACCGTTGTTAAAATAGAGGTTCCTCAAATAAGCATCTCTGCTAGTGAAAATACAACTATAGCTGTGGATGTTTTACTTGCTGATAGACCTGAAACCGCAGAGTTCCTTGAGGATCTAATAAATAATTATAGTATCGAAGTTGATGTAGATATATTGGTGGATGAAGTGAACTTCTTTGGGGTTTCCATCAGAAATATATCTCTTAGACAGGTATTTGGATGGAGTATGAGTGAACAATTAGAGTCAATGGATGTTCAAGAAACTGCTCTAAGCCTATTCAACATGAGTATTGGTGGCATAACGGTATTGGATGAGAGCGATACTACGGCAACTCTCAATGTAAATATAACAATATTTGGATCGAAGGTTCCTGTACAGATATATGGCTTTAATGCCGATATAATCTATGAGGGTGCTAAGGTTGCTAATGTGTTTATAGACTACTTAGAACTGAGCGTGGATCATAATACGACGTTCAACACAAACATAACAATATACAAGCTTAATAAACCAGCGCTACAAGGATTCCTTCAAGACCTGTTGGTTAAGAAGAATGTTACCATGGATGTATGGGGGTCAACAACAATAAATCTGTTTGGATCGGATAATCTAATCCTCGACATAGAATTTAAGTATAATAACACAAGATACAGTGTTAGCGATTATTATGAGGCTCTAATGGAGGGAGAAGTTGACGCATCTGCATTGCTAAATAACATAATTGAATATCATGCTGAGAATGTGTCATGGGAAATAGTCTCGGAGGACAGTAGATATGTTGTTCTAAGGCTAATTGAACCAGTTTCGAGTTCGTTGAATATAAAGATATTTAGAATGGAAACAACTTTGCATATGGAACCTCTGAATGAGTACACAGCATTTGGAATACAAACAATCGTGGGAACAGTACAGCTAAGAGCCGATGAAACAACGAATATAACAATAGAGATAACATTCATGAAGAATAGATACCTACAGGAATTCCTTGATGCGACACTACATGACTGGTCAATAGATGTCTGGGCGAGCACAAAAATAGACCTCGAAATATTCGGCGTTAACATTACGGATCTAGAAGCTCTTTCCGCAAAGTTCATGTATATTATAACACCTGATATTATTCAAGGAGCTCTAGACTCCGTTGTTTCAGAGGAAGTAAACAGTATAAATGCTAATGTCGTAGCACTCATACCAATAGGATACGGAACCTACTACGCTGATGATTTGTATGGTGGGATAGAAAATGCCACTAACTACGCTGATCCAGTGTGGGAGAACGATCCAACAACAATAAATCTATGGAATTATTATTGGATCTTGCTACAATACCATCAAGTCGTAGGCGACTATGGATTCAATGTAACTCTTGAAAATTTCAAAGCAATAATGGTTTACTCAGGAAAATATTACTTTGGCAACAAAGCTGGCCAGCAAGCTTCGGGATCTCTGGATGACTTCTTTGGTGAGATATACATCGAAAACCTAACTCTAGTGGAAGGAATAGAAAATGTCTTTGACGCATATGTTAGACTTTGGAGAGTTAATAGGTTCCGCGACTTCGAGAACAGTACTCTTAAAGACTGGCTATGGAGCATGGTAAAGTACCATAGCTACAACTTCAGCATAACAAATGTTACGTTTGATCTAAGAATGTGGGGTTGCTACATAAAGAACATTACTCTTGATAGACTAAACTTTACTGGAATCTACGACATATCATCGCTATCCCAATCAATAAAATTCAAAGGTATGTCGGGATGGTCAGTAGCTCTAGATCTCAACAAGTGGGTATACGTTACAGTTAACTTCAAGATAGAAGTACCCATAAGCCCCGAATGGCTAGTATATTACTCGATGCTAATTACTTGGGACGACGATCCAATATTCTTCTCCGATACCGATGTTGGGGATGATCCACCAACAACTGGGGGCTGGACAAGTGGTGCTTATAAGAGTAGCGAAGCTGAAGAATTTAAAGCGCTAAGTGATAGTGCGACTCCACTCGCACATGATGTTGCACAATATTATGATGCCCCACAGATAAAGGATGCTCCATCCAGCGGCCTACCTAGCTATGCTGAGTGGTTTGGTAGTGGAGGTACTAAGGAGCTAAGTGCGACAATAGATATTGAGTGGACCGATGCTTGGCATGACTATATTGGAAATGCGTATCTTGATCAACAATATGATGATGAATATCTTAATGCCATTGGCAGAGCTGAGGAGGAGGATGTAGATAGTGTTCTTGGAATATCTGTTCTCTGGGGAGGTACCGAGAATGGTGATATGTGGACAATGGTTATGCTGAGCTATGAGGTTGAAATAGTAATGTTCTGGTGGGTACTATACTACTACACACCAACATTTTTCATCACATCTGGAGACCA
>JAHKKZ010000186.1 GCA_029856685.1 Candidatus Njordarchaeota archaeon
GAGTATTACCGGCATACGAATGGCTATTAATGATGGGTCAAGAATAGCCAATTATTTTTAACATAATTCAGAATCATAGAGAATTCCCCATGAGGGGAATTGAAACTCTTTTCTCAGAACAATAATAACTTGCTGGGATGAGGAAGAACCATTAGGAGCTCCACTAAGACAAAGAGCTCTAGGAGGAGGAATAATAAAGGTTCTGGGTGATAAGGATGGCGTATCAGCTCTAGTGATGGTTGCTCAGTTCATTGGTGTGGCGTAAGATGAAAAATGGTATATGGGGTAGGACTTGGGCTAGCTAATGTAGAATCACATATAGGTCTCTAAGTTTTTGTGTGAATATGAGGCTGTTGAAACCTATATAATTGGGATTCCTCTATTAAGTTGCTGAGTTGCTTAACATATAGCTATGTGAGACTGTCATGTTTATTTGTGAGTTTTTTGTCGATGTGATCTAGGGGTATGTGTCTCCCATCCATTTGCCATCCGGGTCCTCTTTCGCCGTATCCCCACATGTTGTACATGTATAGTTTGCATTCCTTCATCAGGTACTCGTCGATGGGTTTGTATATTTGCCTATACTCCTCCTCATAGGTTACTTCTAGACACTTCTTGAGGACTACAAGTATTGAGTGCAACACCATTTTCTTTGGGAGTTTATCTTCATTGGTGTATGGTTTTTTCCTGTTCACACACCTTATTTCAATGTATGTAGGATCTAAAAGTTTTCGGATGAACTTCACGGCTTTCGCAACATTCTCTCTTTTTACCCATCTGTGAAATGTCCTTCTGGTGCGGAGAGATATGTAGTAATAGTAGAATGTTATGTAGATTCTGCACAATTTGTGGCGTGACATAACAATATACCAACAGCTAACCAAGTTGTTAGATTCCCTGACATAACTCTTCTATCCTTTCCAGCTCGGCTATTCGCTCCCCCGGAAGCTCCCTAGTCAGCTCTCTCACAGCATCACAGAAAGACTTTCTTGCATCTTCTACATTTTTTCTCGTGAGTATTAATGCCCTGTGGATAACCTTGCTTCTCAGTTCATAGAAAGTATCTATGCCAACGGGAACTCCCTTGGGCAATTTAGCGGTCTTAACATACTTGTTTATGAGTTTTCTGGGCTTCTCATAGGTGGTCTTCTTCTCCGCATAAACTATCGTTCTTAATGGTAGCTTCACCACTTCCCAGAACACCACCATCGCCTTATAGATGTGGCCCAAAGAATAATCACCAATGACCTTCCCGATGAGTACACATGCCCTTCGAACACACCTACCAGAATAGCTAATCCTCCTCACCAGAACTACCTCGGGGCCTATCGTTCCAAGAATACCGCTCTCCCCCTCAAACTCCCCCACAGCATCCAAGGCCTCTCTCAAGCTATCTAAGTCTTCAATAACAATCCTAACATTACTACTATCCCAACCAGAAACTCTCTCCACACGAATAACCTTATTCCTCAGCCTTCTCACCAGAAAAGCAGACAACTCTAGAACCAGCATATCAAGCTCTGTCGGCTCCCCAGGAACAATAACTTGCACCGCCATACTTAAAGACACACTCATTAACTCCACCGACACCGCCAAAATAAAAAGCTTATTCTAACTTTAAAAAAGACCTCCTTCCCACAAACACTGAACATATAAACCAAACTCGCATCAACAATCCAGAAAAACCAAAATCCACACCAATACAACAAAAATTAGGGCCAGATAAATCGACCCTAACCTCCTCTTAAGAATTTCTCTATAGTCCAGCTTAATCAATAAGGATTACGAGAAATTTAATAGAATTCAGCTTCAACTCTCTCCTAGGGATTCCTCTATGATTCCACGGAATTGTGATGCTGAGAGCTCTAGAACGACTAGGATTTCAATCTCTTTTTGGGCTATTTTCAATTTTTTTGCATTTAAATATATTTCTTAATAGAGTATATGGTATGTTCGCTATATTCACTATGCTACTAGGCTGAAAACTTTTTAAACATCAAATGATTCTTATTACATCATAAAGCATCAAAGCGACGCAAAAGGAGGAGCTACTCCGCCCAAAAGAAGCCAGAAAAATGCTAGGAATAAGCAGAGCAACACTACAAAGATGAATATACCACAGCATAACAAAAGCAGCCAAGACACCAACAGGAAGATAGACAATCCCCAGAAGCGAAGTAGAAAAAATCATAAGCGGAAGAAAAGACAGCACAATCCGAGCAGCGGTCTACACCAGGGCGAGCTCAGCCGACCAAAAGGAGGATTTAGAAAGACAAGTCAAGAGGCTCCTAGACTACTGCACCGCCAAAGGATACAAAGTCGTAGCAGTCCTAAAAGACATCGCCAGCGGACTAAAAACAAACAGAAGAGACCTGCTCAGATTATCCGAACTCGTAGCAGGCCGAAAGGTCGACTAGTATTTAAGTTAAATTTTTGTCTTACTTTCGTATGACTCGGGTTATCTTTGATGAAGAAGTGTACTGAAGTTACCTGGCCAATAACGCTTGAGGAGCTTCTAGAGCTCCGAAAGAAGGAGAAAGACCCAAAAATAAGGTTTCGCCTCCAAATGATAATCCTAGTCAAGAAGGGGCTAGGCATCACAAAAGTAGCTGAGATTCTGGGAACATACCACAGCCACGTGAGATACTGGCTGGACAGATTCAACTCCGGCGGCCCCGAAGCACTCAGAACGAGGAAGCAGCCAGGAGCAAAGCCCCGTGTTGACTACAACAAAATAAGGGAAGCTCTGAGGAAATCACCTAGAGAATTCGGCTATCTGGTGGACTGGACAATGCTGAAGATATCCGCGACTACCTAGGTGTGAACTACCACCCAAACTGTGTCTATGAGCTTGTACGTAAGTTGGGTTTCTCCTTGATAAAGCCAAGAACTTGAGATGTTAGGTCGCCCGGTGGCGATGCCGAGGAAGCTTTTTAAAAAACGTCAGAGAACTCTTAGACTCGCCCTATCTCGTCTTTTTTGAGGACGAGACTAAGCAGTACCTGACGACCATTATCCGTCGTATCATCGCTGAACGCGGTTCGAAGCCTATAATCCCAAGTATCAAGCGTTGGGAAGATATCTTCGTTATTTGTGCTTTCAACGCTAAGACTCGTGAAGTTTTTTGTGATGTTTAGC
>JAHKKZ010000187.1 GCA_029856685.1 Candidatus Njordarchaeota archaeon
ACCATTAATCACACTGGATAATGACCTACTAGACATGAGAGACAAGGAGAGAAAGTTCAAAGTAAACAACGAACAGATAAGAATATTAAGGCCGAGAGAGTTCCTAGAGGAAATTCAACATCAGTAATCCTAAATGTAGCATGCTCACAAATGCTTGATTATCATGTTATTGAAATTTTTGACTACAAGTATATAGATGTATCGTAAAACTTTATAAATATAGAATATGAGGCTATTAGATTAGGGATTATTGGCGAATAGCCAATACGGCGGCGCGTAGCCGTGGGGGGAGCGTGCAGCTCCCCCAAAACATTTCTAGACAAGGCGTTAAACCCCCGTTTCTTAAGAATCTACTCATCAAAAATTATGATGAGATTTTTTCTGTGGCCAAACAAACTCTTAGTGTTTCTCGAACCCTACGGAGGGACTATGATGACCGTGGACTTAGCTAAAAGGGAAAACGCAATGAATTAGTAGATTTTTGATTCTGGGGAATCTCGATGAAAACTGTTTTGTTGCTTGTTCTGTTGTGTGAACATATCTCCCAAGATTTTTTCATAAAGCGTGACTTAGCTCGTGGACGGTAGCTAGTGATTGGTTGGAAATACATTGCATGAGAAATGGGAATCATCATCAAAAACTACTAAAGCAATAACCATAATTTATCTATTGAGTATTATTTTTCTGGTGATATGTGTAGTCTCAGTATCCTAAGAGCCCCTGGGAATCCTAGACAGGCTTTTTGAGAAGCGACGCTGGCTTCTCTCTCAGCTCAGAGTTTTTGAGGAAAAATATAAGATGAAGACAAGCGATTTTCTGGAGAAATGGAGGCGTGGCGAGATTTCAGAGCCTGAAGATCCAGAGATACATGGTGACTTTATGATCTGGAAAGGTCTTGCCGGTCGCAACTCCGTTTTTGTAGGCTCGATTTAGAGGCCAGAACATAGAGCGATAGCTCGACCAGCGTTTAGAAATTAAATCCAACACAGAAAGCTAGAGACAACAGAAACACAAAAACCCAACAGATGAGGATCTTCCCAACCATGCACGTGCAAAACAATTCACACCGTGCAAAAACTGTGCAGAACGCGCAGAAACTTTCCCACTCAAACAAGCCACAACGAGCAAAACGTGGGACAGAAAAGGCATAAATTCTTTGGGGTCTGTGCAGGAACTTTTCCCAAATGTGCAAAAACTTTCTGCACTGTGCAGAAACTGCGTGTCCAGACAAAAACCCATGCTGAAAACCCAAACGTAGGGGGTTTTATCGTGGCTTTGTGCAGAAACTCTAGACAGACGTTGCCGGCATCAATTCTAGCCTGAATTGCTATGCGTTCCATACATTCGAGAAAACGCATGTATTCTGTGTCGCTTTGCGTTCTATGCATTCGGACTTGTTGTTTGTTCTTCCTGTTGTGGGTGTTCCTGTTGTTGTTCTTCGGTGGCTTCTTCCTCGGTTTCGGCCCCTCCTCTTCCTCTTCTGTTAGCAGCAGTATCCTTGTTATCGTCTCAACGTTCTCTGCGAACTCTGGGTGCTCGTCTGCGAGGCGGCGCATTATCTCTGGGAAGTTCTCCGTGTTATATTTTAGCTTTCTCCTCAGGATTGCCTGGAGTTTTCTCCTGAATTGTTCGGGTAGTCCTTGTCGTGTTGGGATTCTCCCCTCGTAGTATCCTGTTATTGTTGTTCTGTGCCACAATCCACCGAGCTGCTGGGCTACGATCTCCACCAACAATCTCCTATATCCCTTGGAATCCGCTATTATCCTGAACAACGTATGGAGCTGTCTGGGGCTGAATGTCTCTGGAGCATATTTCTCCCTCAACATTGATGAGTGGTGTCTCCTCAACTTCTCCTCCTGCCGAGCTATTGCTCTATGTTCTGGCCTTCAAATCGGGCCTACAAAAACGGAATTGCAACCCTACTCGAAGCCTATAGTGGTTTTTTGGTTCCCTTTAACTTCTTGATGTCAATCCTCTGCGAGAATCCCTAGTCTCTCAAAACTATCAAGGCGTCAAGTATTCTTTGCCTAGTCTTCTCGTCGAGTCTTTCTAATTCCCTTTTTAGCTCTTTTCTCGACGAATATTCTGAACATTCTATTCTCCAAGGATTTCTTCAGGGGGAACAAACTCTATTTCTTTCTTCTTCTTGCGTTCTTCGTATTCCTTTATCGCTTTTATCTCATCCTCTAGGGGTTCTTCCTCGCCCATAAGCCTCTTCTCAACAATATTCCTTATAAATCTAAGCTCCGCATATATCGCATTGATCCTGTTTAGGATCTCATGAATAGCATCAGTTGTTGTCATAGAAACACTAACAGAAAAAATAGAATTATGACTTATAAAAAGGATTGCTAATCCCCCAATAGCATTCCTAACCGCTGGCTGTAGACCTCTCTTACATTGCTGGACTAGCTGGTCTACTATCTGGCTCTCATAATGGTTCTTATGTTTTGTTTTACGCAGGTTATGGGTGTTCATCTGCCTGTTCCTAGTGCTTCTAGGAACACGTCATGAATTCTTGTCATCGTGTTCGTGAATGCGGGTTGTTTCTCTTAGCATAGCTGATAAATCAGAGTTCTTGTGTGTCGGGCATAGGAATAAACAACCATATGAACACCTATGAATATTTCATTGCTCGCAAACATATCATTGCGTTCTATTAAATTAGAGTGATGATAAGTCGAAACAAAATTGAAAGTTGTTTTCATGAGATAGGGGATACTAGCGTAGTTAAGGGATGTTAACCTGTTGTTCGAGCCGACACCAAGGAGGAAGACGGATTTATTCAACTTTGAAGAGATGGATAAAATGATCGTTGGACTTAAGGATCTAACACACGCATTGTTCCAAAGTTTTTTGTGGAATTTTTATATATTGAGTCTACAAAAGAGAGAAAAAAGTCAGTTCTATTGGAGCCCCTAGCGTTAGTGGTGATGATCATGTTCGTGGCAGAATACGAGGGTAGAACTATTTCCGCCAAATCTGTTAGGGAGATTCTCGAGAAGACCTTCATGTTCATAGAGGAGTGCATGTATCGCTATGAGGGGGAGTATGATAGGAGAATAACCGTAAAAGTTAGCTATATTGACAACCTATTGGCACATTTCTTTGTGTCCTAT
>JAHKKZ010000188.1 GCA_029856685.1 Candidatus Njordarchaeota archaeon
ATTCGTGGTCTTTTGTGGTGGTCTGTGCGTATGAGAATGTTTGCTAAGGTCTATGTGCGGCCTCGAGCCTGTCAGAAAAAGCTATCTTGAAAACAGAAAAAACTATCTCAGTGGACGGTCTCGGTTTTTTGGTTGCCTCAGCATTAAATACGTTGGTTCTACCACCAATAATACTGAAGTTGGGGATTCCAGAAGTCAAGGGATTATTTTTCTTTTCTATGTTAGTTGGGGGGGAGCATTAATATTGCTTTATGGAGTTACCAAAGATATGTTTGAAGGAGTTATTAGTAACGCTGGGAAGTATGGTAAAGGTGTCAGAAAAAAGCTTTGTAGGAGTTATGTCTATCTAAGGAGAATGTTTCCTGTCGTTTGTCTATTGTGTCTGTTCTTTGTGTATAAGGTTTCTTATGATCTTGCTAGGGTCGACTTGGATAGAACTCCGAAGAGTAGGCTTGATGGCTACATTGACATGGAGGGGGTTTGTTGTTTTTCCCTCGGGTAGGGATATGGATCTAATAGTTTTTAGGATACTGGTTAACGATAGCATTTTGATTCGAGTTGCTTCGGGTTTTTTCGCGGGATTTAATGCAAATAGAGCTTGCTATGCTGTATAGTGATATTGTTAATTTTGTTGATGGTTAGGAGCATACGCATATTAATATTTTTGATGAGCTGTTTCTGAATATTGTTGATAAATATCATGTGGGGGCTATTGTTGAGTACTGGGCATATAGCTTGGATCATGAGAGGGTTCTGGGGTCTCTTCCTCGGAGCAGAATTATTGAGATTGATAAGATGTATACGATAGTTATTCTTCGGAAGTGATGGTGTTAGTTTTGGAGGAATTTCTACCAGTTTCCTAAGACTACCAATGTATAATATGTGCTTACTTTGATTATTTTGCTTCGTGGGAATAGTCGAAGTATTCTGTTATGGTTTAGCCTAAATAATGATGTTTCGATGATCGCCCCGATGTTGTATTTTTCTACGATGTCCATGTAGTAGGTGTCATTGATATTAAAGCGTACTGTGTAATATTCGCCTATTATCCACACCTTACAGCTCATGTAGAGTTTTGCAAGTTCTGAGACCATCGGCATATCTACATAAATACCAGCCATATAGATAGTGTTGTTTATTAGTAGGCTTAGAATGAATCGTTCTACATCTCCATCTCCACCTCTTGGGTATACTATGGCTTTGCTAGGGGGCACATTGTTTTTGATTGCTTCGGCGAGTTTATATACTCCTTGGATTTTGATGTATCCTACTATTCTACCGCGTCTTGTTTGTTCTATTGTTTGTTTAGCGAGGCTATTTGAGCTCTCAAATATGGGTGTTAGACTAAGCAATGAAACTATTATAATAAATATTTTTATTATTTTTCCGACTGTGTTGATATGTCGTGCTAGCCATACTCTCTTTTTTTGGATTATACTTGCTAGCGTTCTGAGCCATTCTTGGGCTGATTTGTAGAGTAGATATAAGGCTCCTCCTAGTGAGATAGCATATAAATAGACTCCTCTGACTTCTTCAATTCCCATTTTAGGTAAGATGGGTGTGAGTGTATAGATCGCTGAAACTATGATGAATAGTAATAGATACATGGTGTCGAATTTTGGTTTGTGTACTTTGATATTGTCGATAAGTATTGCTCGTCCCCAGAAGTAAATAAATATTGCTGCTAAGGCTAAAGTTGTACCCGATAAAAGGCAAATAGCGTATACTCCTTTTAATGCGAATTTTGTTTGAGTTAGTAAGCCCTCAACGCTTAGCATACTTGGGGTTTGTGGGAGCCCCGTTGTAGAATACTTGACTAGATCTTCGTATACCTCTCTAGCATGCATACGTCTAAGCATTTCGAAGATCTCTCCAAAGACATACTCTGGGTAAATTATAAGTGTGTATATAAAGCCTATTATCGGCGTTAATAATGTTGCCAATGCTAATTTTTTAATGTGTACTTCTTTTCTTCCTTGCATGTATGCTATGATATGTTTTCCTAGATAATAAGTTAAGATGATTGCGAATAGAATTGCGGCATAGACTAAGGAGAATGTATGTATGAGAGCTATAGAAGCTAATATTAATGCTAAAAAAGCTACATGCTTTGGATCTGCTAGGAGATCTCGTTTTATATACCAACACAGAACCACCGCTATGAAGCCAACCAAGTAGTTCCCAATCAAGTTGTGGAATGGTTCCAAGACGGCGACATTACCGATGAGAGCTAAGCTTGCGATAGCTGATGCTAGGCCGATTCCTTCGCGTTTTCCTCCTAATTCTTTTGAAATCGTGTATATCGCTATTGGGTATAATGCTAGGAAGAAACATATGATTTCGCAGAAGAGTATGCTTACTGTCTCCCAGTTAGCTAGGAAGTCTGTTGTGATCTGTTGTATGTTTAGCACGTTTGCTATGTAGAAGGATATTCTAATAATCGTTGCCAGTATCATATGCATGCCAACGGGATAGAAATTCAGGTATTTAGTTCCAAAAGAATATACCATTATGCTGTTTTTTTCAAGGAACCAGAAGACACGTGCTAAGTGGGAGTTTCTATCATAACCTGCGGGGAGCACTTCATAGAGGGACTCAGCGTAGTAGGCCCAATAGAAGAATGAGAGGCTGATCAGTAGCACAACTATGAAAATTAGTGCTTTTATGAGCTCGCCCTCGATTCTGCTTGTAAATCTGATTAGTTGTTTTGGGTTTATTTGTGGTTTTCTTACTTTTATTATCAAGCGCTGTAGACTATGCTTTATCGTGACAGAACGCTCTTTTCTTTCTTTTAGTTTGTGTATCAGTTTGTGGATTAGAGATAGGGATGTGATAACTATTGGTGTTCCTAGTGATATTATAGTTACCAATATATTGGAGTTTAGGTTTAATCTCATTATAAATGCCGATGCTATCAACCAATACACCGTAGAAAGTATAAAGGCGCTGAAGAAGATTACTATTGGGTCTCTACTTCTAAGTATTCCTATTGATGATGCATAGATGCTTCTTAGAAGTATGAAAAATGAGATTCCAGGAAGCATATATACTGTTATTGCTATCCAGAAGAGGGGCGATAGTTTTAGTGTGCTTAAATCGATTATCATAGAA
>JAHKKZ010000189.1 GCA_029856685.1 Candidatus Njordarchaeota archaeon
CAAAAACTTTGCGTCAGAACTAGAAGAAGGCGATACCATAGCCATATTTGATGGAGAAAACCCAGTAGCTCTTCTGAAGATTGAGGACATCTACGAGAGAGACAAGAAGTTTGAGATAGAATATTTCTTCAAGACAAAGGACTCATCACATCCTGGTGTCCAAAAACTTCTCTCACAACCAGATATCCTACTGGGAGGCAAAATAGATGTCATCAACAGACCGAGGTCCATAATCCCTGAGAAAGAGCTCGAGCCTAGGGAAACAAGAAAAGAATTTGAGAGAAGAGGCTGGAAAACAATTGTTGCCTTCCAAACGAGGAATATCCCTCATAAAGCCCACGAATACCTCCAGAGAATAGGACTAGAAATCGCAGATGGCTTGTTCATACACCCAATAATCGGTGAGCGAAAACCTGGTGACTTCCCCCCACGAGCGATTATTGAGGCATACAACTGGATGATAAACAATGTGTATCCACCCAACAAAGTTTTTCTCTCATTTCTGTGGACCTGGATGCGTTTTGCTGGTCCGAGAGAGGCCCTACATCATTGCTTGGTACGCAAGAACTATGGAGCGACCCATCAGATAATAGGAAGACTCCATGCATCTCCCTCTGGCTACTACGGGGAGTACGAAGCCCATGAATTCCTCAAAAAATTCTCGGTGGAAGAGCTCGGCATACAGCCTCTTCTGCTGAAAGGCCCATTCTACTGTAAGAGGTGTGGTATGGTTGCGACTGAGAGTACCTGTGGGCACTCAGAGGCTGATAGAATAAAGATATCCATGACATTCATCCGTAACAAGCTTAGAGAAGGGAAAATCGATGAGATACCACGCGAAATAATACGTGAGGAGATACTCCAAATAGCCCTCAAATATATAAACCAAATTTGATTCTGTTTGCTGAATAGGGGTGATTGGTATGGAGGAATATGTCGAGGTGAAAATACCCAAGAAGCTATATGAGAAGATAAAGAAGGAGATTGAAAGTACAGGGGAATTCAAATCCGTAGAAGAGTTTGTTGTCTTCGTGCTTGAAAGTGCGTTAGAGGAGACAGAAGAAGTCTATTCGGAGGAGGAAGAGGAAAAAGTTAAGGAGAGACTAAGAGCGCTTGGCTACCTATAATAGTGGCGTCTCCTACACTATGAATTCGTCTACAGGTTCCTCTTTTTTTGGTTTTATAGGCTCGTAGATCTTATCCAGAAGTTTTGAGATGTCCTCGATAAGACTCATAAGCTCCTTAGCCTGAGGTACTTCCTTTTTTATATCCTCTATAACAGCAAGCCTCATTGATAGGAAATAGTATTCCCTATATAGTTGGTAACAAACAATCTTTTTCAGGTATTCGGGGTCGTTCCAAACTTCTAGCAAGGACTTCGTTTTTCTGTATATCTCATCTAGATATCTTGTTAGGACCCTAACAATTTTCCCTATAAGCTCTTTTCTCGCACCCAACTTCGGTGCCAAATAGTTTATCGTCAGGTCAGCTAACCAGCCCGAAAAGCTGCCAACTACGAAGTCAAGGGCTAGGCTTGCGAATGGATCTTCAGAGACCCTGATCAGAAAATCGAATAGGGTGTCCTCATCCAACGCTATAAGCGTATTCAGAATAAGTCTTAGCTCGCTTGACACATTTATTATGCTGTCAACAATCTCATTTATTATGTGACTTAGACTCACATATTGGTAGACATCAACAAGGTTTAGCGGAGCAACAACTATTGGTGGAATCAGCGATTTCGCATCATTTGGCGCTTTAACAGCTATCCTCTCGCTCATGGAGATGTTAAGGTATTTTTCCCAGAGAAGCCTCTCACCAAGCTCTGAGAGCACCTTAACTGCTGTGTCTATATCGCCCTTATGAATCTTAGTAGTTATACTGGTTAATATACTTACTACCTCCCATAGGATATCACGATACTCGGGGACTATAGGCTTCACCAAATTTCCTACTGAGCCCAACATCTCAACAAGCTTTCCAGCGTTTTCTTTCTCATGGATAAATTTCTCGCGGATAACGATACCCATGATATACATGGCGCTTTCTACTATTCTTCTCTTTATATGCTCTGGTAGGTCGGATTCTAATGCTTCCTGAACAGAATGGTGTATACTATCGAGATCCGTAGGCTCCTCAAGAAATTCGCCGATTTCGGATATTAGTCTCTTTCTTGTATTCTCAGGTAGCAGATTGATTGTAACCTTTATCATCTCGACAAAAGACTTCACAGAGAATTCCAAGTCTTTTTTGAGTCTAAGCTCCCTGAGCATGTCTATGAATTCGGGGTCTCTACATGCATCCATTAGGACTCTTAGGGATCCCTGCTCAAACTTAATTTTTATTGTTCCTGGAAACGCTTTCTGGATCCCAGCACTCACCAAATACAATGTGAGGAGATAAAAGACTATTCGCACCGCCACATATGCGTACATTTCGGCAAGGTTTCTATACCCATCAGCCAGTAGCTTCTTAACAATCTTCTTCTTAATGATCATGTGCCTCCTAAGAGAATCCCTATGTATCGTAAAACCAAATGTGTCTCTAGAAGATGCAAGTGGTTTGAGTAGAGCTAGGCTTAGACCAACTATATCATCTGGATACTTATCTCCCTCAACAATCTCCTTAATATCACCCTGAATATTCTTTGAAATAATCTCAAGGTCAAAGATGGTAAGTGCTCTTGGCCAAAGGAGCAACTTAGCGATAGCGGAAAGGTGTTTTTCCATAATCAAACACCAAGGTAATAAGGATGATGTCTCACCAGCCCATAACTTTATTAAAACGAACATATCTCATTATATATAGTATTAGCTTAATCGACTTTGAGATGCCGTCCTACCACTAAACATTTTTCTATGGAGCGTTCCAAAGGTCAATTTTAAAGGTCATGGCATTGAGGAGTCTACCAATAGTACTACTCATCCTACTGATAGTGATTCCCGCATCGACGGCTAAGGATAGTCATGGGAATCCGCAGCTAGGTACGCAGCAACAACAAGCACTAAAAGTTTTCTCTAAGCTAAAATCGGTCTACATCGTCGCTTCAGATGTTGGTTTAAACGCAACCGATACTATTGGAGTTCAGAATGTTGGTGATTC